>DASSPO010000178.1:0-6023 GCA_035699585.1 Bauldia sp.
CGCCTGGTGGAGGCTGATCGCCGCCTCGACGAGACGCGGATTGCGGCGGCGGATGGGGTCAAGGAACATCGTTGTCGGTCTCCCTATCGCCGGACTTCGCGGAGAGTGAGCGCGATGGCGGCGAGGATGATCAGGCCGCGGACCATCAGCTGTTCGGAGACGCTGAGGCCCATGAGGATCAGGCCGTTGTTGAGGAGGCCCATCAGCAGCGAACCGATGAGCGCGCCAAAGACGGTGCCGACCCCGCCATTGAGCCGCGTGCCGCCGACGATAACCGCGGCAATGACCGTGAGCAGGTCGGTCTCCCCGAGAGTGTAGCGCGCGCCATGGAGGCGGCCCGCATAGAGGAGGCCGGCGAGGCCGGCCGCGGCGCCGGACAGCACCATGACCGAAAAGCGCACCCGGTCGACCTTGATGCCCACGGCGCGCGCGCTCTGCGGGCTGTCGCCGATAGCATGGACGTGGGCGCCGTAACGCGTCTCACGGTAGAAGAAATGGCCCAGGAGCACGATGCCGACCGTCCACAGCACGAGCGACGGGATGCCGAACAGGCTGCCCGCGCCGAAGATGTTGTTGAAGGCGTCATTGGTGATCGGCACCGACTGGAGGTCGGTGATCCAGCGCGCCACGCCGGCGAGGAAGCCCATCGTGGCAAGCGTGACGAGGAACGACGGCAGCCGCATGTAGGCAACGAGCAGCCCGTTGACGGCACCGATGGCCGCGCCCGCGGCGAGCCCGGCCCCGGCACCGAGGAACCAGAAGCTGTCTCGGAGAACGAGCGCGGAGAGAAGCGCCGAAACCGCGACGATCGGCCCGATGGAGAGGTCGATCTCGCCCGCCGTGAGCACGAAGACCATGCCGACCGCCATGACGGTGATCGGCGTGGTCTGCTGGACGATATTGAGAAGGTTCCGCGTGGTGAGGAAGCCGTCGTCGCGCAGCACGATCGAGAAGCCGATCAGGATCAGCACGAAGCCGACATAGACGATGTAACGGCTCGGATCGATCGCCCTGAGCTGCGTCAGCTTCCCCGCCATGGCCTTAGCCTCCTGTGAGCGAAGCCGGCGGCTCGCGATGGAGCGACTGGAACCAGCCCTCCTTGACATTGTCCTTGGTCACCGCCAGCGCGTCGACCGCATAAAACGGCTCGAGTTTCACGCCGACCAGCGAGGCTGCCGCGGCGCGGGCAAGGGTCTGGCCGATCATGTAGGCCTCGTCGGCCACGATCGCGGCGACGTTGCCGCCCTTGACCATGTCGAGCGCCAGCGGCTCCGAAAGGTCGAGGGTGACGATCTTGGTGTGCGTGTTGCCGTTGTTGCGGAGCGCGGCGAGCACGAACTCGGCCGGTTCGGCCCAGGTCACATAAACCGCATCGAGGTCGGGGTTCTTGAGCATGAAGGCATTGATGACGTCTTCGGCCTTGGCCGGGTCCGCCAGCCCCATCTCGGCGACGATCTCTATATCCGGATACCTGGTCTCGATCGTCTCCTTGAAGGCGCGGTCGCGCTGGTTGGTAACGTAGAAGTTGGCATCGTGGAAAAGGTAGCCGACCTTGCCCTTGCCGCCGATCGCGGCAGCCATCGCGTCGGCCGCCTTCTCGCCCATCTGGAACAGGTCGTCGGAGACGATGGTGACGTAGTCCTTGCCCTGGACGAACCCCTTCGGCGCGTTGTCGACGAAGGCGACAATGGTGCCGGCCTCGAGCGCCGGTCGGTAGACCTCGGCGGCGGTGTCGGGATCGACGGGAAGCGACAGGAGAATGGTCGGCGACTTCGCCATGATCGTCTCGACATCGTTCTTCTGCTTGGCCGCGTCGAAGCCGGCGTCGGTCTCGGCGATCACCTCGATCCCAAGGCGGGCGAACTCGTCCTTGGCGCCACGGTCGACGGCGGCGGTGTAGTCCGACGGCGTGTGCCAGGCGAGGCCGGCAGTGTAGCCGGCGGCCCGGATCTTGGCCTCCTGCTCCGGCGTTAGCGTCACGGCGGAGGCGGGGGTCGCGCTCTCGCCATTCGGGCCGGTGGTCGTCCCGGCCACAGCGAGCGTGACGGAGGCGGTCATCAGGGCAACGGCAACGAACGCGCTTCCAATGCGGTTGCTCATGGTTCTCTCCCTTCGGTTCGGTCTTGCTTGTGCGGCGCGGGCGGCCGGAGCCGCCGGCGCCGCCCGGCGCGACGCTATTTGATTGCGTCGAGGATGGTCTGGGGCGGCTCGCGGTTGAGCGACCGCTTCCAGCCTTCGACTACGTTGTCCTTGGTGACGGTGATCGCGGGCGCGACGGAGAAGGCCGGCGCCGGCTTGTCAATCAGTCCGTAGGCGCCGACGGTCGCCATGGTACGGCCGAGCTCGTAGGCCTCGTCCGCCGTGATCGCCACGACGTTGCCGCCCTTGACCATGTCGAGGCCGATCGGCTCGGAAAGGTCGAGCGTCACGATTTTGGTGTGGGTGTTGCCGGCCGCGCGAAGCGCCGCGAGCACGCCTTCCGCCGGCTCAGCCCATGGCACGTAGATGCCGTCGAGGTCCGGGTTCTTGGTGATGAGCGCATTCGCGATCTCCTCGGCCCGGGCCGGGTCGGCGAGGCCGGACTCGGCCACGATCTCGATCTCCGGATAGTCCTTCTCGATGGTTGCCTTGAAGGCATTGTCGCGCTGGTTGGTGACGTAGTACTGCGCGTCGTGGAAGATCCAGGCGACCGTGCCCTTGCCGCCGATCGAGGCGGCGAGGGCGTCCGCCGCCTGCTTGCCCATCTGGTAGAGATCGTCGGTGACGATGCCGACATAGTCCTTGCCCTGCACGTAGCCAGCGGGAACGTTCGAGAGGAGCACGATCTTCACGCCTGCGTCGACGGCTGGTTTGAAGGCCTGCGCCGAGGTCGTTGGATCGAGCGGCAGCGCGAGGATGATGCTCGGGTTCTTGGCGAGCACCGTCTCGATGTCGCTCATCTGCTTGGCCGAGTCGAAGCCGGCATCGGTCTCCGCCACGACCTCGATGCCGAGGCGAGCAAACTCGTCCTTCGCGCCGGCGGTGACGGCGTTCACGAAATCGGACGAGGTGTGCCAGAGAAGGGCGGCGGTCGCCTTCTTCTCCTTGATCTGTGCGACCTCGGCGTCGGTCAGCGTCACGTCCTTCGACGGCGTCGGCTGTTCGCCGCCCGGCCCGACCGTCTGGGCCATGGTGGCGGTGGAGAGTCCCATCAGGAGCGTCAGTGCCGTCAGTCCCATTCCAACCCGCGGTCTCATGTCCAGTCTCCCTTTTGCTCTGCTTGTGACTTCACTTCATCCGCCACGCCCACGTAGCGTGCGATGAACCCGGCGAGGATCGCGATGCCGTCGAAATACTCTGCGACCGGCACGCGCTCCTCGAGCGAGTGGCAGATGCGAATGTCGCCGGGCGCGAAGTAAACCGTCGGCACCCCGCGGCCGACGAGAAACGGCGCCTCGGACCAGAATGGTGCTCCGGCGATGCGGCCGCGGTCGGGACGAACGGCGCGCGCCATCCCGGCGAGCATTGCCACCGGCGCGATGCCCGGGTCGACCTCGGTCGCCGTGCCGCCGACCTCGTGGTCGCGGCCGGCCGGATAGGAGAAGGCGACGGTCACGTCGCGGATCGTCACCGCGCCGCGCACAACCATCTCGATCCGGTCGCGGGCGATGCCGAGGTCTTCGCCCGGCCGCAGCTTCCTGATCAGACTGATCCGGCACCGCTCCGGGACAGCGATCAGGCCGCCGCCCTCGATGCCGGTCACGACCAGAAAGGACCGGCCGACGAGGGCATGGTCGCCTTCCTTGCTGATTTCATCTGAGTGCGCCCAGAGCGCGGAGAGGATTGCATTTGTCGCCTTGAGCGCGTCGGCGCCGAGTTCCGGCGTACCGAAATAGGCGGTGCGGCCGATGACCTCGATGTCGGCGATGATGAAGCCCATCTGCGCCGGGTAGATGTCGAGGGTCGTCGGCTCGACATAGATCGCAAAGTCCGGTTTCGGCACCTCTCCGGCGTCGATGGCGGCAGCGAGTGCCTTCATGCCCGCGCTCCTGCCGCTGCCTGGCTCCCCGCTTTCCTCGTCGCCAATGAAGGCAGTGACGATGGCGCCCTTGAGCGGCGTGCCGGCAAGGGTGTGAACGGCTTCGATCGCCGTCGCGATGCCCGCCTTGAGGTCGCCCGCGCCGCGTCCCCAGACCTCGCCGTCGACAAGCGCTGCCCCAAAGGGGTCCTCGCGATCCGTGCCCGCCCAGCGCTCGCGCCAGCCGCGGACGTGGACCACGTCGGTATGGCCGACGAGCATGAGGGTCGGACCACCGCCCGTGCCCCTGCGCACACCCCAGATGTTCGGACGGCCGGGCAGGAAGTCGGTCACCGAGACGTCGCCGATGCCCGCGGCGGGGAGGCGCTCAGCGAGCAACGCCACGACGTTCGCCTCGTCCCCGGTGACGCTCGCGCGGCGGATGAGGCCGCGAAGCGTCGCGATGGCGCGGTCCCGATCGATCGGCGGGGAGGTCGTCAAGGTGCGACCCCAAGGCCCGCCAGGTCGATCGCCGGGAGCGACAGCCCCTTTGACGCGAAGGTCGGCGCAAACAAGGCGTTGTGGATGTTGTTGATTCCTATGGCCAGCGCCCCGGCGATGCCGGAGCGGTTGCCGAGGGCGCTGGCTTCAACTGGCAACGGCTGCGGCAGCAGCGCGCGGAGGTTCTTCCGCACCCGCTCGACGAACTCGGGATGGGCACCGATGCTGCCGCCGAGCACCACCATCTCCGGATCGACAGTGGCGACCACGGCGACGATGGCGAGGGCCATCAGCCGGGCCGTTTCGTCGATGACCGCGCGCGCGCGCTCGTCGGTGCCAAGCCGGCTGAACAGGTCGCGCACCGTGGCATCGGGACTGCCGCCGGCCGCAACATAGCGCGCTATGATCCCGGCCGAGCCGATCGCCGTCTCGAGCGTGCCGTGCGCCCGGTTGGCGGGATCGAAAGGATCGCCGCCGAGCGGCAGGTTGGCGATCTCGCCGGCACCGCCACGGGCGCCGCGCATGATCCGACCCTCCGAGACGATCCCCATGCCGAGGCCGGTGCCGAGCGCGATATAGACGAAGGTGTCGACGTCCTTCGCACGCCCGAGCCAGCGCTCGCCGAGCGCGCCGACATTGACGTCGTTCTCGACGATTACGTCGATGCCGAAGCGCTCGCGGAGGAGCCGAACGACGTCGATGCGGTCGAGGCCGGTGATGTTCGGCGCCACGTGGATCGACCCGCTGGCCGGGTCGAGGATGCCCGGCGTGCCGACGACCAGGAGCCGGATACGTTCGTGGTCGATGTCGTTGTCGCGGGCAAGCCTCGCCGCAAGCGCGGCGATCTGGTCGATCACCGCGGTCCCGCCGCGCGGATCAGTCGGCTCCGAGGCCTCGGCCACGACGGAGCATGCAAGATCGGCGATCGCCATCCGGAGCTGGGTGCCGCCGAGGTCGGTACCTGCCACATAGGCGGCCTCCGGGCGGATCTCGTAGGTGACGGCCGCGCGGCCGACGCCGCCGCGTGTCTGACCGTGGACCCGGACCCAGCCGCCCGCCTCGAGCTCGCGAATTACCTCCGACGCGGTCTGCTTGCTGATGTTGGTGACCTTGGCGATCTGAGCCCGCGAGATCGGGCCGCGGCTGATGATCGCGTCCATTACGGAGCCCAGCGAAAGCTGGCGCAGCACGGGGGTCTGCGGGTCACGACGCACCAGATCCACCCTTTAGTTCGTCAACCTTACGATCTAAACACCCGATCTGTCTTTTCGTCAACTGCCTTCACCGGTCCAAGCACGCTCGCTGGCTCTACCCGACCGTCATAGGGCGGTCGCGTCCTGAACAGGCGCGGGGGCGCATTCTGGATTCTGCAGTCAATTCTGGAAGCGGTCTTGCCGGCAAGGTGAACTTAGATCTCGCCAGTTATTCCACGTTATGACGGGAACTATTCATTGCGGTTGATGGCAACAAGACTGGATTAACCGTAGCGGCAAGGAATGGCGTCGGTACCGTATGAATACCTAGT
>DASSPO010000179.1:0-2651 GCA_035699585.1 Bauldia sp.
TGTTCGAGATCGCGCCCGAGGTGCGGCCGCTGTTTCCGCAGGATCTCGGCGAGCAGAAGAAGAAGCTGATGACGATGCTCGGCACCGCCGTTTCCAACCTGCACAAGCTCGAGACGATCCTTCCGGCGGTGAAGGACCTCGGCAGCCGTCACAGGGGCTATGGCGTGACCGCGGCGCACTATGCGCCCGTCGGGGCGGCCTTGCTGTGGACCCTGGAGAAGGGTCTCGGTCCGGACTTCACGCCAGAGGTGAAGCAGGCCTGGACCGAGACCTACACGGCGCTCGCCGGAGTGATGACGGCAGCCTAGCCCTGGCTCATGCTCCTCTCCTTCGAGGAAAGAGGAGCATCGGCCGTGATCGTCCACATCAACAGCTATCCCGGAGTCGGGAAACTGACGATCGGCCGCGCGCTCGCCGAGCTGATCGACGGCAAGCTTCTGGACAACCACACCGTCTTCAATGTCGCTTTCGCCCTGACGGAGTTCAAAAGCCCCGCCTTCTACGACGCGGTGCGCGAGGTTCGCGAGATCGCCTATCGGCGCATCCTCGATCTGCCGCCCGAGGTGCCGGTGGTGCTGACGAACTGGTACTCGCAGGGCTCGGCCTGGGGCGAAGAGAACTGGGATCGCACCATTGCGCTCGCCAAGGAGCGCAAGTGCGCCTTGAACGTCGTCACGCTCCACTGCCAGCCGGAGGAAAACGCCCGCCGCATCCAGTCGCCGGGACGCGGCACCGCGGCGCTCCCCGGCGGCACCATGTTCAACGTCCAGCCAGGACAGAACTTGCCTGTCTCCACAATTTCAGGCCGCCGGAGGAGCGGGTGCCCGGCTTTCGCATGAACGCCGATGGCTCGATACGTGACGCCTCAACGCTCCCCGCTCAGCCTTATCCAGGTGTCGGCGGTAATCCGTTTGGCGCCTTCGATCAGCTCGGTACCAAGGCCTTTACGTCTGTTGGCGATGGATCGCCACCGCCGTACCTCGCCTATGATCCCGGATTTTCCAAGGGGCTCGGCAAGGTGCCGACGCTCAACGAGGGCGAGCCGGGCGGTACGGCCGTCTCGCTGCCTTCCAACTCGCCCTTCTTTCCTGGAAGCGCCGCTGGCGGCCCGCCGTTCGTCTCGCTGCCATCCTCACTTCCTTCCGATAGGTCGGATCCCAGTGACGGACTTCGTCCGCCGGCCACCTCATTTGTCTATGCGGCGAACCCGTCGCCGATGTCTGGGCCGCCATTCGCCGGAGCGATTGCTGGCGAAGGTTTGTCGGCGGTGGACCAATCGGACGCCGTCGAGCCCGGTGTGCGGCCGATGCCTGGCGGTGGCGCCGATCCGAATATTGTCCGTGTCGCCGGTGGTGAGCAGGCAACGGCGGACGACGAAGTCCAGGTTGCTCAGGCTCCGCCGGCCGGCTCGCGTGGCGGCAGTGCTGCAAATCCGGCGCCGACCCCTCCAGGTCGCAACTATGGAGTAATCCCTCAGGTCGTGATCGAACGCGGCATGACGCCCGTGCAAAAGAAGATCAATCGCGATCAGGCCTTCCGCGAGCTTACACGCCAACAGCTCACTGCCGCGGAGGCTCGCCGCGCGCTCCCCGACGATTGGGAATCGACCAAGCCCGTGGATATCGTCAGCGAGATCAAGCGAGCCGCCGAGCGTCACGGCGTGCCAATGCAGCTCCTCGCAAGGCTTCTCTATCAAGAAGGCAAGTTCAACGAGGTCGACAAGCTCGGCAAAGAGCTACTGATGGACTCCGACGACAAGGACACGCCCATCGGGCATGCCCAGATGACCAAGAATACGCTCCAAAACTTGAAGGATCGTGCAGCCCGTCGCGGGGATACCAAACGCAGCCAGGAACTCGCGACTTATTCCCTCGCCAATCGTGAGCAATCGTTCGATGCTGCCGCAGAGCAACTGTCCTATCTGTATCGGCTCGTCGGTGGAAGCTGGCCTAAGGCGGTGGCCGCTTACAATGTCGGACCTGGTTTGTCGGGATGGTTCAACGGCGCCAATATGGATCCGCGTTTCTTCGCTGCTCGGACAGACGCGAAGGGCAATCTGATACCCTCGAGAAAATGGACCCATGAGATACCGGAGTATCTCAGGTTCATTTTCCGCGGCGCGTCCGAGGATCCGGCAACCGTCGACATGTACGACTATCAACCGCCGAGCCAGTATCGAGCGCGAGATCGTATCTACCGACCCGCCGTGCCGGCGGACACGCGGCGGAACCCGTAAAAGTTGTATTGAGGACTTTCGTCACACGCCATACCATGGGCCCGATGGGTATGCGGCTCATTAAGGGTATGGCGCTTGTGGCGTTCTTGCTTGCTGCTGGGGTTACGGCGCAGGCAGAAGAAGGGTTGCGCCAGTATCTAGCCCAGTACCGCAGCCTATCGACTGCCGACGCCTCGATGCTGGCTGACCTCTCCAGGTACTATCATTTGCACGCCAACGTGAGGCTGGGGCGCGAACTGCGGTTGGACAATGGGGTGGCATGGCGTCTGTTGATCGACGCTAGGACTGGCGCCGCTGTGCCGCGCCTTACTTGGATGGAAAACCGGAAGAGCCTGCTTAAGGCAAACGCCCTGTTCGACGTGGTGCATGGCGAGGCGCTTGTCGGTTACGACATCCGAGACGTCCGGGGGCGGAT
>DASSPO010000180.1:0-8424 GCA_035699585.1 Bauldia sp.
GGCCTCGACCGCGGCACGAGCGAGGTCGGCGAGCGTTTCGGACAGACCGTCAAGATGGCGCTGCACGTTGAGCGCGCGGTTGAGACGTTCGTAGGCCGAGGGGATGAGCTGCGCCTCGCCCAGGCGGCCAAGGAACTCCTCGATGGCCGAGGCGAGGCCGTCGATCACCTGCCGCCGGCGGGCGATTGCGGCAACGGCGTCCTTCGGCATCGTCCGGGCAATGTCGAGGAGGCGGGGAAGGTAGCCGGCAAGGCGCTGCTGCTCGCGCGCGGCCAGGTCGAGGGCGGTCTCCGGCTCCTGAACCGCCTGGTCATAGATGTATTGCGGCTGCGCGTCGTTCTCCTCCTCCGGCGGCGGATAGAGCCGCGCGAGCAGGCGGGCCGACGGTCCGATGCACGCCGCGAGAACGATCGCGCCGCCGACGTTGAAGATGACGTTGATGTAGGCGAGCTGCAGCGACTGGTCGTTCGAAACCAGCTTGACGAGAGCGATCACCAGAGGGACGTGAGCGTAGACCTCGATGTAAAAGAGCGGCAAGAGCAGAAACGCGGCAACGAAATTGAAGGCGACCTGGAACATCGCCACCTGCCGTAGTCGACCGGTCAACCCGCCCGACAGGACGTAGGTAAGCACGCTCGACCCGACGTTCAGTCCGTAGATCGCCATGACGCATTGTTCGAAGTTGAGAACGCCTGCGCTCGCCAGCGTGATCGCGAGAAGGGCGATCGAGGTGGACGCCTGGGTGATGAAGGTGAGAAGCGCGGCGATCCCGAATATCAACAGGTACGAGGAGCCGGCGCTGACGATCAGATCGCGGACCCAGGGTTCGGAGGCGAGCGGACCAACGCCTTCCTGAAGCATCGACAGCCCGAGGAAGACGAGACCCACTCCGAAGACGGCGAGCAGGAAGGTGCGCGCCCGAGCGGCCCGCTCGATGGCGAAGGACACGCCAGCGACGCCGAGGACGACGAGAACGAAGAGGTGGATGTCGAGCGTGGCGATGACAACGAGGACGGTGCCGCCGATGTTGGCGCCGAGCAGGATGGCGAGTCCGCTTTCAACGGTGAGGAGCCCGCTTCCGAGCATGCTGACGATGATGAAAGTGATCGCCGACATGCTCTGCATGACCGCGCCGGCGGCAAAGCCCCACAGGATCCCCGCCCAGAGGCTCCGGGTCCAGGCGGCGACGGTGCGCCGGAACCGGCCTCCGGTGAGCTTCTTCAGGTTCTCCGCGAGGAGGTACATGCCGGCAAAGAAGATGCCGACCCCGCCAATGCCATTGGCAATGATCGAGAGCATCATGCCCACCGCCCCTTGCAGCCCGGCGCACGCACGGGCGCTGCCCCGTCCGACGGAGCCATTCTAAGCATATTTTGGTAAAGGCCGGCTTCCCGCCTGGCTGAAAAAAGTAGACGCCCGATGAACTACCGCCACGCCTATCATGCCGGCAGCCACACCGACGTGTTCAAGCACATCGTGCTGGTGATGCTGCTCGAACACCTGAGAAGAAAGCCAAAGCCTTTCACCGTGCTCGATACCCACGCTGGCGCGGGCCGCTACGACCTGACGTCGCCCGAGGCGGAGAAGACCGGGGAGGCCGCCGAGGGCATCGGCCGGGTGATCGACAGGCAGGTTCCGGGGGCAACGGCCTATCTCGAGCTGATCCGCGCGATGAACCCGAACGGCCTCCGCGTCTACCCGGGGTCGCCGGCGATCATCGCGGCCTTCCTTCGGGAGGGAGACCGCCTCATCGCCTGTGAACTGCACGAGGAAGAAGCCGCCAAGCTCCGCCGGAACTTCCGCGGCGACCCGCGAATCGCGGTCCACCATCGAGACGGCTACGAGGCGATCAACGCTTTCGTGCCCCTGCCTTCACGGCGCGGCCTGGTGTTCATCGATCCGCCCTACGAGAAGGATGACCGCGATGCCTATCGCCGCCTCGCCGACCGGGTGAATGCAGGTCTCAAGAAATGGCCCGGCGGGATGTTCGCGGCCTGGTATCCGCTCAAGGACCGGGTGGGAGTCTCCCAGATCCGCGCTGTCTTCGCCGCAGCCAATCCGCCGACCCTGGCCGTCGAGTTCCTGCGCGCCCCGATCGACGGAACAACTTTGGCGGGGAGCGGCCTCCTCATCGCCAACCCGCCCTACGGAATCGACTTGCGCCTGAAGGCGCTGGGGAAGGAGCTGCTCGCCGCCTTGGATGCGCCGAAGGGCAGCCTCAGCCTCGACTGGTGGATCCCCGAGACGTGAGCGGGATCACCCCGTCCGGAGCCGCGCCGCGTCGAACCGCCTGAGCCGTCCGGGATCGAACGGGGCGAGATCGACGGGGCCGGGGTCGCCGTCGAGGATCAGCCCGGCCATCGCCTCCCCGGTCGCCGGGGCATTGAGCATGCCCCAGACGCTGTGGCCGCTGGCGACGTAGGCGCCGGCGACGCCGGGGACGGCGCCGATCAGCGGCAGACCGTCGGCAGTCACCGGGCGGAAGCATGCCTGACTCGCGATCACCCGAGCGCGATCGAAATGCGGCGAGATGTTCCCGGCGATGGCGATGAGACGGTCGATGGCGCCTGGATCGGGCGCCACCGCGGCCGGATCCACGGGCAGCGGGCTCTCGCTCGAAATGGCACAGACATACGTCGTGCCGTTCGGCCGCGGGAAGACCTCCGGCGACGCGGCGCCGCCGCCCGCCTCGTCGACCTCGAGGAACAAGGCGACCGGCGGAACCGCGTCGCCCGTATCGTAGACGACGCTATGGCCCTTGAGCCCGTAGACCGGCGGCAGCGGCAGCCAAGCGGCGGCCAGGATCGACCATGGTCCCATGGCGATCACCACGGCCTCGCCCATGAGCGGATCGCCGTCAACCGTAACCCCGGTGACCCGATCCCCTTCGCGCAGAATGCCGGTAACGGCCCCTCGCCGCATCGTGGCGCCACGATCCTCGGCCGCCCTCATCAGTCCGGTGGTGAAGGGTGCGGGGTCGATCTGGGCCGTGGTCTCGGGCGTCCCGAGCTTCCGTTCGATGGCGATCCGGTCGGAGATCCACGCTCCGGCGTCGCGGCGACCGCCATGGCCGCTGAAGCCGCCGTAAGTGGTGAGCCGGCGGTAGCCGCCGCCTGGCACGACATCGGCGAGCTCGGCATGGAGGGCGAAGCTCCGCCGGGCAAGGGCCGAGAGGCGGGTTCCGTCGCACCAGTCGAGCGCCAGGAAGCCGCCCGACTTGCCGGAGGCGGCGTTGGCGATGCCGGCGGGCTCGATCACTACCGGCGCGGCGCCGCGTAGGCTCAGGTAGTAGGCAATCGCGACGCCGATCACGCCGCCGCCGCAGACGAGCACACGCATCGTCTCAACCAAGGAGCGACTGGTAGAGGTCGGCGTAGCGCCGGGCGCTTCCGTCCCAGGACAATTCCGACTTCATGCCGTTCTGCTGGAGCTTCCGCCAGGTCTTCCGGTCGCGGTGGAGATCGATGGCGCGGGCAAGCGCCCGGTCGAGCGCCGGCGCCTCGACGGGCAGGAACTGGAAGCCGGTGGCGACGCCGCGGTCGAGGGCGGCGAGGTTGGCATCGATCACCGTATCGGCGAGCCCGCCGACGCGCGAGACCAGCGGCACGCAGCCGTAGCGGAGACCATAGAACTGGGTCAGCCCGCAGGGCTCGAAGCGCGAGGGAACGAGCACCGAATCGGAGCCGCCCTGGAGGAGATGCGACAACGGCTCGGAATAGCCCGTGACGATGCCGACCTTGCCCGGGTGGCGCGCGGCGGCGGCGCGGAACATGCCTTCGATCGCCGCCTCGCCCGAGCCGAGTACGGCAAGGCGGGCGCCGCGGGCGACCAGGCCGTCGATGCACTCGCCAAGGATGTCCATGCCCTTCTGCCAGCCGAGCCGGCTCACGACACAGAACAGGAAGCCGTCGCCGGGCGTAAGCGCAAAGGCTTCCTCAATGGCGCGCTTGTTCACGGCGCGGCGGGGAAGCGTGGTCGCGGTATAGGTCGCGGCGAGGTGCGGGTCGGTCGCCGGATCCCACACCGCGGTGTCGATGCCGTTGACGATGCCGAGGAGGACGGCCCGGCGGGCGCGGAGCAGGCCGTCGAGGCCCATGCCGCCCTCGGGCGTGCAGATCTCATCGGCGTAGGTCGGGCTCACGGTGGTGATCGCATCGGCGTAGTGGAGGCCGGCCTTGAGGAAGCCGACGCCGCCGAAATACTCGACGCCCTCGACGTTCCAGGCGCTCGAAGGCAGGCCCAGGCTCGCGAAGATCGAGGCCGGGAAGCGGCCCTGGAAGGCGATGTTGTGGACGGTGACCACGGTCTTTGCCGCGTTCGGCCCGGCGTGGCGGAGATAGGCCGGGGCGAGGCCGGCTTGCCAGTCGTGGCAATGGACCATGTCGGGGACGAAGGCCGCGACAGCGCCCTCGCCGAGGTCGGCGGCGACGCGACCGAGGGCGGCGAAGCGCTGCCAGTTGTCCGGCCAGTCGGCGCCGTCGGGCGCGAGATACGGGTTGCCGGGGCGGTCGTAGAGGGCGGGGGCGTCGAGGACGATCAGCTCAAGGCCGCCGGCGGCGCCGGCGAGGAGCCGGGCCTCCGCGCCGAACAGGTCCTTGTAGCGCTTCACGATCTTGGCGCCGTCGAGGGCCTTCATCACCTCGCGGTAGCCGGGAACCATCACCCGCATCTCGACGCCGTGGGCGGCGAGGGCCCCGGGCAGCGCGCCGGCGACGTCGGCGAGACCGCCGGTCTTGACCAGGGGGAAGACCTCCGAGGCGACGGAGAGGACGCGCATCGTCATCCGAGCCGGTCGATCATCGGCTGGGTGATCAGGCAGACCCCGTTCTCGGTACGGCGGAAGCGGCGGGCATCGAGCTCGGGATCCGCCCCGACCACCAGACCCTCGGGAATGCGGACGCCACGGTCGATCACCACGCGGCTGAGCTTCGCCGAGCGGGCGACGTCGACGTGGGGCAGGATCACCGCCTCCTCGCATGAGGCGTAGGAGTTGATGCGGACGTTGGTGAAGAGCAGCGAGCGGCGGACGGAGGCGCCGGAGACGACGCAGCCCCCGGAAACCAGGGAGCTCACCGCCATGCCGCGGCGGCCCTGCTTGTCGTGGACGAATTTCGCCGGTGCGGTCAGCTCGACATTGGTCCAGATCGGCCAGGTGCGATCGTAGAGGTCGAGGGCGGGGACGACGTCGGTCAGGTCGATATTGGCCTGCCAGTAGGCGTCGACCGTGCCGACGTCGCGCCAGTACGCCTCGCTCTGGTCGTCGGCGCGGATGCAGGAATCGGCGAAGCGGTGGGCCATCGCCTTGCCGTGCTTCACGACATAGGGGATCAGGTCCTTGCCGAAGTCGCGGCTCGAATTGGCATCATCCGCGTCGCGGCGCAGCAGGTCGAACAGGAACTTCGTCTCGAAGACGTAGATGCCCATCGAGGCGAGCGCCATGTCCGGCTTGTCGGGCATGCCGGGCGGGTCCTTGGGCTTCTCGAGGAAGGAGACGATGCGGTCGTTGCCGTCGACATGCATCACGCCGAAGCCGGTCGCTTCCAGGCGAGGGACTTCGAGGCACCCGACGGTGACGTCGGCTCCGGTCTCGACGTGCTGCTTCAGCATCAGCTCGTAGTCCATGCGGTAGATGTGGTCGCCGGCCAGGATGACGATGTGGCGGGGACGGTAACTCGCGATGATGTCGATGTTCTGGAACACCGCGTCCGCGGTTCCCTCGTACCACTGGGTCTCCGAGACGCGCTGGCTCGCCGGCAGGATGTCGAAGCTTTCGTTGCGCTCGGGGCGGAGGAAGTTCCAGCCGCGCTGAAGATGGCGGATCAGGCTGTGGGCCTTGTACTGGGTGGCGACGGCAATCCGGCGGATGCCCGAGTTCAACGCGTTCGACAGCGCGAAGTCGATGATCCGGGTCTTGCCGCCAAAGAACACCGCGGGCTTGGCCCGCTTGTCGGTCAGCTCCATGAGGCGGCTGCCGCGTCCTCCGGCAAGCACGTAGGCCATGGCGTCGCGCGCCAGCGGCGCATTCGATCCCCGTTCCGGCACGACCGTCCCTCCCCTTGTTTCGGGCTACGATATGCGAAGGGAAGGGCCGTCGTCGATTCGTGTTCGGCCGTCCGGTGTGTCGGCCCGCGAGATCGACGCCCATGTCTTTCGGCAACGGGCTGACGACGCAGACCTTCCCGGCCAGCGGCGTCATCCCCAGAACGGCGGCAGCGTCTCGGACAGGGCTCCGCCGATGCGGAGCGGGGCAACGGCGGTGGCCAGCCCCGTCGTGTCGTCGACTTCAACGGCGAGGCCGGCGATCGTTGCCGGCCCCTGGGCGGGCGTGAATCGTTCGCCGGGAATCTTGGTCAGGAAGCGGCGCAGCGGCTCTTCCTTGTCCATGCCGATCACCGAGTTGTAGTCGCCACACATGCCGACGTCGGTCTGATAGGCGGTGCCGCCGGGGAGGATGCGGTGGTCGGCGGTGGGGACATGGGTGTGGGTGCCGACCATCAGCGTCGCGCGGCCATCGACGTGATGGCCCATGGCCTGTTTCTCGCTCGATGCTTCGGCGTGGAAGTCGACGACCACCGCATCGGCCTGCTCGCCGAGCGGACAGGCGGCGAGCTCGCGGTCGACGGCGGCGAAGGGATCGTCGAGGGCATCCATGAATACCCGGCCCATGACGTTGACCACGAGGACCCGCGCGCCGTTCCGGGCGAGGAAGACGCCCGCGCCGCGGCCTGGCGTACCGGCGGGGTAGTTGGTCGGCCGCAGGAAGCGTTCCTGGTGCTCGGCGAAGGAGAGGGCCTCCCGCTGGTCGAAGACGTGGTTGCCGGTGGTCACGACGTCGGCCCCGGCGCCGAGAATCGACCGCAGGACCTCCTCGGTAATGCCGAAGCCGCCGGCGGCGTTCTCGCCGTTCACCACGACGAAGTCGACGCGATAGTCCGAGACGATGCCGGGCAGGCGTTGAGCGACCGAGTTCCGGGCCGAACGGCCGACCACGTCGCCAAGAAAGAGCAGCCTCATCGTTTCCCCACCTGGTCGCGAAAGTCCAAGATCTCGTCCTCCGTCACGATCACGTCGAGCCGGACATCATGCGGCTCGTGCGGAATCATTTCGACCTCCTGAAGGGCGAAAGCGATTCCGACTAGCGGTGGACGGAGCCCGCGGTCGTGAAGGGCGCCTATGGCGCGGTCGTAGTGGCCCTTGCCGTAGCCGAGGCGGGTTCCAGCCCGATCGAAGCCGACGACCGGAACGACGAACAGCTCCGGCTCGATGACGGGCGCCGCCTCGACCGGAATCATCGTCCCGAAACCACCGGGCACCAGCCGGTGCCCGGGCTCGTAGCGGCGGAAGAGGAGCGTCGCGCCCGGGCCGATGACCGGCAGGCCGATCTCGGCTCCCTGCCGATGGGCGGCCTCGATGATCGGCAATGGATCGGCCTCGCTCCGCATCGCGACGTAGGCCGCGATCGTGCGCGGAGCGAGCGCGGCGATGATCGGCAGCACGCGGGCGGCGATGGTCGCCGAGGCGCGGGCGCGAAACGCCGCGTCGGTCGCATCGCGCCGCTTGAGCGCCTGATCCCGGAGTTCGGATTTGGACGCCAAGCTAGAGACCGACCATCACGGAAGAAGGGAGAAAGCGAGGCCGCTGAGCCGGTGGAGGTTACGATCCCGGAGACCTACAGAGTAGGTGGGCGCCGTATACGCGGACCCACGGGTCCGCACAGGGACAGCTCCCTCAAGGATCGATAAGGCCCCGGGGATATGTGTCTCCTGCCAAACCCCGCAGCACTCGCCAAGGAGAGATATAGAGCCGACGGTGGCATTATGCCAGAGCGGAGGGCGGCGACGGCGCGGGGCTTGTCGGCGATGTTGGCGTTCCGCGATGCCGGCGCCGATATCCATGCCCCGCCGGCCGCGTCGGGTAGAGTAAGGCAGGGGCGACGGCTCAGGCCGCGACGTCCTGGATCTCGCGGACTTCCGGAACGAAGTGGCGGAGAAGGTTCTCGATGCCGTGTTTAAGCGTGGCGGTCGAGGATGGGCACCCCGCGCACGAGCCGCGCATGTTGAGATAGACGACGCCGTCGCGGAAGCCCTGGAAGGTGATGTCGCCGCCGTCCTGGGCGACCGCGGGGCGAACGCGCGTCTCGATCAGCTCCTTGATGGTAGCGACCGTCTCGGCATCCTCCTCGGCATAGAATTCGTCACTGGCGCCGCCTTCCGCCTCGGTGCGAATCACCGGCATACCGGAAAGGAAATGCTCCATGATCGCGCCAAGCACGGCCGGCTTCAGATGCTGCCACTCGCCGTCGGTCTTGGTGACGGTGATGAAGTCGCTGCCCAGAAACACGCCGCCGACGCCGTCGACGCCGAACAGCCGCTCGGCGAGGGGCGAGCGGGCCGCCTCCTCGGGATTGCGGAACTCCGCGGTTCC
>DASSPO010000181.1:0-10323 GCA_035699585.1 Bauldia sp.
TTGAGCCCGTGCCGGGCGGAAAGGAGGTCAATCATGCGGGCCGCGGCATCGCGCGCTGCCTGCATCAGATCGGGGCCGATGCCGGTCGTCACCTCATAGCCCTTGCCGTCGAGGTGGCGGACGACCGGCCCCGGCGTGGTGAAGCGGGGAGTGGCGAGGTTGGCGCCTTTCACGAGATCGAATTCGACGACAACGCTCATCGGGCTTTCGATCGCCGTGCCGCAGATCTCGCCGTCGCCTTGCGCCGCATGGGTGTCGCCGATCGAGAACAGCGCGCCCTCCACCTCGACCGGTAGATAGAGCACCGTGCCGGCCGAGAGGTCGCGGATGTCCATGTTGCCGCCGACCCGGCGCGGCGGCACCACCGAATGAAGCCCTGGCTCCGCTGGCGCGAGGCCGATGGTGCCGGGAAAGGGCTTCAGCGGCACCTTGCCCATCGGCGAGAAGGCGGCCGGCTCCATCCCGATCTTGTCGTAGGTCCAGATGTGAAGCGCCGGCTCAGTGAACTGTTCCGCGAGCAGCCCGAAACCGGGAATGTTCGCAGTCCATCCCCACCCCGACGGCGAGAAGTCGTGAAGCGTCACCTTGAGCGCGTCGCCCGGTTGCGCGCCGTCGACGAATATCGGGCCGGTGACCGGGTTGACGCGGGCGAAGTCCAAGTGAGCAACATCGGCGAGCGTGCTCTTCGCCGAGAGCTGGCCGCCCGAGGCGTCGGGGCACTCGAACTCGAGCACCGTTCCCGGGACGATGTGAGCTACGGGCGGGATCGAACGATCCCACCCGAAGTGATGGTGCGCTTCGTGGATGGTGCGATGCGCGCCGCTACTCATTGACGGTCACGGCGTCGTAATGCACGGGGATATGGACCGGGTCGACGTAGAGCGAGTCGTCGCCGCCCATGCGCTTGGACCGCATGGTGAAGCGCTGCTCGTTGAACACCGGGGCCCAGGGCGCGTCCTCGACGATCTTGCGGTAGATCTCGCTCCACATCTTCTCGCGTTCGGCCGCTCTCGCCGGGTCGGTGATCGAGTCTGCCTCGGCCGCGAGCTTGTCCAGCTCCTCGTTGCAGTACCACGACCAGTTCCAGCCGCCCTGCACGGCGCCGCCGCAGCCCAGGATCGGCCCGTAGAAGTTGGAGGGATCGGGGAAGTCGGCAATCCAGGCCATGCCCCCCGACCAGATCATGGGTGCCGAGCCGTCGCCGCCGGCGGCGATGACGTTGGCCTGCGCCAGCGACTTGATTTCGGCATTGATTCCGATCGCGGCGAGGTCCTGCTGGATCGCCTGGGCGATGCGCGGGTTTGGGTCGGTGTTGTAGACGTAGAGCTCGGTCGCGATGCCATCAGCATATCCGGCCTCGGCCAGGAGTTTCTTGGCGCCTTCCGGATCGAAGGGATAGCCCTTGAGGTCCTTGATGTAGCCGGGCATCGAGGGGGGCAGGGGCTGGTTGGCCGGCACCGCGCGGTTGTTGATGATGCGGACGATGCGATCCTTGTTGATCGCCATGTTGACTGCCCGCCGCACACGAACGTCGTCGAACGGCTTAGTCTTGACGTTCATCGTCACGTAGCCGGTGTGGAGCTGGCCGCCCTCGACGATCTGCCCGGCGAATTGCGGGTCTTCCTTGACCTCAAGGAATTGAGCCGGCGGGATGCCGTCCCCGAGCACATCCACCTCGCCGCGCTGCAGGCGGAGAAGCGCGACGTTCGGTTCCTGGCCGAACTCAAAGGTGATCTTGTCCAGCTTCGGCGTATCGGGCTTCCAATAGTCCGGGTTTTTCTCAAGCACCAGACGCTGGCCGAGGGTCCACTCCGCGACCTTGTACGCGCCGCTGCCGACCGGCTTGTGGCCGAAATCACCGGCGGCCGCCTCGACCGCCTCCTTGGGTACGACGTGGGCGAAGTTGATCGCCATTACATGGAGGAAGGTGGCGTCCGGGCGGTTGAGGTTGAAGCGGATGGTATGGGGATCGACGACCTCGATCGTGTCGATCGAGCCGAAGAAGCCGGCGCCAGGGCTCTGGGTCGCCGGGTCAAGGACGCGTTCTATCGAGTACTTGACGTCCTCGGCGGTGACCTCGCGGCCGTTGGTGAACTTCGCTCCCTGGCGGAGCTTGAACGTGAAGGTCTTGCCGTCCTCGGAGATCTCGTAGCTCTCCGCGAGGTCGGGCACGAGCTCGGTGGTGCCCGGCTTGTAGTCCATCAGCCCGTCGAACAGGCTCTTGATGATCGACCAGTTCTGCCAGTCGTAGCCGATGGCAGGATCGAGCGTCGAGACGTCGTCCTTATAGGTGATGACGATCTCGCCGGCGGCGAAGGCCGGCGCGCAGACGCCGAGCGCGAAGGCCGTGGCGGTCGCAAGCATCAGGTTTCGCATGGAACTCTCCCCTCCTTTTGCACCCCAGAACGATGGCAACACCCATCACCGCAGCTTTATGCGCGGATCGATCAGCGGCGCGATCAGGTCCGCGATCAGGTTGCCGATGATGATGGCGCAAGCCGAGACCAGCGTCACCCCCATGATGATCGGAATGTCGATCTGCTGGATGGCCTGCCAGGCGAGCTGGCCGATCCCGGGCCAGCCGAAGACGCTCTCCACGACCACGATACCGCTCATGAAGATGCCGATGTCGATGCCGATCATGGCGATGATGGGCAGGATGGCATTGGGAAGGGCATGCACGGCGAGGACGACGCCGGGCTTGAGGCCCTTGGCCTTCGCTGTCCGCATGTAGTCCTGGCGGAGGACGTCGACCATGCTCGACCGCATCATGCGGGCATACCAACCGGCGCCGAGAATCCCGAGTGTCAGCGCAGGCAGCACGAGGTGGGCAAAACTGCCGTAGCCGCCGATCGGAAACCAGCCGAGGTTAACCGCGAAGACATAGAGGAGCAGGACGCCGACCACGAATTGCGGAGCGGACACGGCGACGAAGGAGACGATCATCAGGAGCTGATCGGTGATCCGACCGCGCCGGAGCGCTGCCGCGATCCCCATGGTGAGGCCGATCAGGAGCTCGCAGAAGATCGCCCCGACCATCAGCAGGAGCGTCGCCGGCAATCGCGCAGCGATCAGCGTCGACACGTTCGTCTTCTGCTGATAGGAGCGGCCGAGGTCTCCGCTCGCCAGCGCACCGAGGTAACGCAGGTACTGCACATGAAACGGGCGATCCAGCCCGAGCTCATGCCGGATGCTCTCAACCGTCTCGATCGTGGCGCTCCGCCCCGCAAGCTGGCGCGCGGGATCTGCCGGCAGCACGAAGAGCAGGAAGAAGGTAACGAGACTGACCCCGAAAAGGATCAGGATCGCCTGGATCAAACGGCGGGCGAGATAGGCCGCCATCAGAAGCGACCCTTCTGGGTTGGGTCGAGGATGTCGCGCAGCGCGTCGCCGACAAGGTTGAAGCCGAGCGCGAGCACGACGATGCAAGCGCCGGGGATGAACACGAGCCACGGTGCCGAGGTGAAGTAGGTCTGGCTCTCGAAGATGATGTTGCCCCAGCTCGGTGTTGGCGGCTGCACACCGATGCCGAGGAACGACAGCGTGGCTTCGAGGAGGACGGTGGTGGCCACGCCGAGCGTGCCCCAGACCAGCATTGTCGGCACGAGATGCGGCAGGATGTGGCGGAAGAGGATACGGGCACGCCCGGCGCCGATCGACCACTCCGCCTCGACAAATTCGCGTTCAGAGAGCGATCGCGTCTCGGTGAAGGTGATGCGCGCGATCTGCGTCCAGTTCACCATGGCGATGACCAGCACGACGATCCACAGGCTTGGACTCAAGATCGCGGCGAGCACGATGGCTAGAAGCAGTGCCGGGAAGGCCATCATCAGATCGGTGAAGCGCATCAACGCGCTGCCGACAATGCCGCCGAAGAACCCGGCGGTAACGCCGACCATCGAACCGATCACGACTGCGATTCCGTTGGCGACAATGCCGATCACCAGCGAAGTCCGCGCTCCGTAGAGAAGCCGCGACATGAGATCGCGCCCGAGGAGGTCAGTGCCGAGGAGGAATGTCTCGTTCGGCGGTAGCGGCGCGCCTTCAAGGGTGAGGCCGTCGAAGAACTGCTCGCCCGGCGGGTAGGGCGCCAGCAATGGTGCGAAGATAGCGGCGATCGACACCCCGAGGATGGCGATCAGCCCGAACAGCGCCAACGGCCGCTTGGCAAAGTCGGCGAACACCTTGCCAAGTCTTCTAGCGGTGAGGATCGATGTTCTGGCGGCGCCCTGAGGCGCGGTGGCGAGGGTCATTATTCGGCGGCGGGTACCGTGCTCGCGTCCCCAACCGGCAGGGACGGTGCTGCGATAATGCCTGACCCTATGCTCGCCCCACTTTCTGTCAAGACGATGAGCGATTGCGGGATCGAGCGGGCGGTTCCCGCCCGACCGGGTGCGCCCGACGCCGACGAGTCGCGCCTGTCGCCGGCGTCTACTCGCATTGCATGGTATCACCGGGTCGCGTGTGTTTCCTTGAAGGCGTAGAGATCCGCGTCCGGATCGGCGCGTCCTTCAATCGCGCAGACGATGATGTCGGCGGCGATCCGACTATAGGTGAAGCCGTTGCCGCCGAAGCCGAGCACGGCATAGCAATTGGGCATACCCGGGACGGCGCCGATCGATGGGAGCCCCGTCGCGGTCGAACCAAAGGCGCCTGCCCAGGCGAATTCCGGCGTCGGGTCGATCTGCGGGAAAAGCCGACTGAGCTTACGGGCAATAGTCGCCGCCTTTTCGGGGATCAGCGCGTCCCGAGCCGTCTCGTCGGCGACGTCCTCGTCCTCGCCTCCGCAAACCACCCGGCCGTCGGGGGTTGAGCGCATGTAGAGGTACGGTTCCGCAGCCTCCCAGATGAAGCATTCCTCAGGCCACAGCTTCCGTGGCTGCGGCCTGGTGCAAATGGCGTAAGTGGAGATGATCTGGTGTCGCCCTCGGGGCACCCCGCGAGGCAACTCGTATCCCGTTGCGAAGACCAGTGTCTTGCAGGCGATCGTCGGTCCGCTTTCCGTTGTCGCGATCACCGATGCCGTGGACGCTTCGACGTCGGTGACGTTCGCCGGCGCAAACAGTCGTGCGCCGCGGGCGAGGGCGGCGTTCAGGTAGCCTGCCGTGAGCCGACGCGGATCGAGGGCCAGGTCGTCATAGGCGAGCAAAGCGGCCGCCCGCGCGATGCCGAAGCGCGCCTTGAGTTCCTTGCGCGAGAGGAACCGCGTCTCGAGCCCGGCCTGCCTCCGCGCCGCCGCCTCGACGGCAAGGCCGTCGGCATCGAGCAAGTTGCCGGCGAGATAGAGGTTGTCGGCCTTACGCAGGTCGGCGCTGATGCCGAGATCGCGAGTACGGGCAGCGAGGGCGAGGACGGCGAGCGCCGAACGCCGCCACGCCCGCTCCGCCTTGATCCGACCGATCTTGGCGGCCAGCAGGGTCAGCGGGGTGTCGATTTCGTATTCGACCAACGCCGTGCTCGCCGGCGTGGAGCCGCGCACTGGCCCGCGGCGGTCAACAATCACGACCCGATGGGTTTCCGATAGTGCTTCGGCCACCAGGGCGCCCGAAATACCGGCGCCGACTACGAGGACGTCGGTTCGGATGTCGCCACGGAGCGGTGCATGATTCACGCGCGGCATGGGCCGGCTCTGCCAATAGCTTCGTCCGGTCCTGAGATCGCGCTTCTGGGTTGCCATTCGAGCCAGGAAATGCCGCGAAGGCGGGAACGGCCCGAAACCTCCGGCGGTCTGAAAACGCGCCCTCGGGCGAATGGTTCCTGTCAGCTCTCGGCAGCAACAGTGGCGCACCTGAGGCGGACACGGCGAGGAGTCAGGCCGCCGCTCATATCGCCCGACCTTCGCGATCGAAGAGATAGGCGTGGGCCGGTTCGACCCCGACCGACAGCCGCTCTCCCTTGGCGATGTGCTGCCGGCCTGGTGCGACAATGGCAAGGGACTCGCCCCGCTCGGTCCGGACGTAGATTTGCGACGTCCCGCCGAGATTCTCGACCAGCTCGGCCGCAACGTTCAAGGAAACCGCCCGCGGGCCGTCGAGCGTCAGGTGCTCGGGCCTGATCCCCAGAGTTATCATCTCGCCGGTCTTGATCGCATGCGGCCGGCGCGTCGCCAGCGTCACATGGCCGGAGGGCAGCGCCGGATGGTCGAGGGTAAGCGAGCGGTCCTCGGCCGCGGTAACCGTTACCGGTACGAAGTTCATCTTTGGCGATCCGATAAAGCCGGCGACGAAGGAGTTGGCGGGAGCTTCGTAGAGGTCGACGGGCGAACCGATTTGCTCCACCCTGCCTGCGCGCATCACCACGATGCGGTCAGCGAGCGTCATGGCTTCGGTCTGGTCGTGGGTGACGTAGACCATGGTGACTCCGAGCTTCTCGTGAAGCCGAGCGATTTCGACCCGCATCTGGGTGCGGAGGTCGGCGTCGAGGTTGGAGAGCGGCTCGTCGAACAGGAACAGCTTCGGCTTTCGAATGATGGCGCGGCCGATCGCCACGCGCTGGCGCTGGCCGCCGGAGAGCTGACGCGGCTTCCGGTCGAGCAGTTCCTCGATCTGGAGAATGCGCGCGGCCTCAAGTACGCGCGGCTCGATTTCGCTCCTCGGCATCCGCGACATCTTGAGGCCGAAGCCGATGTTGTCGCGGACTGTCATGTGGGGGAAGAGCGCGTAGGACTGGAACACCATCGACACTTGGCGCTCGGCCGGTGCCACGTCGGTCATGTCACGGCCGTCAATTTCGATCCGGCCGCCGGAGACCTCCTCAAGCCCGGCAATCATCCGGAGGAGGGTCGACTTCCCGCAACCGGACGGTCCGACGAAGACGACGAATTCACCGCGCTCCGCCTCGAGACTGACGTGGTCGACCGCCACCACTTCACCGAATGTCTTGAAGACGTTGTCTAGCCTGAGAAAAGACATTTCTCCTCGATCCCTCGCTCATCCGGTGTGGACGGCCGGCTCGTCGGCGACCGCAGCGTGTATCATCCGGGATTCGGCCTCGACCTCGTTCCGGAGGTGGAACAGTTTGAGATAGATCCGGTAGGCGTGATCGTGCCGCGTACGCCAGCTGGCGTCGGCCGGAACGACAGACTGGACCGGCGCCATGCGATCAATCGCGGCAAATAGATCAGGCGACCAGCCCGCGGCGACTGACGCCACCATTGATGTGCCGAGGAGCACGGTTTCGGGGTGATCCGAGAGGACGAGATCGGCACCGAGCGCATCGCGGTAGAGACGGACGAGAAGCGGATTCTTGAGCTGGCCGCCGGCGATCGCGACGCGGTCGATCTCGTATCCGTTGGCGTTCAAGTGCTCGATGATATGCCGGGTCTGCAGCGCAAGCGCCCGCGCCGTAGCATAGTAGGCTTCCAGGAATGCCCGCCGGCTCGTCTCCTCGCCGAGTCCAACAACCAGTGCCCGCGTGCGGCCATCGCCGAGCGGCGAGCGGTTGCCGAGCCAGTCGGGGACGATATGTCGGCGGGCCGCGAGGTGCGGGCCTTCCCGATCGAGAAGATCGATGATCTCGCGGGCGATCGCGATATGGTTCTCGGCCGAGGCGACACGCGGCCCCGCGGGATGGTGGGTGAGCACCGAATCGAGCGCGGCGCCGGCAAGGGTCTGCCCGGCCTCGTGCATCCAGTAGCCGGGGAAGACCGCGTCGCGGTTTGGACCCCATACGCCGGTGATCCGGCGCTCCTCTACCGCAAACGCAATGTAACTGTTCGAGGTGCCGGAGATCATCGAGAGCGTGCGGTTGATGCGTCCGGCATAGCCTTTGCCGATGACACCGAGCGTGCCGGCTTCGGCGTCGATCAGGCCGACAGCGACCGGGACGCCGGGCGGGAGCCGCCAGGCCTCGGCGGTCTCGGTCGAAAGCCGCCCGTGAACCGAGCCTACCGGCAGCGGTGGCCTCGACAGGCTTCCGAGTCGGGGCAGCTCGCCGATACCCAGCCGGTTGAGGAGATCCTGACGCCAACCGCCTCGGCCGGGCAGGTAGGGCCATTTGCAGGAGAATCCGCAGAGCGAATGCCCGTCGACCCCCGTCGCCCGCCTGGCCAGCTCGTCGACGAGGTCGCGGGCGCCGGTGAGGCGTGCCCAGGCTTCCGGCCTGCGCCGCTTCAGCCAGAGGAGCTTCGGAAGATTCACCTCCGGCGAAACGGACCCGCCGACGTAGTCGAGGTAGCGGTCACCGGTTTCGTCGATCTCGGCAGCCTCGGCCTCGCCCCGATGATCCATCCAGCAGAACACGTCGGCGTCGCCGTCGAGAGGGCGGGGACCGGTGGCCGAGACTGCGAGGGAAGACGTGGCGTCGAATGCGATGCCTGCAATCTCCCGTGGATCGCGGCGCGACAGCGACACCGCCTCGCGCACGGCTTCGCCAACCGCCGCCCAGATGTCGTCCATGCGGTAGACCGCGTGGTGTTCGAGCGGTTTCAACAGCTCGAAGGCGGCGCTTGCCGAGCCGAGCGGGGCGCCGTTGGGGTCGAACACACCCGCTCGCGCCGAGAGCGTCCCGACGTCGATCGCGAGGAGAGTGCTGCCCATGGTCGCAATATCCCGGTTTCGGACCATCAGCCCCCGGTCAGCGCGCGCGCCACGGCGGCGTCGGTCACCACGCGGTTAGCATAGCCCGCATCGAGGATGGCGCGAATTACCGGCGCCTTATGCATCCCGCCCGAGGCGAGAATAGAGGTCTTGACCTTCATGAGCTCGACAGGAGAGACAGCCATGACACACCGGTTGAGCGGATGGTCGACAGGCTTGCCGTCGGCGCCAAGGAACGTGCCCAGAAGGTCGCCGATGGCGCCGGCGCCAACCAAGCTTTCCAGATTCTCCTGAACGGTCTGCGTGACAATCAGCTCGGAGCGGTAGGAGAGGTCGCCGCAAGACATGATGGCGACCTCGACCTCGCGGGCGCGACGCATCACTTCAGCAATGCCGTAGTGGGTAAGGAGCACTTGGCGGCTGTCCGCGCTCGGACAGTAAATCGGCGCCGCCATGTAGTAGCACTCGGCGCCGATCCGCCGGGCGAGCTCGGTCGATACCTCGAAGGTGTTGGTACCGGAGCCTCGGGTAAGACCGCCCATCAGCGCCACCACCCAGCTCCTGGCATGCCGGCGGACCGGTAGTCGCGACAATCCGGCGCGGAGCGTCCGCCCCCAACCGATACCGATCGCCTGACCGTCGACAAGATAGCGGTCGAGGAGCATCGCGGCCGCTTCGCCGATTACCCGCTGCTGGTCGGCGTTGTCGGGAACAGAAGGGACGACGACGCAATCCTTGAGGCGGTACCGCCTCGCGAGCTCCTGTTCGAGCTCGATGCACTCGGCAATGGGAGATCGGATCTCGATCTTGACCGAACCGTCGGCCCGCGCCTGGCCGACGAGCTTGTTGACCCGGAGGCGGGTCATGCCCAGCCGGTCGGCTATCTCCTGCTGGGTGAGGCCGCCGACAAAGTAGTACCAGGCGGCGCGCGCCTTGGCCTGGTCCTGGTCATTGTCGAGACTCTCGGATGCGGCCGAATGGTCCTCCACGGCGGAACCGTCGCTCACGAGAAAGCGCTCCTCAGGGCAGTCGCGGACGACTTGACGGCGTCGAGCACGGATCGATCGTCCCGCTCGAACGGGTAGAAGACTTCCAGGAAAACCGGCCGATCGGCAAGACCGTGACGGCGGAGAAGGGAAGCTGCCGCCACCGGATCGACCGCGCCCGCCTCGGTGAAGTCCCAATGGCGGTCGTAACGGCCGTCGGTCTGCTGGATGTGGAACACGCCGATTTCGCCGCCAAGCGCCTCGATCCACGGCTCCATTCGGGCACGGTAGCCGCCGTAGACCGGCTCGAACAAGGCGTGCCCCCAATCCACGCAGAGTTTCCACGGAACCTCCGAGGCCGTGAGATCGGCGAGCATGCGCCGCGCCTGATCGGGGGTCCACGGCCATTCCCGCCGGAGCGGGGTCGGCTCGACGTAGAGTTCGGCGAGGCCGTGCTTCTTCGCCGCCCTCGCGAGGCGCCCCATGCGCTCGATAAGATCGGCATAGTCCGCTTCGGCGATGCTGTCCGGCTCCGTCCCGTCGCGCCGCGCAGCGACTGCGCCGAGCGGGCCGCCGACGCGAGGAATGCCCGCGGCAGCGGCGAAGCGGTAGGCACGCTCGAGCCAGGTCTCCGCCGCATCCCGTACCGGAAAGCGAGGATGAAGCAGCTGATTATAGGTGTAGTGGGCGAGGCCGATGAAGGCGCTGTGGATGGTGAGGCCATAGCGGTCGGGCACGCCCCGCAGTTCGGCGGCGATCTGGTCAAGAACGTCGTCCGGCCACATCGGGTCCACCAGATC
>DASSPO010000182.1:0-2092 GCA_035699585.1 Bauldia sp.
CTGGACCGAGGCGAATGCCAGGCGCGCCAGGGAGATCGTCGCGCGCTATCCCGAAGGCCGGCAGATGTCGGCGTCGATCCCCTTCCTCGACCTCGCCCAGCGGCAGGTCGGGGCCGAAACGGGGACGCAGGGCTGGCTGCCGATCCCGGTGATGGAGTTCGTCGCCCGAGAGCTCGACATGCCTTATGTCCGGGTGCTCGAGGTCGCGACCTTCTACACGATGTTCAACCTGGCGCCGGTCGGCAAATATCACGTCCAGGTGTGCGGGACGACGCCGTGCATGCTGCGCGGCGCCGAGAACCTTATCGCCGCCTGCAAGGCACGCGGCATGAAGAAGGGCCGCACGACCGACGACGGCCTGTTCACGCTCAGCGAGGTCGAATGCCTCGGCGCCTGCGCCAACGCGCCGATGGTCCAGATCAACGACGACAATTACGAGGATCTGACCGAGGAGAGCATGGGGGCGATTCTCGACGCGCTGGCCTTCGGCAAGACGCCCAGGCCGGGCCCGCAGATCGACCGCCAGACAAGCTGTCCGGAGGGCGGGCCCACCACCCTCAAGAAAATGGCCGAGCGCAATTACGATTACCGGGGGCAATGGTGATGGGTGCGATGAAATTCCTCCCCGGGACGGGGAGGGGGACCACGAAGTGGTGGAGGGGGCCCGACGTCGGAGTGGCGGAGGCGCGGGCCCCCTCCGTCAGTCCTTCGGACTGCCACCTCCCCGTTTCGGGGAGGATCTGATGAAAGACGTCGTCAAGATCATCGTGGCCATCCTTCTGGTCATCCTCGCCTGGAAGATCTTCAAGGGCCTGCTGAGCATCGCGATCACGGTCGCCGCGGTCGGCCTGCTGGTCTGGGGCGGCATGAAACTGCTCGGCAACGACACGAAGCGGCTGCCCTGATGGAAATCCTCGCCGTCATCCTCGCTTTGGTCGCCGCCTTCGTGGTGTTCAAGTTCATCGCCGGCATGGTGAAGTTCGTCGTGCTGGGCGTGATCATCCTGGTCCTGTTCTACTTCATGACCGGGGGGTTCGGCGTCTGATGGGCAGCACCTCCCCGCTGGCGGACAAGGACCGCATCTTCACCAACGTCTACGGCTTCCAGTCACCCGATTTGAAGGCGGCGCAGGCGCGCGGCGACTGGGATGACACCAAGAAGTTGATGGCTTCCGGACCGGACGCGATCATCGACGCAGTCAAGGAAAGCGGGCTGCGCGGGCGCGGCGGCGCCGGCTTCCCGACCGGCATGAAGTGGAGCTTCATGCCCAAGGAGCCCAAGCCCGGCCGGCCCAACTTCCTGGTCGTCAACGCCGACGAATCCGAGCCCGGGTCGTGCAAGGACCGCGAGATCATTCGGCACGATCCGCACAAATTGATCGAAGGGTCACTGATCGCCGGTTTCGCGATGCGGGCACGGGTCGGCTACATCTACATCCGCGGTGAGTTCATCCGCGAATGCCAGGCGCTCGAGAAGGCGGTGGCCGAAGCCTATGCCGCCGGCCTGCTCGGCAAGAATGCCGCCGGTTCGGGCTACCACTTCGACCTGTTCGTTCACCGCGGCGCCGGCGCCTACATCTGCGGCGAAGAAACGGCGATGCTCGAAAGCCTGGAGGGCAAGCAGGGTAAGCCGCGTTTGAAGCCCCCGTTCCCGGCCGGCGCCGGCCTCTACGGCTGCCCGACGACGGTCAACAATGTCGAGAGCATCGCCGTCGTGCCCACGATCCTGCGGCGGGGCCCGACCTGGTTCGCCAGCTTCGGCCGCGAGAAGAACGAAGGCACCAAGCTCTTCCAGATCAGCGGCCATGTGAACAAGCCCTGCGTCGTCGAGGAAACGATGTCGATCAGCTTCCGCGAGCTCATCGACCTCCACGCCGGCGGCATTCGCGGCGGCTGGGACAATCTGCTGGCGGTGATCCCGGGCGGATCGTCGGTGCCGCTGGTGCCGGCCGCCGAGATCGCCGATGCGCCGATGGACTTCGATGGGCTGAAGGAGCTCGGCTCGGGCCTCGGCACGGCGGCGGTCATCGTCATGGACAAGTCGACCGACATCGTGAAGGCGATCAGCCGGATCAGCTATTTCTACAAGCATG
>DASSPO010000183.1:0-2416 GCA_035699585.1 Bauldia sp.
CCGTAGAGGACATCCTGAAGGAGGCGGGCAGCTCCGCCGGTATCGCCGAGGTCGCGGTCGACCCCGTGCTCGCCGGCATCACCCGCACCTACTTCGAGATGCGCGACGAGAGCTTCATCCACATGGGCGAGCGTCTCGCCCGCGAGATCGGCGGCAACTTCCGCATCCAGGGCGCGACGGCGACCATGAGCAGGCGCGGCGCCCTCTACCTCGCCTCGGTCGCGGCGGTCGCGGGGCGGAACCTCCATGCCTGGGACATCGCCCCGGCCCTCGGTCGCGCTCAATACGGCAAGGTTCGGGCGCGCTGGTACGACCCCGCGGAAGCGGCCTGGAAGGAGACCGAGGAGCCGACCAGCCTCGGCGGCGAGGCGCGCCACGACCATCGTTACAGCCTGGCCAATGAGGGGGAAGCCGGCGAGCAGGCGGCAGCCAACAGGGCGACCAGCGAGCGCGATGCCGGCGAAGGCTCTGTCACCATCGAGGGCGATACGGCCGCCATTCCCGACGGACTCTGCACCGTTGCTGGGGCGCGCCCCGGCATCGACGGTGCCTACCGGATCGAAGCCCTCACCCACCGGTACTCACGCGGCGGCGGATTCATCACCGAACTCGAACTCCGGCAGCCGCATCAGGGTGCAGGTGCCGACCAGCGATAGGAGGACCCGCACCATGGGCAATGATTGGACGGTGAACCTGCCGATGGTGGTCACCTTCATCATCGGTGTTGGCGCCCTTGCCGGCGCCGTCCTTGCGATCGTCAAGCTCTGGGAGGCGTTCGTGCCGGATCGTCACGCCCAGTTCGGAAGGGACATCTCGACGATCAAGTCGGACATTCAGGACATCCGCGCCCGGGTGGGAATGCTCGAGCTCGATATCGCCCGGATCGATCATCCCTCCATCGCCCGGCATTTCGACAGCCTCGAGGGCAAGATCGACAAGCTCTACGACTTCGTCCTCGAACGCCTGACCAAGCTTCCGTCGTAGCCGGCGGACCCTCATCCCGCGTCTCTGCGCGGGAAGCACCACCAGCCATTCCCCCCTCAACACCAGCAAGACGCCGGCGGGCACCCGCCTTCCGGCGCGGGAGACCATTTGCATGACCGCTTTCGACATCGCCAAGAGCTACCTGGGCATCAAGGAGATCGCCGGGCCGCGCGACAACCCGAAGATCATGGAGATGTATGCCTCGGTCGGTCACGACTGGGTCGAACACGACGAGACCGCCTGGTGCGCCGCCTTCGTCGGTCACTGCCTGGAAAAGGCGGGCATCCGGTCGACGCGCGCGCTCAATGCCCGCTCGTACCTCACGTTCGGCGAGCCCGTCGCAGTCACCGACGCCCGCGAGGGCGATATCGTGGTGTTCGAGCGCGGTTCCTCGTCCTGGCAGGGGCATGTCGCCTTCTTCATCAAGGCGACCGCCACTCAGATCGAGGTGCTGGGCGGCAACCAGTCCAATGGCGTCACCATCGCCCGCTACCCGCGCAGCCGCCTTCTCGGCATTCGGCGCCCCATCGGAGTGCGGTCCAGTGCGAAGCCTTCGCTCCGTGTCATCCAGCAGACACTGGAGGATCTCGGCTACCACGAGGTCGGCGCTATCGACGGACTGTTCGGTCCCCGCACCCGCGCCGCCATCCTTGCCTTCAAGGCGGATAACGGTCTGCCCTTGACGCCCGACATCGATGTCGCCTTCACCACCGCGCTTGAGAAGGCACCACCGCGGGTGATCGCCCCCGAGCGGGCAAGCGGCAAGCCGCAGGCCTCGCGCATCGTCAGCGCGGCGAATGCCCAGATCGCGACCGGCATTGCTGGGACCATCACCATCGCCGGTGCGGCCATTGCGCCGGCCATCGAGGCGGCAGAGCAGGCTAAGGACATGACAGAGCGCGCCATCGGCCTTCTCAACCTGACGGAGTTTGTGGCGCCGTTCCTGCCATGGATCGGAATCGCGATCTTTGCGGTCGTCATCGTGCTCGCCTGGCGGGCCCGGACCGCGCGGATCGAGGATTACCGCACCGGCAGGACGCCGTAGCAGGACACTGCACCAGTGAGCGTCGCGATCATTGACGGACCCGCCATCGTTGCCGGCTATCCCTACCGGCTCCAGATCGAGGCGGACGCTGCGCTCTTCCCGGAGGGAGCGGTCTTCGTGGCGGAGATCCGGGCCAGGGTCTCGGCCGCGTCGGCAATCACGTTGCTCACCACCGCCAATGGCGGACTCCTGCGAGTATCGGACACCGTGCTCGAGCTGGCGATCGCGCCCGAGGCGACCGCCAGCCTCGGCGCCGGGAGCGTCATCCTGGATGTCGTCCGATCCGACCTCATCCCGCCACGACATCTCTCCTTCTTCCTCGAGATCCCGGTCGTCGTGCCGGTGACCCGTGGGATGCTGTCGTGACCGAGCGGATCGAGCTGACCG
>DASSPO010000184.1:0-11227 GCA_035699585.1 Bauldia sp.
CCTGGTCGACCACGTCGCTGATGATCCAGGCGCTCAATGCCGTCGTCCCCGCGACGAGCATCATCAGGAACGTGCCGAGCGCGTAGCCCAACAGATGTTTGCGGCCGTAGTCTTTCGCCAGTCGTCGGATGACGGCCCACGGGCCGCTTCGTTCACTTTTCGTCTTGGCAAGCATTGTCCAAGGAATTTCCTCGACGTGGCCGAGCGCGTCTATAGCCCATTTGCCCGGAGAATGCGAGTTTGCCTCCGGTCCCGGGACACTGTGACCCGGCGGTCCCACATCTCCATGGGGGTAGCGGCATATCAGCTTGCATTCGGGCGCGTCACTCCACCGTCAGCACGATGCGGCCGATGTGGTCTCCGGCGTCCATGCGAAAGTGCGCGTCAGCAGCACGGGCGAGCGGGTAGGTCGAGCCGATGACGGGCGAGATTCTGCGCGCCTCGAACAACGGCCAGACCTTTTCGAGGAGCGTTTCGGCTATCCGCGCCTTGAACTCGACCGAGCGCGGACGGAGGGTCGAGCCCGTGTGCCACAATCGCTTCACCATCAGCCGGCGAATGTCCACCTCGGCGCGCGCTCCCTTCTGCACGGCGATCTGCACGATGCGGGCCTCCTCGGCGGCCGCCTCGTAGTTCCGGTTGACGTAGTCGCCGCCGACCATGTCGAGGATCACGTCAACGCCGCGGCCGTCGGTTGCACGTTTCACCACCTCGACGAAGTCCTCGGTCTTGTAGTTGATCGCAACCTCGGCACCGAGCTTGCGGCAGGCATCGCACTTCTCCGCATTGCCGGCGGTAACAAAGACCCGCGCCCCTAGGGCCCGCGCGAGCTGTATGGCGCTCGTCCCCACGCCCGACGCGCCGCCGTGGATCAGGATCGTCTCCCCCGCGGCAAGCCGGCCGCGCTCGATGATCGAGGGCCAGATGGTGAAGAAAGTCTCCGGAATGGCGGCCGCTTCCTCGATCGAAAAACCCTTCGGCACCGGCAGCGCGTTCCGTTCATCGACCTTGGCATATTCGGCGTAGCCTGCGCCGGGCAGGAGAGCGCAGACCCTGTCGCCTACCCTGAACCTCGTTGCGCCGTCGCCGAGCGCCGCGACCGCTCCCGCGACCTCGAGGCCCGGGATCTCGGTGGGCGCGCCCGGGGGTGGCGGGTACTGGCCGCGCCGCTGCATGATATCCGGACGGTTGACACCGGCGGCGCCCACCTTGATCAGGATCTCGCCCGGGCCGGGCATGGGTACCGGACGCTGCGCCGCGACCAAGACCTCCGGGCCGCCCGGCGCCTTGATCACGATCGCGGTCATGGTCTCGGGGAGCGTCGTCAAGGGGAACCTCTGTGAGAAGGGTGGCAAGGGTCTAACGGCTCGCCAGGGCCATGACAATCCAGCCGGCATTGACTAGCGTTCCGCCGATACCGCGCAGGAGGGCAACATGGCGATCCCGGACGAGGAACCGGCCCCAAAAAAGAAGAAGGTCCATGAGATCGGCGAGGATCTCGCCCCGCTCTCGCTCGGCGAACTCGATGGGCGGATCGAATCGCTCAAGAACGAGATCCGTCGCATCGAGGAGGCGATCAAATCGAAGCGGGCCACCGCCGCCGCAGCCGACGCCTTTTTCAAGCGCTAAGCGAAAATAAACGTTGATCGCCTTTGCCTCGCGGCTTCGTTAACCTTTCCTTAAGCTTTATCAGTGTTTACTCCAATTCATCCAGTCATCTGGATTCGAGTGGCTCCTGTCCACTCTGTTTGACGCCTCCCTGTTAGACTTCATGAGAGCCGCTTCTCCCAGGCGGCTCTCTTTTTGTCTTGCATCCGGGTTGTTGCCGTGACACCACAGCGAAGCGGCGGCACGGAGGTTGCGAAGCAAATGGGCTGCGTCCCATTTTGGGACGACCTTGGTCTGATGGTGTACGGCAGATGGCCGAAGAGAGTACAAGGCCGGACGCGCCGCGCGAACCGGTAGTGTTCGCGAGGAAACTTGCCGGCTCCGACGGGTTCCGCGCGTTGTTCAAGGAAGGCATGGCCCTCGTCGAGGAGACCGCTGATTACCTCGACGGTGAAGGCCGCGGCGAATCCCGCCGCTTGACGCGGGCAGGCGCCCTCTCCTACGCGACGGAATCGATGCGTCTCACCACCCGTCTGATGCAGCTCGCGTCCTGGCTTCTCCTTCAGCGGGCTGTCAACGACGGCGAATTGTCCGACGAGCAGGCCCTCATCGAGAAGGGCAAGGTCAAGCTTCAGGGATTCTCCACCGCCACGCACGGTGCCGGCTGGGACGCCCTTCCCGAACGGCTCCGGTCGCTGATTGTCCGTTCGCTTCGCCTGCAGGAGCGGGTCCGACGCCTCGACGGTGCTTTCGGACCCGATGGGCCGCCAGAGGTAGACAATCCGGTTCAGGCCCAGATCGGCCGGATTGCCGACGCCTTCAATCTCGTGCTCGACCGAAACGGTCGCGCCTGACATCTGCATCCCGAACGGAAAGCCGCCGAGGTTGCCGGTGGCGCCGCCTTTCGGGTTAATGTAGGGGTAAGGCGGTCTCGCTACCCCCCGATTCCCAGGAACGCAGGCGAGGCGGGCCGCTGGCAAACGGCGAGAGTGGAGTCGAGACCGTTGATTCAGGCGGTCATGTATTTCGTCCTCGGCCTGCTCACCGCGGGTCTGATCGCGCTTGCGCTCACCCCTGCGGTCTGGCGGCGCGCGCATCGCCTCGCCAAGGCCCGGGTCGAAAGCGGCCTGCCGATGTCGCTCGGCGAGGTCCAGGCGGAGAAGGATCAGCTCCGCGCGTCCTTTGCCGTTTCGGCGCGGCGTCTCGAGTTGGAGGTGCAGGACCTCAAGGCGACATCCAGCCAGCAGGCGATAGCCGCAAGTCGATACAAGGCGGAGATCGCGTCCCTGACGGAGGATCTCGCCGCCAAGGCGACCGCCATCGCCACGCTCGAGGCGGGCCTCGCCAAAGCGGGCGACGACATCAAGGCGTCCGAGGCCCGGATCGAGGCACTGCGCGGGGAGCTCGCCGCGCGCGATGCCAAGCTTGCCGAGCGTGGTCAACGGATTGCCGCGCTCGAGGCAGAAATCGCCGCAGCGCACCTTCTTACCGAGGAGCAGCGGCTCGAGCTTGTCGCGCGCGACACGGCAATCGGAAACCTGGAGGACCAGCTTGCCGCCGCGAGGGCAAGCGAAGCTCAGGTCGCAGCGGCCCGCGACGAGTTGGTCGCGGCCCTAGAGGCGGAGAAGGCTGCTTTCGCCTCCGAACGTGTGCGCAGCCAGGGCCTCGAGGCACAGATCGCCGCACTGGGCGTGGAGCGGAGCGATCGGCTGGCTGTGCTCGAACGGCGAAGCGCCGAGCTTCGGGCAATGGAAACGGAGCTTGCCGCGTCCCGCGCCGAGCGCGAAGCGCTGGCGGCCACGGTTGCCGGGCTGGAAGCGGAACGTGCCGAACGGCTCGCCGACCTCGTCCGCCGGACCGAGGAGATCGCACGCCTTCGTGCCGGGGCGCTTGAGACGGCCACGCCTGGGACGACCGACGGCGGTGACAATATGCGGAAGGCGATCGAGTCGATCGAGGCGGAGAAATCCTCGCTCGAGGCGCGGCTTGCGGCCCTTGAAGCGGATCACGCCGCTGTGCTCACCGAAAATGCGGAGTTGAAGCGTGCCGCGGCCAATACCGGCGATGGCGCGGCCGCCGATGAGCAGTTGCGACAGCGCCTGGCCGAGATCGCGGACAACGTCCTTCGCCTGACGCGGGCCGATGGCTCCGAAAAGGGAAACGGCGGCGCACGGTTCCACGCGGTGGCCGGTCGACCCGCCGAACCCTCGAGCGAGGCTCAGGCGGGTGTCGAAGCCGAAAAACCCGAGCGCGGTCGTTCTCTTGCCGAGCGTATCAGGGCCTTTCAGCAGGGCGGCGCCAGACATTGACGTTCGACCGGGGAACGACTGGTGCCGGCTCGGCGTTGTTATTTTTCATGAACAACATCGGTGCGATACGGGCGTCGGCGACGCCATGAAGCGCGGCAGGCAGTTCCGGCCGGTGGCCTTCGGCGCGCTTGACCCGTGGGCGGTCATAACCGCCCAGACGCGATTCCTCCTCGATTGCCAAGCCGTGGTAACGCTTCGCATGCTCCGCCTTGCCGATGGCGATCATGGCGCGGCGCGCGAGGCGGTGCGCATGGTGACGGAGAAGGCCACCGTCCTTGCCGGCGCGCAGCTGGCCGCGGCCGCCGCCTTGCCGCGCTACGGCCTCGCCGGTGCCGCCGCTGCCGTTGATCGCCGCTATCGCCGCGCCGTGTCGCAGAACCGGCGCCGGCTCTCCGCCGGCAAGAAGCGCCGGACCTAGCCGGCGGCCCGGAGCCTGCCGCGAGGCGCCATCGCCCCGACCTCGGTGAAAGCAGGCACTGCTTTCTCGACCATCGCATCCGAGGCCGTCAGCGATATCCGGAAGTGATTCGGGGCGGCGAGGATCGTTCCCGGCATGACGAAAACATCCCGGTCGGCCAGCCGGTCGAGGTGAATGGCGGGATCGCCCTCCGGCCAACGCGAAAACAGGTAGAAAGTCCCCTCCGGCAGCAACGGCGCAAACCCCGCCGTCGCCAGTGTCGCCATGAGGCGGTCGCGCCGGCGGGTGAGCGCAGCCTGATCGATGGACAGCCCCTCGAGGGCAGGGATCGCATGCTGCATCAGCGCGCTCGCGAAATTCCACCCCAGCGCCATCTGCGCGGCGAAGGTCGCCTCGCGCAGCGGTTTCCGCTCCGCGGGCGGCATCAGGGGCGAGAATGCGAGGTAGCCGACGCGCTGGCCCGGCGCGAGCAGGATCTTGCCGTAGCTGTAGCTGATCATCGTCCACGGATATACCGCCGCAGGACTCACGAACCCGCGGCCGTCGAAGCGGAGCCTGCGGTAAGGCTCGTCGGAGAGGAGGAAAATGCGCCGCCCGATCCGCGCCGATGCGCGGTCGAGGAGATCGGCAAGCTCGGTGAGCACGGTGCGGCCATAGATGCGGCCGGTGGGATTGTGCGGCGTATTGACGATGACGAGCCGCGTCTTCGGCGTGATCGCGGCGTCGATCGCAGCGAGATCGAGATCGAAATCCGGCTCCTTGAGCCTCACTTTGCGGGGGACGGCGTCGGCGGCATAGAGGATCGGCTCGTAACAGAACCACGCCGGCTCGGAGATGATCGCTTCATCGCCGGCGTCGAGCACCATGCGAGCGGCGATCGCGATCGCCGCGAAGGCCCCCGCGGTGAGGGCGAAGTCCTCCGGCTCGAAGGAAAGGCCGAGTTCGCGGCCGACGTGTTCGGCAAGGAAAGCGCGGGGTTCGTCTTCGCTGGTCTTGTAGGCGAACCAGTTCTTGTCGTGAGGCACCGCCGCCTCCCGAAGCGCGGAGACGAAGCCGGGGAGCGGCATTTCCTGCGGATTGCCGAAGGTGAAATCGGCAACGCCCGGTTCGAATCGCCGGTCGGCATAGCGGGACCGGAAATAGAAATCCGCAACCGGCGCAAATGATGCTTCCGCCGCGCTCACGCGCCTCGACACTTCCGACATGGCCGTCATCCAGCTTGATGCAGGACCTTTGACGCTAAGGTATACCACGCGCGGCCGTCGAGTGACCGGGATCACAGGCAGGCTCGCGACGGTACGCCGTCCAAGCCTCCGCTAGTGGAAATGGCTCAGCCCGGCTCGCGCCGCAGGAACCCTTCCGGCATGCCGTCCGGGTCGCTCCGGGTATCGAAGCCGTGCATGTAGAGCGCCCATTGGAGCCCGATCAGCGCGCCCTTGATCGGTCTGAGCAGGGCCAGCGTCATGACCAGCGTGAGTGGCAGCCAGATTGCAAGATGCGCCATCACCGAGAGCTCGGTCATGAGGAAGACCGTCGTCATGATCGGGACGACTATGTGTCCGACGACGACGATGGTGAAATACGGCGGGGCATCGTCCGCGCGCTGGTGGCTGAGGTCCTCGCCGCAGACTGCACAAGTCAGGACCGGCTTCAGGTAGCCGCGAAACATGGCGCCCTTGCCGCAGCTCGGGCAGCGGCAGAGGAACCCGCGCCACATGGCGCGCCAGGACGAACGCTTCGGCAAGCCGAGCTGGTTCAACTCGGCCGAGGACGGCCACGTGACCGGACTTTGGGGGACGTTCATGATGACCGGAACGTAGGGGTAGGTCCGTTGCCACGCAAGCCGCGAACGGTTGCCCAAGTTGTCGCGGCTGCGGGGCCTCCTATCGGCTTTCGGCAACGGCCTCCCCGAACGCGGCGAACAGCGGTTCGTTTCTTGGGCCGACACTGAACCTTGAAGCGAGCGACGCTCATGGTCCACCTCAACGTTCCGAACTGCCGCTGAGCGAAGAAAGTACAGCAAGCGCCACTGTCGGAATGACGGACGGCGGAACCGGGGCTCATGGCGAGGTGCGGCGTCGGCTGCTAGTCTTCAGGCGACCACGTCTTCTCGGGGCAGGGGCATGATCCGGATCTTGTCGATTGCGAGCTTCCTTGGCGCGCTGGTTCTGGCGGAAGCCGGGACGGCGGCCCAGGAGACGGCGAGCCGCTTGGCGCGGCTGCAGGCCGCCCTTGACGGCGTCGTCGCCAGCGACGCGACAGTCTTCCCTGGAGCGATCGTCGAGGTCAGCCATCCAGAGGCGGGAACCTACGCGGTCGCGGCCGGTGTGGCGGACATCGAAACCAACACGCCGCTCACCCGCGCGGCGCGGTTCCGCGCCGGGAGCATCGCCAAGACCTTCGTCGCCACGGTCGCCCTCCAGCTCGTGGAAGAGGGAAGACTGTCACTCGACGACACCATGAGTGCGTTGCTGCCGGAAGATGTGGCGGCACGCTTCAAGAACAGCGACCGGATCACGCTCCGGATGCTGCTCGACCACACCAGCGGCATTCCCGAATGGCTCTCCGACGAGGTGATCGGGCGGATCGCGGCCAACCCGGCCAAGGTATGGGACGTCCAAGAGTTCCTCGACCTCGCCGCGGCGCACCCGCCGGCGTTCGAGCCGGGAGAAGGCTGGCGCTACTCCAACACCGACTACAACCTCATTGGTCTCGTCATCGAACGGACCACGGGACAGAGCTGGCGCGAGGCGGTGACCAGGCGCGTTATCGAGCCGCTCGGGCTCGCCGGCACGGTACTGCCGGAACCCGGCGATACCTCGATCCCGGGCGCCTTCATGCACGGCTACGGCATGATCGGCGGCAACGTCGTCGACCTCACCTTCATCGACCCGTCGATGGCCGGGGCGGCCGGAGGCGGTGCGCTGGTCACCACGACGGACGATCTCGCGACCTTCCTCAAGGCTCTCCTCGCCGGCAGGTTGTTCAAGGATCCGGCGACCCTCGAGGCGATGGCCGACTTCGTCGCGGCGGAGGGCGAAGGCGGCCGGGTCGGTTATGGGCTCGGCCTCGAGAAATACGTGCTGCCGGGCGGTATCGAGATGATCGGACACTCGGGCGGCACCGCCGGCTACCGCTCCGGCGCCTTCTATTTCCCGGCGCTCGCTCTCTCGATGACCTTCGCCATGAGCGCCAACGACAATCCGCTGCCGGTCATCTTTGCCGCGCTGAAAGTGATGGCCCCGGATTCGGTTCCCTGAACGAAGGCCAGGCGGCTATCGCCGCTGCCGCCGTCCGCTCGGTCGCGGCTTCGAACCCTGCCTCCGCTCCTCGGCGGGCCGCTCCTTCCGCGGCACGACGCGACCTTCCGACAGGAGCTCGAAGCGGAGCGCGCCCGCAAGCGGCGCGGCCTCTACGAGCTTGACTTCGACCGCGTCGCCGAGGCGGTGCATCTCGCCGGTGCGCCGGCCGACCACGGCGTGGCGGGCCTCGTCATAGACGAAGTAGTCGGAACCGAGCGTTGACATCGGCACGAAGCCGTCGGCGCCGGTCTCGTCGAGCTTCACGAACAGTCCGGCCCGGGTGACCCCGGCAATGCGGCCGGCAAACGTCGCGCCGACCCGGTCGGCGAGCCAGTGCGCCACCAGCCGGTCGATGGTATCGCGCTCCGCCGCCATCGCCCGCCGCTCGGCCGCCGAGATTTGGGCCGCGATTTCCGGCAGCGACACCTCGATGCCTTCGGGCAGCCCGCCGGCCCCGAGCTTCAGTGCCCGGATCAGTGCGCGGTGAACGATCAGGTCCGCGTAGCGGCGGATCGGTGAGGTGAAGTGGGCATAGCGCCGGAGGTTCAAGCCGAAATGGCCGATGTTCTCCGGATGGTACTCGGCCTGGGCCTGCGTGCGGAGCACAACCTCGTGGATGAGCCGGCCGTGCTCGGTATCCTTCACGCGTTCGAGGATGCGGTTGAAATGAGAAGGACGGAGGTTGCCGCTCTTGGGCAGGTTCACGTCGATCGACTTCAGGAAATCGCGGAGCGCCTCGAGCTTGGCGAGGGACGGAGTGTCGTGGATGCGATAAACCAGCGGAGACTTCTTCTCCTCGAGCGTCTCCGCCGCCGCGACATTCGCCTGGATCATGAACTCCTCGATCAGGCGATGCGAATCGAGCCGCTCCGGGACGACGATGCGGTCGATGGAGCCGTCGGACTTGAGCATCACCTTGCGTTCGGGGATGTCGAGCTCGAGCGGATCGCGCCCTTCGCGGCCGCGCCGAAGCGCCTCGTAGGCGCGCCAGAGCACGGCGAGCGCATCCCTGACCCGCTCGTCGGCCGCGACGGGGCGCCCGTCAAAGGCGTCCTGGGCCTGGCGATACGACAACTTGGCCGCCGAGCGCATCATGATGCGATGGAAGCGGTGGCTCCTCTTGCGCCCGTCGGCGGCAAACACCATCCGGACCGCAAGGGCCGGCCGGTCCTGGTTCTCGCGGAGCGAACAGAGGTCATTGGAGATGCGCTCCGGCAGCATCGGCACAACGCGATCGGGGAAGTACACGGAGTTGCCGCGACGGAGCGCCTCGCGGTCGAGCGCCGAGCCGGGGCGGACGTACCAGCCGACGTCGGCAATGGCGACCGTGACGATGAAGCCGCCCGGGTTGGCCTTGTCCGGATCCGGCTCGGCGTGGACCGCGTCGTCGTGGTCCTTGGCGTCGGCCGGATCGATAGTCAGGAGCGGCATCTCACGCCAGTCCTCGCGTCCCCTGAGCGGCGCATCCTTCGCGGCGGCTGCCTCGGCGAGCGCCTCCGGTGGGAACACGTGCGGGATGCCGTGGGCGAGGATGGCGATGAGGCTGACCGCCTTCTCGTCCTTCATCGAGCCAATGACCTCATCGACCGCGGCGCGATCCGGGCCGCGGGCGGCGGCTCGTGTCACCCGCACCGCGACGAGGTCGCCCTCCCGAGCGCCCTTGAGCGCGTCGGCGGGTATCGTCAGCACCCGCTGCTTTCGGTCGACGGGCTCGACCTGCGCTCCTGCCGCCGTCTTCCGCACGACCCCGTAGGTCACGGTCGGTTTCCGGGCGAGGAGCTTGATGATTCGGGCCGTGAAGTCGGCACCGTCGACCCCCGGCGAAATCCGCGCCAGCACCCGGTCGCCCACTCCCGCCGCCGGCCCTTGTTCGCGACCGCGCGCGATCACGATCTTCGGCGGGTCGCCTTGTTCGACCGGCCATTCCGCAGGCTCGGCGAGGAACTCGCCATCACGGTCCCGGGCGGTGATTTCAAGGACGGTCACCGGCGGCAAATCGCCCGGCCGCTTGAGACGACCGCGGAGGGACTCGACCTCGCCCTGCTCGGACAGGTCCCGAAGGATGGCCTTCAGCGCGATCTTGTCGCCGCCCCTGATGCCGAAAGCGCGGGCGATCTCCCGTTTGCCTGCCTTGCCTGGATGCTCGGCGATGAAGGCGAGAACCTCTTCACGGGAGGGGAGCGACCCCGGCTGCTTCTTCGCCCTCGCTCGCGCCTGCTTGGCCAATCGTCAGCCCTTCTTCGTCGCGCTCTTCCGGGCCGCGGACCTCTTCGGGGCCCGTTTCGACGAGCCCTTTCCGGCCTTGGCGGCAAGCAACTCCAGCGCCGTCTCCAGGTTGACGCTGTCGGGAGCCATGCCCTTGGGGAGCGTGGCGTTCACCTTGCCATGATTCACGTAAGGTCCATAGCGCCCGTCGCGGATGGTGACCGGGCCTCCTTCGGTCGGGTGCTCGCCGAGCGCCTTCAACGCTTTCGGCGTCCCTCGCGCGCCGGGGCGGCGACCGCCGCCGGCCCGCTTCTCCGCCAGGAGCGAAACCGCGCGATTGATGCCGACCGAAAAGACCTCCTCGACCGAATCGAGGTTGGCGAAGGTGCCCTCGTGCAGGACGAAGGGTCCGTAACGGCCGATGCCGGCTGTGATCGGCGTCCCCGTCTCAGGGTGCAGTCCGATCTCGCGCGGCAGGCCGAGAAGCGCGATCGCGTCGGCGAGGTCGATGGTCGCCGCATCCCACCCGCGCGGCAGGCTTGCGCGCTTCGGCTTCGCGCCGTCGCCATTGGCCTCGCCAAGCTGGACATAGGGGCCGAACCGGCCGGTGCGGACGGTCACGTCCAGACCGGTCTCGGGATCCTGGCCGAGATTGCGGACGCCGTCACCGCCGACTTCGGAGCCGTTGCCGTCTTCCGACGAAACGGCGAGCTGACGCGTGTAGCGGCATTCGGGGTAGTTCGAGCAACCGACAAAGGCGCCAAACTTGCCGAGCTTCAGCGACAGGCGCCCGGTGCCGCATGATGGGCACTGACGCGGATCGCCGCCTTCGGCGCGCGGCGAGAAGATGTGCGGGCCGAGGAGTTCGTTGAGCGCTTCCAGCACCTCGGCGACGCGAAGGTCGTTGGTTTCGGCTACGTCGGCCGAGAATTGCCGCCAGAACTCGCGAAGCACCTCCTTCCACGAGATGTCGCCGTTCGAGATCTGGTCGAGCTTCTCCTCGAGATCTGCCGTGAAATCGTACTCGACATAGCGCTCGAAGAAGCTCTCGAGGAAAGCCGTGACCAAGCGCCCCTTGTCCTCGGGGACAAGCTGCTTCTTCTCCATCCGCACATAGCCCCGGTCGCGGAGCACCGAAAGCGTCGCCGTGTAGGTGGAGGGCCGGCCGATGCCGAGTTCCTCCATCTTCTTGATCAGCGTCGCTTCGGTGTAACGCGGCGGCGGCTCGGTGAAGTGCTGCTCGACCGCAATACCCTGTTCGCTCAGAGGGTCGCCGGCCTTCATCGGCGGCAGACGCCCGTCGTCGTCATCTTCGTCGCCGCGGCGGGAAACCGGAACCTCGTCGCGACCCTCCTGATAGACGGCGAGGAAGCCATCGAATCGTA
>DASSPO010000185.1:0-11071 GCA_035699585.1 Bauldia sp.
ACGGGTGGACGGGCCGGGAGCTTGTCGGGAATCAGATCAGAGCCGCTGCGCCCGCTTCCTTCGCCTTCAGCTCCGCGGATAGATGATGATGGACAGGTAGGTCATCGGCCGCTCGGTGAGCTCCTCCGGCCCGTGCGGCGCGCCGGCATCGAAGAACAGGGCGTCGCCGGGCGCCATCGGGTAGAGCTTGTCGGCGTGGCGGTACACCACCTTGCCGGTGAGCATATAGAGGAATTCGACGCCCTCGTGCTGGAAGAGGGCGTAGGGCTCGGCGTCCTCGGAGAGGGTGATGAGATAGGGCTCGACCACGATGTCCCCCGAGATCGAATGGCCGAGCAGCTCGTAGCGGTGCCCCGACTTGGTGCCGCGGCGCTCGATCACCACGCCCTGGCCGGCGCGGACATAGGAGCAGTCGCGGCGCTCCTCGAAATCGGCGAAGAACGAGGTGAGCGGCACGTTGAGCGCCCGGGCGAGCGCCTGGAGCGTGGCGAGCGACGCCGAGGTCCCGCCGTTCTCGATCTTGGACAGCATGCCGGTCGAGAGCCCGGCCTCGGCTGCGACTTCGGCGGCGGTGAGCTGGAGGCGCTGGCGGAGGTTCCTCACCTTGCGGCCGATCGAGACTTCAAGGGAAAGCTGGCCGGTGGTGGGCGCGTTGGAGCCGGTGGCGAGGGTGGCCGGCGCCGCCGAGGGCGAGGGCGCCGCCGGCTTTCGCGGGCGTTCGGCTGCGGCGGTCTTGCGGCGGTTTCTAGCTGTGGCCAAGGAAGCGCCTCCGGACGATGAGCGGCGGGTCGGCGAAGCGTAACCCGACGCTCAGGTGACGGCAAAGGACGGGGGAAGGCTAGCGACGGGCGACCGGTTCGCGCTCCGGGAAAGAACGCTCCGCCGCGTCCTCCGCCGGGTGGACCTGAAGCCGGCGTGCCCGGCTCGGCGGCTCGCCGTAGGCGCGGGCGAAGGCGCGGCTGAACTGACTCGGCGAACCGAAGCCGGTGGCAACGGCCACGTCGAGCACGGAGAGCGAGGTCTCGCGAAGGAGCTGGCGGGCGCGCCCGAGGCGGAGCGAGAGGTAGTGGGCGTGGATGCTCCGGCCGAGGCGATCGCGAAAGAGGCGCTCGAGTTGCCGGAGCGAGACGCCGGCGATGCGGGCGAGAGACTGGCGCGGCTGCGGCCGTTCGAGGCTTGCCTCCATGGCGCGCAGGACGGCCAGCAGCTTCTCGTCGCTGACGCCGAGGCGGTGACGGAGGTCCATGCGCTGCGGCCCCATACCTTCCCGGATGTGGGTGAGCAGGAACCACTCGCCGACCGCGGCGGCGAGGTCATGGCCATGGTCGCGGGCGATAAGGGCCACCATCATGTCCAGCGCCGAGACGCCGCCAGAGCAGGTGATGCGATCGCCGTCGACGACGAACAGGGAGGGGACGACGTCGACATCGGGGAAGGCTTCGCGGAACGCGGCGGCATGCTCCCAGTGGAGCGTGGCGCGGCGGCCGTCGAGGAGGCCGGCGCGGGCGAGGACGTAAGGCCCGCCGGAGATGCCGCCGAGCGTGACGCCGCGGCGGGCGAGGCGGCGGAGCCAAGCCAGGGTCGGGCGGTCGTCGAAGGTTGCCGGGTTGCCGCCGGCGCAGACGAAGACGATGTCGGCGCGCGCGTCGCCGCCGGGGCGAAGGTCGGGGAGGACGGCGACGCCGTTCGAGGCCGCGACCGGCCCCTTGCCGGGCGCCGCGTGCCACCACCGGTACAGGGTCTTTCCGCTGAGGTGGTTGGCGGCGCGGAGCGGTTCCACCGCCGCGGCGTAGGACATCAGCGCGAAGCCGGGGATGAGAAGGAAGCCGACGGTGGTTGGGGGTGCGGGGCGGGGCATCGGGTCTCCAATGGCCTGTCGTCCCGGTCAAGCGCACCGAGGGTGCGCGCCGAGCCGGGACCCCGAGACGCGTGGACAACGGAGACTCTTCGACCCGGGGTCCCGGATCAGCACCGCACCGCTTTGCGCTGCGGTGCGTCCGGGACGACAGCCTGTCACTATCGCAAAAAATCAATCCAGTGTCGCAAAATGTCAATCGTTCCGGACGGGAAATCGCGATAGTCACCGGCCATGCGCTATTCCGTCTTCTCGATCCTCGCCAACGGACTTGCCGGCAATCGCGGCTGGAAGCCGGTGTGGCGGGAGCCGGAGCCCAAGCGCGAATACGACGTGGTGATCGTCGGCGCGGGCCACGGGCTGGCAACGGCCTACTACCTCGCCAAGGAGCACGGGCTCGGTAACGTCGCGGTCCTCGAGAAGGGATATCTCGGCTCGGGGAACATCGGGCGGAACACGACCATCGTCCGCTCCAACTACCTGCTCCCCGGCAACCTCCCCTTCTACGAGCTGTCGATGAAGCTCTGGGAGGGGCTCGAGCGCGAACTCAACTACAACGCCATGGTCAGCCAGCGCGGCGTGCTGAACCTGTTCCACTCCGATCCGCAGCGCGACGCCTATGCGCGGCGGGGCAACGCCATGCGCCTCCACGGCGTCGACGCCGAGCTGCTCGATACCGAGGGCGTGCGGCGCCTGGTGCCGATGCTCGACTTCGACAATGCCCGCTTCCCGATCAGGGGCGGGCTCCTGCAGCGGCGCGGCGGCACGGTGCGTCACGATGCGGTGGTGTGGGGATATGGACGGGCCGCCGACGCGCTCGGCGTCGACATCGTCCAGAACTGCGAAGTGACCGGCATCCGGGTGGAGCAGGGCCGCGCCGTCGGCGTCGAGACGACGCGCGGCCCGATCAGGGCGAAGAAGATCGCGCTCGCGGTCGCGGGCAACTCATCGCGGGTCGCGGCGATGGCGGGGCTGCGACTGCCGATCGAGACCCACGTCATCCAGGCCTTCGTCTCGGAGGGGATCAAGCCGTTTCTCGACATCGTCATGACCTTCGGCGCCGGGCACTTCTACGTCAGCCAGTCGGACAAGGGCGGCCTGGTCTTCGGCGGCGATCTCGACGGCTACAATTCCTACGCCCAGCGCGGCAACCTGCCGGTGGTCGAGGACGTCTGCGAGGGCGGCATGGCGCTTCTGCCTTCGATCGGGCGGCTGCGGATCGTCCGGAACTGGGGCGGGCTCATGGACATGTCGATGGACGGCTCGCCGATCATCGACCGGACGCCGGTCGACGGCCTCTATCTCAATGCCGGCTGGTGCTACGGCGGGTTCAAGGCGACGCCGGCCTCGGGCTGGTGCTTCGCGCACCTCATCGCCCGCGACGAGCCGCATCCGGCCGCAGCCGCCTACCGCCTCGACCGCTTCGCCTCGGGCCGCGTCATCGACGAGAAGGGGATGGGCGCCCAGCCCAACCTGCATTGAGATGCGCATCCGCTGTCCATATTGCGGCGAACGCGCCCTCGAGGAGTTCACCTATCGCGGCGACGCCACGGTGACGCGGCCGACAAGCCTCGAGCCGTCGGTCGAGCCCGCCTGGGTGGATTACGTCTACCTTCGCGACAACCCGGCGGGCCGGCACCGCGAGCACTGGTACCACGGCGCGGGATGCCACGCCTGGCTGGTGGTGACGCGCGACGTGCGCACCCACGAGATATTCTCGGTCGAGCCGGCGGCGGAGGGACACGGGTGAGCGCCGCGACCGATTTCGCGCGCCGCGACGCGCAGCCGTTCCGGCTGGCGGCGGGCGGCCTTATCGACCGGAGCCGCACGCTCCGCTTCGGTTTCGACGACCTGGAGCTCACCGGCTTTCCCGGCGATACGCTCGCCTCCGCGCTGATCGCCAACGGCGTGCGGCTCGTCGGGCGCTCGTTCAAGTATCACCGGCCACGGGGCATCTTCTGCGCCGGTTCGGAGGAGCCGAACGCGCTGGTCGAGCTTCGCACCGGCGCGCGGCGCGAGCCGAACACAAAGGCGACCACCGTCGAGCTCTATGACGGGCTCGTGGCCGACAGCCAGAACCGCTGGCCGACGCTCCGCCACGACCTGCTCGCAGTCAACCAGCTGGCCGCGCCCTTCCTCGGCGCGGGGTTCTACTACAAGACCTTCATGTGGCCGGCCTCGTTCTGGGAGAAGCTTTACGAGCCGGCGATCCGCCGCGCCGCGGGCCTCGGGCGCGCCGCAGGCATGCCCGACCCGGATCACTATGAGAAATCCCACGCCTTCTGCGACGTCCTGGTGATCGGCGGCGGCCCGGCGGGACTTTCCGCAGCGCTCGCGGCGGCTCGCGCCGGCGCGCGGGTGATCCTCGCGGACGAGGACGCCCGCCCAGGGGGGCGGCTCCTTGCCGACCGGCGCCTGGTCGGCGGGCGGCCCGGACCCGAGTGGGTGACAGCGGCGGAGGCGGAACTCGCCACGATGCCCGAGGTCCGCATCATGCGCCGCACGACGGTGTTCGGCGTCTATGACGGCGGGGTCCACGGGGCGCTCGAACGGGTCAACGACCATGTGCCGGCGCCTCCCGAGCACGAGCCGCGCCAGCGGTACTGGAAGATCGTCGCCAAGCGTGCCGTGCTCGCGGCGGGGTCGATCGAGCGACCGATCATCTTCGGCGGCAATGACCGGCCCGGCGTCATGCTCGCGGGGGCGGTGCGGGCCTACGTCAACCGTTTCGCGGCCGTTCCAGGTCGGCGGGCGGTGGTCTGCTCGAACAACGACGAGGGCGCGGCGACCGTCGCCGACCTCGCGGCCGCGGGCATCGACGTGGTGGCGGTGGTCGACACGCGGCACGAGGTTCCGGCGGCGACTCGCGACGCGGCGACGAAGGCCGGCGCCATTCTCGTCCCCGGCGGGCGCATCATCGAGGCCAAAGGCGGTCGAAGCGTGCGGAGCGCGCTGATCCGGAGCGGCGAGGGCCGCGACATCCATGTCGGCTGCGACCTCATCGCCGTCTCCGGGGGGTGGACGCCGAGCATCCATCTCACCACGCATCTCGGCGGGCGGCCGACGTGGAACGAGGGCATGGCGTCGCTGCTCCCGGGCACGCTGCCGCCGGGGATGAGCGTCGCGGGCGCGGCGGCGGGACATTTCGGTCTCGCATCATGCCTCGCCGAAGGCGCGCGGGCAGGGGTGGAGGCGGCCGCCTCGCTCGGATTCCCGAGGGTCACCGCGGAGACATACCGGGCCGACGAGGAGAGCGTCGCGTTCGCGCCATTCTGGTACGTCAAGGACTCGATCGGCAAAGCCTTCGTCGATCTTCAGAACGACGTGACCGTCTCCGACGTCAAGCTCGCGGCGCGCGAGGGTTTCCGCATCGCCGAGCACCTCAAGCGCTACACCACGCTCGGCATGGCCACCGACCAGGGCAAGACCGGCAACGCCGCCGGCATGGCGGTGCTCGCAGAGGCAACCGAGCGGAGCATCGCCGAGGTGGGCCAGACGACCTTCCGCCCGCCGTTCACGCCGGTCGCGATCGGCGCTTTTGCCGGTCACCACCGCGGCAAGGATTTCCGCCCGACCCGGCTCGCGCCGTCGCACCGGTGGGCGGACGAACGGGGCGCCGTGTTCGTCGAGACGGGGAACTGGCTTCGGGCGCAATGGTACCCGGAGCCGGGGGAAACCGACTGGCTTCAGTCGGTGACGCGCGAGGTGCAGGCGACGCGGGAACGGGTGGGAGTCTGCGATGTCTCGACCTTGGGCAAGATCGACGTGCAGGGGCCCGACGCCGGCCTCTTTCTCGACCGGGTCTATGCCAACACCTTCTCCACGCTGCCGGTCGGGAAGGCCCGCTACGGCCTGATGCTCCGCGAGGACGGTTTCGTCCTCGACGACGGGACCACCGCACGGCTTGCCGAGGATCATTATTTCATGACCACGACCACGGCCAACGCGGTCAAGGTCATGCAGCATCTCGAGTTCTGCCACCAGTGTATCTGGCCGGAACTCGACGTGCAGATGGTGTCGGTGACCGAACAGTGGGCCCAGTTCGCGATCGCCGGACCGCGCGCCCGCGACGTGGTCACGGCGCTCCTCGATCCGGGGCAGGACGTGTCGAACGAAGCCTTTCCGTATCTCGCCGCCGGGCCGGTGTCGGTATGCGGCGGGGTAGGGGGCCGACTCTACCGGCTCTCCTTTTCGGGCGAGCTGGCCTACGAGTTGGGCGTGCCGGCGCGCTTCGGCGACGCGCTGATCCGGGCGATCATGGAAAAAGGGGCGCCCTTCGGAATCGTACCGTACGGCACCGAGGCGCTGGGGGTGATGCGGATCGAAAAGGGCCACCCGGCAGGGAACGAGATCAACGGGCAGACCACGGCGCACGATCTCGGCTTCGGCAAGCTCCTTTCGACGAAGAAGGATTTCATCGGCCGCTTCATGGCGGGGAGGGCCGCGCTGACCGACGCAAGCCGGCCGCGGCTGGTCGGGATCAGGCCTGTCGACCGAAGCGTTCGCATCAGGGCCGGGGCGCATCTCGTGCCACGCGATGCGCCGGCCGACGCAGCTCACGACGAGGGTTACGTCACGTCGGTGGCCTTTTCGCCGTCGCTCGGCCACTGGATCGGACTCGGGCTCCTTTCGCGCGGGCCGGAACGGCACGGCGAGGTGGTGCGGGCCGCCGATCCGGTGCGCGGCGGCGACACGCCGGTGGAGGTCTGTCCGCCTTGCTTCATCGACCCGGAAGGGGAGCGGCTCCGTGTCTGACCGGCTCGCCGCGCGCTCCGCACTCCACGGTTTCGCCGTCCCCGGCCGCCACGGGCGGATGGACGGAGCGGCGGGCGTCACGGTGGGCGAGCGCGTCGATCTCGGCCTTGCGAGCGTGATGGCGCGAAAGGGACAGGGGACGGCGCTCCGCGAAATCGCGCGGGCGGCCTACGGCGCCGACCTGCCCGATACGCCGCGGCATGTGGCCGGCCCGGAGGTCGGGTTCATCGGCACGGGACCGGGACAATGGCTGGCGGTGTCCGAGCGTCTTGCAAACGGGGATCTGTCGACGGATCTGTCGACGAAGCTCAAGGGGCTCGCCTCGATCTCGGACCAGAGCGACGGACGCGCCGTGGTCCGTTTTGCGGGCGGAAGGGCGCGGGAGGTGCTCGCCAAGGGTCTGCCCATCGACCTGCACCCATCCCTCTTTGCTCCGGGCGGCGCGGCGACCAGCATCATCGCGCTGATGGGCGTCACGCTCTGGCAGGTCGATGCCGTGCCGACCTACGACATTGCCGTCTTCCGCAGCCTCGCCGGCAGCTTCTGGAAGTGGCTCACCGATTCGGCAGCGGAGTTCGGGTACGACGTCGCGCCGACGCGGTGACGACGCAGAGCCTCAGCGGCGGCGACGCCCCAGGAAGAGCGAGCGGAACCTCCTCCTCTTCGCGGGATTCTCCAGCGGGACGGAATGGCTTTCCGCCGTCGGCTCAAGGAGCCTCCGTCTTTCCGGATCGACGACGCAGATCTCGTCCACGGATTCCGGCGTGAGACCGGCCCTGGCGGCAATCGTGACGTAGTCGATACCGTCAAAGACGATCCCGAAGGTGTCGCGGAGCCAGAGGAGATCGACCGAGGACTGGTCGATGTGGTCGCGAACGTGGGGCAGCAGCTCCGGGCGCCGCCGGCCGCCGAGCTCGGCCTCGCGCTCGCCGAGCCGGCGCACCAGCTGGCCGGTGTCGGGGGTGAAGCGGTCGTTCTCGTCAGGATGATGGCTGCGGCGATAGGCCTGGACGATGGCCATCGCCTCGGCACTCATGCTCGGCTTGACCTTGAGATCGGTGACCGCGCGGAGATCGGCGGCGGCCTCCGGCATGAAGCGGGCGGCGAAGTCGGCCACCACGTCGCCGTCCGGGAAGAGCGAGCGGTCGTAAGGAACGGCGTGGACGCGTTCGGCGGCGACGAGCGCGGCCTCCAGCGAGCGGCGGTAGCCGATCGCCTCGACCGGCCGGATCACCCACGACGCCTTGAGCCGCTGCTGGGCCATGGACAGGTAGTAGTCGGAGGGACGCCGGACATAGCAGATGATCTCGGTCGACCCGCCGAGCGGGGCGAGCAGCGCGCGAAGTGCGTCCCCGCCCGCCTCGCCTACCGCACCGAACAGGAACTCGGACGAAAGCACCACGGTCGAGGGCGCTTCTCGCCGTACGGAGTCGACGATGCCGCCCCAGAAGTCCGCGAAGTCGGCCCGGATGGCGTCGGCGTCGCCATCGTAGTGCTGCTGGAACAGCCGACCCATGCGGTCCGGCGGGGCGAGGCCGGCGATGAGGAAATTATGGTTGAGGCGGGTCTTCGGGTAGAGGACGCCCTTGCGGCGCAACGCCCCGCGCGCCCTGGTGAGCGCTCCCTGGAGGGCGCTCGACCCGGCTTTCGGCATGCCGATGTGCAGGACGATCCGCATGGAGGGTTGTCGGGACTCCCCGGGAGTCACGTTGCTCGAACGGGCGGACGAGTGGCATTGGGCCCTCCGGCTTGTCAACGCGGGTGGCGCGCGCAGGTGTCCGGATGAGCGGGCGGAGGACGCCCCGTTCGCCTCAGCGCTCGCTCAGCGCAAGCCGGGCGCCGAGGGCGACAAAGGCGGCGGCGAATCCGCGGCGCATCCAGGTGATGACGCGCGGCCGGGAGATGACGCGGTCACGGATCGCTGCCGCGAACAGGCCGTAGCCGACGAAGACCACGAATGTCATGGCCATGAAGACGGCGCTCAACCAGAGCATGTCGAGGAGCGGCGCCGGATCGTCGCTCGCCACGAACTGCGGCAGGAAGGCGAGGAAGAAGATCGAGAGCTTCGGGTTGAGGATGTTGATCAGGATCGCCGTCACCGTGACCTGAAGCGCCGAACGCGCGTCGACCTCGGTGTCGACCCGGAGCGCGCCCCGCTCACGCAGCGTGCTCCAGGCCATGAAGAGCAGATAGGCGACGCCGAGATACTTGAAGACCTCGAAGGCGACCGCGCTCGCGTGGAGGAGCGCCGCAAGCCCGGTGATCGCCGCCGCCATGTGCGGGACGATGCCGAGGGTGCAGCCGAAGGCGGCGACGATACTCGCCCGCGAGCCCCGCGACAGGCCGGCGGCAAGCGTGAAGAGAACACCCGTGCCGGGGGAGGCAACGACGATGAAGGAGGTGATCAGGAATTCGGGGGTCACGGTCGATCCCTGGGCGGCGGCGGAGGAAGCGGATTATCCGCCCGCCGCTTTCGGCCGGCGACCCGGATCCTGCACGCGGCGGAGGACGTTGTCGAGAACGGCGCGCGGGACAGCCGCCCCCGAGGTCGGAGGCGGCCCCTCGCGCTTCTTTGACTGCGACGAACAGCGGCGCGCTACATCCGCTCCGGCGTGTGCTCGGCCTCGAGCGCCTTGGCGAGGTTGTCCCCTTGCCTCAGTTCCTCGGCGCTCCGCCGGTCGGCGTCGTTCTCCATCCTGATCTGCATGAAGTGCCACCAGACGAGGAAGACGACGAGCAGGATCACCATCAGCACTTCCCACCCCACGAAGGGATAGATCGGGCCGATGTCGAAGATGTTGCCGTTCCAGTCGCTGAAGGTGCCGTTGGTCATGGTCCCGTCCCCCGCCTATTCCGCCGGTGCCGGCCTCGGCGCGGCCGTGCCGCCGTGCCGCGTCATTTCGATCCTGGCCTCCGCCGCGAGCGCGGCGCGGAGCTCGTCGTCTTCGCGGATCGTCTGCTGGTGCAGGTGGTAGTCGAGCCCGGCGAGCTCGGCCTCGCGCGAGATGCGGAGGAAGCCGACCTGCTTGAGGATCCACGACAGCACGTAGCCGGGCACGAAGCCGAGGACGAAGAACATGATCACCGCGCCGACGAACTGGCCCCACGGCGTCACGCGCGCCCATGCCTCGGTGTGGCCAAGCAGCCCGTCGGGCGACGAGGGATAGCCCCAGAGGAGGAAGCCCGCCGCGACCACGCCGAGGAAACCCGAGTAGCCGTGGACGGCGACGGCGCCGACGGCGTCGTCGATCTTGAACCGCCGCTCCACCCAGTAGTGCAGCTTGTAGATGATCGCCACGACGAGCGCGGCAAGCAGAAACGCCTGGATCGGATGGTAGAGGTCGTTCCCGGCCGAGCAGGCGATGATCCCGGCAAGCCCGCCGGAGAAGGTCCAGAACGGGTCGGCCTTCGAGACGAGGTAGCCCGCCATCAGGCCGCCGGAGAGCGACATGATGAAGTTGAAGGTGACGCCGGAGAGGGTGACCGCCTGGAGGTAGATGTTGGTCGCCGACCAGAACACGCCGTCACCGACCTGGACGTCGTAGACCGGGATGTTGCAGGCGGCGTAGAAGCCCCAGAAGCCGGTGTAGATCAGGAACAGCCCGATGCAGACCAGCCACGGGTTCTGCGGCGGGATGTTGCGCGGCGTGCCGTCGGCGCGGAACTTGCCGATGCGCGGGCCGAGATTGATCAGCACCGCCAGCACCGTGCCGCCGGCGATGGCATGCACCACGCCCGAGGCATAGGCATCATGATAGCCGAGGACCTGCACCATCCAGCCGGCCGGGTGCCACCCCCAGGCCGCATCAATGATCCAGGTGACCGAGCCGAGCATGATGGCGACCAGCCAGAAGGCGCCCGACTTCATGCGCTCGATGATCGAGCCGGAAACGATCGAGGCTGCCGTCCAGGAGAAGAGCAGGAAGGCCGCCCAGAACACGCCGTTGAGGCGCGCCCAGAGCGCGGTGTCGGCGGGCGTGAGTCCGGGATCGACGGGCTTGCCGCCCATGTGGGGCGCCATCAACTCGTTCCACGGCTCGGCGAAGGGGGCGGCGACGAGGTCGCCGGTGATGCCCGGACCGTTGACCATCGCCGAGTAGAGCCACCAGCCGAAGAGGTAGAAGGTGACGCTCACCACGGGGATGACCATGGCGTTCTTCATCAGGGTCGCGAGATGGTTCTTCCGCCGCGACACGCCGACTTCATAGACGCAGAAGCCGACATGGATGAGGAACATGAAGACGACGGTGACCCAGTAGTAGACCTCGGTGAAGAGGATCTGAATTGCCCCGATGTCCTTGTCCATTTCCTACCCCCTTGGCCGCTCTTGTGGCGACTGTCGTCTCGGCCGGCCGGATGGCCGCCCGCGAGAAATGCCGGACGTGATTGGGTGACTGGCGCGCCGCTCGCTGTCGCTCCCCCCTAGCGATTCGACCTGCCCAAATATTCGGCAAATTTCGT
>DASSPO010000186.1:0-5059 GCA_035699585.1 Bauldia sp.
CGCCGGATTTCCGGAGTCAGGACAATCCCCGGCATTCCGGACTATCATTGACCTCACCGTCACCGGACCCTGCCCTGAGAGACACGCATGGAAAAGCTGACCCGCTTCTCGGTTGCGCCGCTTGCGACGATGACCCGCCGCCTTGCCGACGTCGCGTCGGGGCGCACCCCACCCGATCTGGTGATCACCGGTGCGCGGCTTCTCTCGACCTACTCCGACCGTATGCTCGACAACCGCGAGCTTTGGGTCGCCGGCGGCCGCATTGCCGCGATCCAGCCGGCCGGCGCGCACAAGAAAAAGGGGAACGGCACGACCGAGGTCTTCGACGCCGCCGGCGGCATCCTGGCGCCGGGGCTCTGCGATCCGCACATCCACATCGAGTCGAGCATGGTGACGGCGTGCGCCTATGCCGAGGCCGCTCTTCTCAACGGCACGACGACGATCTTCTGCGACAGCCACGAGATCGGCAACGTCATGGACGTCGCCGGCGTCGAGGCGATGCTTGAGGACGCTCGCGAGGCGCCGCTCTCAATCTTCCTCACGGTGCCGAGCACCGTCCCAGCGACCTCGCCTGAGTTCGAGACGGCCGGCGGCGATCTCACCGCCGAGAAGATCGGCGCCATCTTCGACCGCTGGCCGGAGGCGGTGGCGCTCGGCGAGAAGATGGATTTCGTCCAGGTAACGATGGGCGACGAGCGGAGCCATGCGATCCTCGCCGCGGCGCTCTCGCGCGGCCGGCCGGTCTCGGGGCACATCTATGGCCGCGAGTTCGTCGCCGCCTATGCGGCGAGCGGCATTACCGACACGCATGAAGCGATCGACCGCGACATCGCCAATGACTTCATCGAGGCAGGTCTGTGGGTCTTTCTTCGCGGCGGCAATCCCGGAACGCCGTGGAACTCGATCGTCGAGGCAGTCAAGGCGGTGACCGAGCTCGGCGCATCCACCAAGCGGATTTGTGTCTGCACCGACGACCGAGATGCCGACGATCTCCTGATGTTCGGCCAGGACTGGGTGGTGCGGGAGGCCGTCCGCCTCGGCATTCCGAAACTCACCGCCTGGAGCATGGGCTCGCTTCACGCGGCGACTCGGTACGGCATGGATGGAGAAATCGGCGGCCTCGGGGGCGGCCGGCGGGCCGATCTGGTTCTTCTCGACGACGACCTGAAACCGCAGTCGACATGGTATGGCGGCGCTTTGGTGGTGAAGAACCGCAAGGTCACGCCCGTTCTCGATGCGGCACTTTCCAACCGCTACCGCTATCCACAGGCCGCCTACGCTACCGTCAAGATCAAGACAGGGCTGACGCTCGTCCCGGAGATGCCGGAGCGGCCGGTCTTCGCCAACACCATTCGAACGGCCCTTCCCGGCATCGTCCTCTTTCACGACCGGGTCGCGATCGAACCGGAAAAGGATTGGCAGACGGTGTTCGACCGCCACAATCTCTGTTTCGTTACCGTTGTCGAACGCCATGGCAAATCGACCGGCAACGTTGCCCACGGCCTGCTCAAGGACTTCGGCCTGAAGCGAGGAGCCGTGGCGAGCAGTGTCGGCCACGACAGCCACAACATCATCATCGCCGGTACCAACGAGGCCGACATGAGGGTCGCCCTCGAGGCGGTCGCGGCGACCCAGGGAGGTGTGGTCGTGGTGGATGACGGGAAACTACGCGCGTCCGTCCCGCTGCCGATTGCGGGTCTTCTTTCGGACAAGCGCGTCGGCGAGGTCGCGGAAGAAGTGAAGGCGCTCAAGGTCGAGTGGCAGGCGGCGGGATGCACAATCCCCTACATGGGGTTCAATCTCATCCCGCTCTCGGTCATTCCGGAGATTCGGATCACCGACAAGGGACTCGTTCTGGTTCCCGGGATGAAGATCGTGCCGCTCTTCGAGCCGTCGAACCTGATCGCGGGTTAGGTGCCGCTTCGCCGCCGCGGCGGATTCGTTTCCTTAGGCTTCAGGCGCGGATTGTCGAAGGTGTTTTCTTCGCGCGTCCCGCCGCGCTCGCCGGTGCCGCCGCCGTCGCGGCCCTGTTCGGTATAGGCCGCATCGCCGACCTTGACGCCGGTCCCGGCATTGCCGGACTGCTGGGGTTTGGGCCACTTTGTCATTGTGATCTCCTTCAGTAGCCACCGATGATGGGAAGGATCTCCCCCGTTATGTAGCTGGAGCATTGCGGCGAAGCGAGGAAGACATAGGCTGGCGCGATCTCCTCCGGTTGCGCGGGCCGCTTCATCGGCGTCTTCGCGCCGAACTCGGCGACATCTTCGGCCGCCTTGTCGGCGGGGTTGAGCGGCGTCCAGACCGGGCCGGGCGCGACCGCATTAACCCTGATGCCGCGCGGCACGAGGTGGGCGGCAAGCGCCCGGGTAAAGGCGTGGATGCCCCCCTTGGTCATCGAATAGTCGAGCAGTTCCTTGCTGCCGTGGATGCCGGTCACCGAGCCGGTGTTGATGATGGCGTCACCAGCCTGCATGTGCGCGACCGCGGCCTGGCTCATGTGGAAATAGCCGTAGAGGTTGGTCTTGATGGTCTCGTCGAACTGCTCCGCGGTCAGGTCCTCGAAGCTCGGCACGTGGAGCTGGAAGGCGGCATTGTTGACGAGGATGTTGAGCCCGCCCAATTGCTTCACGGTCGTCTCCACCGCCTTCCGGCACGCTTCCCGGTCGCGCACGTCGGCCGCGATGGCGATGCCGCGCCGGCCTTCGGCTTCGATCGAGTCGATCGTCTCCCGCGCATCGCTGTCCTCGCTCAGATAGGTGATGGCGACATCCGCACCCTCGCGGGCGAACAGCACGGCGACCGCCCGGCCTATGCCGGAATCGCCGCCGGTAATCAGGGCGACCTTGTCCTTGAGCTTGTCCGAGCCCTTGTAGAACGGCGCATCGTACATCGGCGCCGGTTCAAGTCTGGCCTCATTGCCCGGCTTGCGCTGGTGCTGCTTCGGGAACGGCAGCTCGGGGTAGCGGCGGGCCCCGGCCTGCATGGCGCCCGCCTCGCGTTTCCGCTTTCCGCCCCGCCTTTCCTTGCGGTCGATCCCTTTCTGGATCTTCCGCTGCCGTTCGACGGTGGCCTTGACCTTGGCGCTCATGGTGACCCTCAACGGCTTGTCGCGACAACCCGCCGGCCGAAGCGGCCAAACGGCGTCTCCCGGTCGGGGATCGGAGAATTCCAGCCGCCGAACCACCCGGCGAGCGCGCCGAACACAAGCGCGATGACGCTGACGATTCCCGCCGCGGACGCCGCCTTCCGCGCGGCATCGGCTGCCTCCCGTGCTTCGGCCTCCGCGGTGGCGACCGTCTGGTCGAAGTCGGCTTTCCACGTCTCGAGCTGCGCCCGCGCCTCTTCCGGCGAGGTTCGCGTTGCCCGCGCCAGCGCCGCGGCGGCACGGTCCATCGCCGGTCCGGCGGCGTCGCCTTCGGCGGTGAAAGCGGCGCGCACCAGGGCGCCGATGGCCGTCCGCGCCGCTTCGGGATCGTTGACCCCGATTGCGTCATCGATATTCGTTTCCACCGCAGAGAACGGATCGACAGCGTCGGCCACCGCCGGCGCCAGCGTCGTCGCGGTACCTGCCGCAGCGCCGACGGTGGAGCCGAGCACGCCGAATGCGCCGCCGACGAGCGCGCCAACCGCCGTCGTCAGCAGATAGAAGATGACAAGGGTGGTCGCCGCCCAGGCGACGAGTCCATGCCAGGCTGCGGTGGAAGTTCCAGGCCGCCCCGAAAGCCGGCCGGCCGTGACCCCGCCTACCCATGCGGCGAGCACGCCCGAAAGCGTCCACCAGATGATCGCGACAACGGTCACGGTCCCCGCGTCGGGGTTGTCGGTTCGGGTCGGATCGACGAAGGCCAGTCCGATGGCCCCGCCGAGGACGGCGAGTAGGATCTGGACGACCAGGGCGACGACGACTCCGGCAAGCACGGCTCGCCACGACACCGGACGTTCAACGTCCGTTGATTCCTCGACGACTGCGACGTTCACCTCGGGCGGCATCGACATCCTTGAGCTCCCTCCAGGAATGAATTGACGTGAATCGGTCTAAGGGCTTCGCAAGAAAAGCCGCGGCACCGATCGCGGTTCCGGTGCCGCAGGGGAATATTTTCAGTCGACCGCGGCCTTGGCGGCGAAACGGCCGGCAATCAGGCCGCGTTTGCCCGAACGAAGAAAATCGACCCCGGGAACCTCGATCACCGTGTAGCGGTCGGCGTCGCGGAATGGGCTGTCGCCGTTCGGATCTCCCTCCCCCGCGGCCATCTCGGCCTCGCAAGCAACGGTGCGGGCGTCCTCCGCCGAGTAGGCCCGCACCACCACCTCGCCGTGAAAGGCGCCGCGCGCCTGGCGCCGGTCGTTCCGCGAGGCGGTCGGGACCAGCCTGAAAATTGCCAGTCGGGCATCGTCCCCGCGCTTCGCCTCAGGCGTGTCCATGAGCAAGGTCTCCGGGGTTAGGCCGCTTCCGCGTTGACCCGACCCTTGGCGACGTCGGTGAGGATCTCGTCGGCCTCCTTCTCCTCCTCCAGCGTCTCAACCAGAACCGAGGCGCAGTCCTCGCGACCGAGCTGCTTGGCCCAGGTGGCGAGCGTGCCGTAGCGGGTGATCTCGTAGTGCTCGACTGCCTGGGCCGCGGCGATGATCGCCGCGTCGAGCACCTGCTTGTCGCCGACATCGGCGGCAATCTCGTCGGCTTCCTCGAGGATGCCGTCGATCGCCGGGCAGTCCACCGCCTTGATTTCGGCGCCGTGCATCTCGAACACCTGCTCGAGACGATCCACGTGGGTCTTGGTCTGCTCGAGGTGGTCCGACAGCGTTTCGCGCAGCTGGCGATCGCTGACCTTCTTGATCATCTTTGGCAGGGCTTTGAGAATCTGGTTCTCGGCGTAGTAGACGTCCTGAAGCGTGTGGACGAAGAGATCATCGAGGCTCTCGATGTCCTTGCTGAATATCGCCATGTCTAGGGCTCCTGACTGGGGGTGAATGATGGTTCGGCGGTGATCGGGTCGGTTTGCGGTCCGCCCGATCCAACCCTGCTCATCTCAACGTCTCGTGCGCGGCGCGGTTCCCGCCC
>DASSPO010000187.1:0-7162 GCA_035699585.1 Bauldia sp.
CAGGAGGTCGAGATCGCGCGGGCGCTCTCCTATGACCCGCTCGTCTTCATCATGGACGAGCCGTCCTCGGCGCTGTCCCGGGTGGAGATCGAAAACCTCTACGCCTTGGTCCGGCGGCTCCGAAAACACGGCGTTGCGATCATTTACATCACACACAAGCTTGAGGAAGTGTTCGCGTTGGCCGACCGAGTCACGGTGCTTCGCGACGGCAAGGTGGTGGGCACCTACGCCATCACCGAACTGGACATGCCCACCCTCATCGAGCGGATGACGGGCAAGCCCGTGAGTAAGGACATGGCGGGAACCGCGCGGGCCGTCGCAGCCGGACCGACCATGCTGGAGGTGGAGCACCTTAGTGCGCCGGGGCTGTTCGAGGATGTGAGCTTCGCAGTTCCGAAAGGCGCTGTCGTCGGCATTGCCGGGGTGATCGGCGCCGGCAAGAGCGAGCTGGCCCGCGCCCTCGTCGGTGCGTTGCCAGTAGGCAGCCATATCACCGGTCGGGTCCGTTTCGATGGGGTGACCATCGACCTTAACGCCATGAACCCCAACCGCGCACGACGGATCGGCATCGGTTTCGTCAGCGAGGACCGGCAGCGGGAAGGAGTCGTCCAGGACCAGTCGGTGCTGTTCAATATCATCCTGCCGGCGCTCCGGCGCGTCTCGGTGGCCTTCACCGTGGTCGCGGCCAGGGCACGAAGACTCGTCACCGGCGTGATAGACGATGTCGGCCTCAGGCCGCGCGAGCCGGACAAGGTGGTCCGTTTCCTATCTGGCGGCAATCAGCAGAAGGTAGTGGTCGGCAAGTGGCTTGCGGCGCAGTCGCGGCTTCTCATTCTTGACGAGCCGACCCGTGGTATCGACGTCGGGGCGCGCGCGGAGCTGTATAAAGTGATCCGCAGCCTGGCGCGCGAGGGTGGGCTCGGCGTCCTCTTGCTCTCTTCCGACCTCCGCGAAGTGCTGATCGCCTGCGACGAGATCCTGGTCATGGTCCAGGGCCGTATCACGCGGAAAGTGCTGCCGGGGGAGGTCACCGAAAGGGACCTCCTCGATATGGTCCTGGCGAGCCATCAGGCGACCGCGGGTGCGCCGGCATGATCCGCCTCCTAAGCAACGACAACTTCCTCCGCTTTCTCGTCCTCGTCGCGATGATTGTGGTCTTCGGCCTGCTTACCGGCGGCACCACTTACAGCCCCCGAGGCATCGTCAACATCCTGCTCCAGGCCTCGGTCACCGGCATCGCTGCGATCGGCCAGACGTTCGTAATGCTGACCGGCGGAATCGACATCTCGCTCTACGGCATCGGCGTACTGGCGAGCGTAGTCGGCGCCTCCATGCTGACCAGCCGCTGGGATTTGAACATCGTCGGTGGCGATCCTGTGCCAGTGATCGTCGGCGTCGCGGCGATCATCGCCGTGGCGGTGGCAATGGGAACCGTGAACGGGCTGATCGTGTCGCGCCTCAAGGTGCCGTCGCTGATCGCAACACTTGGCACTTGGCAAGTCGGCTACGGCCTCGCCCAATTGGTTGGCGGCGGCTACACCATTACTGATCTCTCCCCGCAGCTCTCGGTGCTCGGTCAGAGCAAGATTCTCGGCGTGCCGGTGCCGATCATCGAGATGTTCGTGCTGTTCGCCATCGCCTGGTATGTGCTCCACCAAACCCGGTTCGGGCGCGCGGTCTATGCGGTGGGCGGCGACCCGGCGGCGGCGTATCTCTCCGGCATCAAAGTCAGCCGCATCGTCTTGCTGGTGTTCGTCATTTCGGGGCTGATGATCGGGCTCGCCGCGGTTTCGATCGAGGCGCGGATGATGGCGGTCTCGGTGCGGACGCTCGCTGGAATCCAGGTCGACAGCATCGCCGCGGTGGCGATCGGCGGAGTCAGCCTCTATGGCGGGCGCGGGTCGATCCTCGGCGTCCTTCTCGGCGTGCTCATCCTAGCCGTGATCGACAGCGGGCTCGGTGCCCTCGGCGCCAGCACGGAGCTACAGAACACGGTCAAGGGGGCGATCATCATCCTCGCTGTGTCGATGGAGTTCTTCCGCCGCAAGCGGCAGACGAGGATCATGGCATGAAGGTGCGCGCGTGAGCCCGGTCGAAGGGGATCTCGGCGGACGACGTCGCGGGATGGCGCTGGCGCTCATCCGCCGCGACAATGCCGTCCGCATCATGATCCTGGTCGCGCTGGTGGTCGCTTTCGCCATCGCCAGCAAGGGCATCACGCTGGTCCCAGACAATATAGCCAACGTCCTCGTCCAGTCGGCGATCCGCGGCGTCGCGGCGTGCGGTCAGGCGTTGGTGGTGCTGACCGCCGGGCTCGACCTGTCGGTTAGCGGCATCGTGGCAGTGTCCCTGATGGCCGGCGGAGCGCTGCTCACCGACAATCCGCAATATTCGATGCTCGGATTTTCGCTGACTCCGCTGCTTGTGATCCCGATCATGCTCTTGATAGGCACCGGCTTCGGACTAGCCAACGGCATCCTAGTCGCACGGCTCCGGCTGCCGGCGATCATCGTCACGCTAGGCACTTGGCAGATCGGCATTGGCCTCGCTTACCAGGTAACCGGCAGCGGCTTCGTCGACCGGCTGCCCGACACAATCGCCTTCATCGGCCAAGGCGAAATTCTCGCCATTCCGTTCCCTATTTTCGTCTTCTTCGCAGTGGTGGCGGCAACGTGGTATCTCCTCCACCAAACCCGACTCGGTATGGAGATCTACGCAGTCGGGGGCAATCCACGCACCGCCTTCATCTCTGGCGTCCGGGTGGAGCGTGTCCGCATCATTGTTTTCGCCATCGCCGGCTTCCTCTACGGCATCGGCGCGGTGATCGCCATGTCGCGACACCTCACCTCGACTATGACCCAAGCCGCCGGATTGGAGCTTTCGACGATCGCTGCAGTGGCGATCGGGGGTGTCAGCCTCGCAGGAGGAAAAGGGACGATCTTCGGCGTACTGCTTGGCGTGCTCATTATCGGCGTCCTCGACAACGGCCTGAGCGTAATGGGGGTCGGTCCCGCGGGCACCGCCATCACCAAAGGAGCGATCATCGTCGCGGCCGTAGCGGTGGATGTATTTCGGAAGACATGACGCCCTGGGGGTGCACACGGCGGCCAGCGTTGCATGAGGGCGAGAAAGCCGGCGTTGCCGGCCATCGGCACGGCAGCCGGACACGGACGCTGACCCGCACGTTTGACAAGACGGAGGTCACCATTTCGCCCGCGCCCGCATTGATGCCGGCGATGGCACGACGGGCGAGTGGATGAGCAAGTGGCTCCGCGCCTAGCGCTCGTTCCTCATACACCAACCTCAGTATCGTCGGGGGCCCGAACCGCTACCCACTCGCGCCGCACCGGCGGAGATCGGGCACAGCGGCCTTCCTTATGGACCTGCGTGCGATTTGTTGAAGAGAAGCGCGCCGGGAAAGCTCTCGCTGCAACGCGCATCGGTCTTGCCTGCCAGCCGCGGGCAGCGTTTCACCAGCTGTTCGATCGTCAAGACATCGCGGAGGCGCGTCCGGCGCACGCAGACGGCGCCTTGTGGGTTCCAAGCGGCTTCAAATGTCATTGACGAAACTGGTTCTGGCCTTTGAATGCCTGCCACATCATAGAGGTCTATGGGCGTACCATCTCGCGTCGCACCGATGCCGTCACCGCAATAGTCGGCACGGGCCATCCGCATGCAGCTCCGATAGAGGCTCAGCATGCTGACACCTGCTATGTCCGGCTTCCATGGCTTGTAACCCCACCGCACGCATTTTGCCTGCACTCCGGCAGTGCAGGTCAGGCTGAAACCGGGAGCCTCGGGATGGTACTCTCCATCCGCCGCCAGGGCGCCTCGCATGGGAAAGGCCTTCTGCACGCCATCCGGATCGGGAGCGCATAGAGCCTGCCACGTACCGCTCTTCGAATCCTTGAAGCTGAGGTCATAGAGCTCAATCTCAGGATCGTTCGGATCCGTTTCGACGCCATCGATGCGGATGATCTGCGGCTCACCACCCGGAACGGCGATTGTCAGAACCGCACCGACCAAGGCCTGGCCGGACAAGACGCTGCCGTCGTTAAGACGAATGTGGAACGCCGTTTCGATCACTTCTACGGAACGTATGCCTGTCCAGGCAGCCGCCGGGCACGAACCGAACGACATGCCTGCCAGAACCGCACCGATGAGAAATCGGCGACTATGAGCCTTACTCAGCCGGCGGTTTCGGCAGCTCGATTCCGATGACCGTCCATCCGCGAAGCTCATCCCGGTCATTCAGGTCGGTCCCACTGAACGTCAAGGCATTCCTGGTCCCCCCGTTATATCCCAGGGCGTTCAGGAAGCGACCGTTCATCTGAACTCCATTCAACGCTACGGCGTTGATTCCATGGCCGTTATGTAGAATGCCGTTTATCTGGACCCCGTTGCCGGTGTTGCCGTTCTGGACGTACCCCGCCTCGACCGGCATCGAGACAGCCACTGCTGCTGCAAGACCAGCGATCACGGCTCCAAACAGATTGCTGCTCATGACTCGTCTCCTTTGTCGCGACTCTCGATGTCCCAGATAACGGGGATACCGGGTCACCTCTAAAGACTATCGCCGAATCGGGCATCCACAGTGACAGCCGCCACAGAGGTGTGAACCGGCTCACAGCCGACGTGATCGCCACCGCGATAGTCCGGCTTCTTTTGGCCGCGTTCGACAACGGTCCGGCGATAGCGAACGGGCGGAGTCTCGACAGCCCCGGCCGTGAAGATCCAAGGATCATCATCGCTGCCGCAGTCCGAATCGAGCCGGACGGAATCATCAGCGAAGGGGCGAAGCCCCGGACTGGCGATCTCTGCAGATCAGGCCAGGGCACCAACCAGGGAATCCTTGATGCCCACGATCAGCACATGATTCATGAACACGAGACGCCTAAACACCCCAGTAGCTGGCCGGGTCAAAGCAACCGCGAGAAGCGAGCGATAGCGGGTGTGTCACGTTCTGGTGCAGGCTTCGCGAATAGTACCCGCACCAGGCGTTTGTCGCGGCTCCTCGGTTGGTATAGCGTCGGATGGTTCGGTGGCTGTTGGTTGGCATCATGCTCCGCATCGACCATGCCAAATACGACGTCGACGAGATTATCGGCGTGCTCCTCAAAGGCGATGGTGCCGTCGTCTTTCCGGCTCTTTTCACTCAAGACGTGATCGCCCAGGCGAGGCAGATCATAATGGACTTGTCAGACGCCGAGCCTCCGCGCGTCACCCATTTCCAAGGAAAGGCCGAGATCGACAACCGGCTTTCGCTGCAACGACGCGTCTGGAATCTGCTCACCAAGGGCAAGGTCTTCGCCGGTATGGCCGAGCATCCGGTCATAGTGGACATTCTGAAGAAGTTCCTAGGCAGCGAGTTCATCATGGGTTCGATCGCCGCGAACCGAATCCTTCCCGGCGGGCCCGGACAAGAGCCGCATATCGATTATCCGTACTGGGACTTCTACAAGCGCGAGAGCTTTCCGATCGGCCTCAATACGTCGTTCCCGATGAACGCGCAGCTGACGATCTTGCTCGATCCATTCACGGAGGAGTCCGGCGCGACGGCCTACGTGCCCGGCTCGCAGCGCGACATTCGCTATCCGGCAGAGGACGACCTGTTCTACGAGCGATGCAGCCGGATGACCGGTGATCCAGGCGATGCTGTACTCTTCTTTGGGGCCGTCTGGCATTGCGCCATGCCCAACAAGTCTAATCATGACCGGACTGGCATATTGATCGAATACCTGCCGAAATTTGTGAAGCCGGTCGAGGATATGCTCACCACGCTGGACGAGGACTTCAGGCGGACAATGAGTCCCATGATGCGGCAGCTCCTCGGCTTCAACTACCCTTACCCGCAGTTGTTTGACGAGGCCGAAGCAAAAAGCGCGGAAGGCCGCACGAAGAGGACAGGCTGACCTGCACTGCCGGGCGCAGGCAGGGTACTGAACCCTGATGTTTTGCCCTCAGGATTGCCCGCGAACACCAGCAACGGCGGGCGTATCCTAACTCAAGTCAGGTCCAGCAGGTGTCACGCCCCCAAGAGAAGGTGGCGGACGGAGGAGAAGCGCGGGATGGCAGAACCGGTTCTCGAGGCGACCGGAATCATAAAGCATTTCGGCGGCGTTACGGCGCTTGCCGGGGTCGACGTAACCCTCTTCCGTTCCGAGATCGTTGCGCTGGTCGGCGACAACGGGGCCGGCAAGTCAACATTCGTCAAGATCCTCTCCGGCGTCCATCCCCCCGACAGCGGCGAGATAAGGATCAATGGGCGGCCGACCCGGATCGATTCGCCACAGCGGGCGATGCAACTCGGCATCTCAACCGTGTTTCAAGATCTCGCTCTCGTCAACGAGCGAGACGTCGCCCACAACATGTTCCTCGGTCGTGAGCCGGTCCGCTTCGGCTTTTTTGTCGACCGCAGACGCATGCGTCGCGAGGCACGGCAGACCATCACGGCGCTTCGCGTCGGACTACCTTCGGTGCGGGCGCGCGTGGGCAGTCTTTCCGGTGGCCAACGCCAAGCTATCGCCGTGGCCCGGGCCTGGCAGCAGGGCGGGCAGATCACGCTTCTCGACGAGCCTACAGCGGCCCTCGGCGTACGCGAGGCAGCAAAGGTGAAGGAACTCATGCTGACGCTTCGAAGCGAAGGCCATGCCCTGCTCCTTATCAGTCACAATCTCGAAAGCGTCTTCGAGCTTGCCGATCGAATCGTCGTTTTCAGACACGGGAGCAAAGTCGCCGACCTCGCGGCGAAAGAGACCAGCAAGCATAACATCGTGAGCCTCCTGACCAGCGGCACGCTGTAGCCGGAGGTGTGGCCGGAAGGAGCCAAGACCATCGTGAAGGAAGCAGACTTCGCCCGACCGGCCCCTATCGAAGCTCCCATCGCCGAGGAGACCACGACCCTCACGACTTGGGCGCGAGAAAACCTGCTGACGCGCCAAGCCGCCATGACCATCGTGGCGATCCTCATCTTCATCTTCTTTTCGGCAAGGGCCAACAACTTCCTGACGGTCGGCAACATCCTAGACATTGCCCGCGCGACGGCGTTTATCGGCATCGTGGCAGTCGCCTGGACGTATCTCCTGATCGCGGGCGAGCTCGATCTTTCGGTCGGCTCTATCTACGGTTTCGGGACGATCCTGTTGGGGTGGCTGATCGCCAG
>DASSPO010000188.1:0-9386 GCA_035699585.1 Bauldia sp.
CCGCGGATCAGGTCAAGAATGACGGGCGTGTCGTCGGGCCGCGCGGGGCGGATGGCGGTGGTCATCGCGGCAGGTCCGGCAGGAACCACGGGGAGGTGGCGGGAGAGCGAGGGTCAGGCGACCGCCCGCTCCGCTTCGGGATACTTCGGGACAACCGCGTCCCGCTCCAGGCCCGCCGCCCTACCCTTCGCCAATGTAGCCGTATTCATCCGAGCATCCCGTCTTCATCCGCGTATCCCGTCGTCTTAATTCGCCAGGGCCTCAACCACAGCCTTCGCCTACACCGCCACCTCGGCCTTGATGTGCGGATGGGGGTCGTATCCCTCGAGGGCGAAGTCGGAATAGACAAAATCGAAGATCGAGCCGATCTCGGGGTTGATGCGCATCCTGGGCAGAGGGCGCGGATCGCGGGTCAGCTGAGGCCGGGCCTGCTCGAGGTGGTTCAGGTAGAGGTGGGCGTCCCCAAGGGTGTGGACGAAGTCGCCCGGGCGGTGGCCGGTCACCTGCGCCACCATCATGGTGAGCAGCGCATAGGAGGCGATGTTGAACGGCACGCCAAGGAAGACGTCGGCCGAACGCTGGTAGAGCTGACAGGACAGGCGTCCGTCCGCGACGTAGAACTGGAACAGGCAGTGGCACGGCGGCAGGGCCTGCTTGTCGATGTCGGCGGGGTTCCAGGCGGTGACGATCAGGCGCCGCGAGTCGGGATTGCGCCGGATCTGATCGACAACCTGAGCGATCTGGTCGATCGAGCCGCCGTCCGGCGTCGGCCAGGACCGCCACTCGGCGCCGTAGACCGGGCCGAGGTCGCCATTCTCGTCAGCCCACTCATCCCAGATGCGGACGCCATGCTCCTGAAGGTAGCGGACGTTGGTGTCGCCGGAGAGGAACCAGAGAAGCTCGTGGATGATCGACTTGAGGTGAAGCTTCTTGGTGGTGAGGAGGGGAAAGCCCTGATCGAGGTCAAAGCGCATCTGATAGCCGAAGACCGAGCGGGTGCCGGTGCCGGTCCGGTCGGTCTTTTCGACGCCATGGTCGAGAACATGGCGCATGAGGTCGAGATACTGGCGCATGGCGTGATTCTCCGAGCGCCAAATGTAGGTCGGAAACGGGCGCGGCGGAACTTGTCGCCGCGCCCGCAGGAGGTCGAGCCCTACTCCGCCGGCTCCTGCTGCGGCTCCGGAGTTCCGCCGCGGCGGAGCGTGACGAGCGAAAGGGCGAGGGTGCCCGCGCCGCAGGCCGCGATGATCGTCACCATCGGCAGCGACGTGCCATCGAAAAAGAAGCTCGCGATGGTGATCACGACAGCGCCGGTGAGGAACTGGAGCGTTCCGCCCAGGGCCGAGGCCATGCCGGCGATGGGCCCGTGCTCCTCGAGCGCCAGCACCATGGTCGAGGGGATGACCAGGCCGAGGCAGGTGAAGGCGAGGAAAAGCGCCGTCATCAGCGTGGCGAGGTCATCGACGCCGGCAAGGGTCAGCGCGAAGAGGATGAAGACGGCGGCGGCATAACCGAACACGGCGGTCAGGATCACCCGGTCGAACCCGTAGCGTCCGGCAAGCCGCGCGGCGAATTGCGAGGCGCCGAAGAAGCCGATCGCGTTTACCGAGAACGCCAGGCTGAACTCGGTCGGCGTCAGCCCGTAGTGCTCGATATAGACGAAGGACGAGCTCGCCAGGAAGGCGAAGAAGCTCGCCATGCCGAGGCCGCCGATGAAGGTGAGGCCGAGGAAGCGCGGGTCGCGGAACAGCGTCGAGAAACCGGAAACCACGCTCCCCAGGCTGAGCCGCGCGCGGTTCTCCGGCCTGAGCGTCTCAGGCAGGGCGAGGCCGATCAGCAGAAGGCCGAGGATCGCGACGATGGTGACGGCGACGAAAACCGCGCGCCAGCCGAAGGGAAGGATCACCGCGCTCCCGATCAACGGGGCGAGAATCGGCGAGACGCTGAAGACCAGCATGACGGTCGCCATCAGCTTGGTCGCCTCGATCCCGGTGTGCAGGTCGCGGATGACGGCGCGCGGGATCACCATGCAGGCGGCGGCGCCGATGCCCTGGATGAAGCGGAAGAAGATCAGCCACTCGATGGTCGGCGAGAACCCGGACCCGATCCCACCCACGGCGAACAGCGCAAGCCCGAAATAGAGCGGGGGCTTCCGCCCGACCATGTCGGAAATCGGGCCGTAGGCGATCTGCGACACGCCGAAGGTGACGAAGAACACCATCAGCGTCATCTGGGTGGCGGCGGTCGAGGCGTCGAGGTCGGCCGCGATCGCGGGGAGGGCGGGCAGGTACATGTCGATGGCGAACGGGCCGACCGCAGTCAGGAGGCCGAGCACGATCGCGTATTTGAGGGACTGTGACTTCATGACAGGGGCCTTTCCAGTCTCGGGACGGCGGGAGGACCGCCCCGAAAATCGATTCTTGCCTTTGACTCCGCCGATTGTGCGCCGCACAATAGACAGAATCCGTCAGTTACCTTCGCGCCTTGGGCGGTCCCCTGTCCCCGAGCGCGGTCTGACCGGACTTGTAAGTCCATGTTCTACCGCGTCTTTTCGGTTTTTCGCTGCGCCGGCCGCGCGCCCGCCGCCAAGCCATCCCCAAGGATCGTTGACGGCATCAGTGTCCATAATGTTGGACATGCTTGTCCAACTAGTCAAGCATCATTATCTTCACAGCCATGACCAGTGTGATGGAGGTCACACCTCCCGCCGCACCCCCCGGGGGCGGCAAGGCCAGGCGCGCCCGCATTCTCGATGCGGCGAGCCGCGTTTTCGCCCGCGAGGGGTTTGCCGGGGCGAGCATCGACGTGATCGCCGCGGAGGCCGGCGTCTCAAGGCAGACGGTCTACAACCAGTTCGGCGACAAGGAGAAGGTGTTCGCGGCGGTGGTCGAGGACACCACCGAACGGGCCAGCGCCGGCCTGTTTGCGACGCTCGCCAGCTTCCCCGACCGGCCGAAGGATCTCGAGGCCGAACTCGTCGGGTTCGCCCGGCGCCTCGCCGCCACCTGCATGTGCGACCGCCGGGCGGCGGCACTCTACAAGCTGGTCGAGACCGAGGGCCACCGCTATCCGGAGCTGTTCGAAGCCTGGCGCGAGCGCGGGCCGGGCCGGGTGTGGGCGGCGGTGTCGGCGCGGCTCTCGCGGCTTGCCCATGACGGGCTCCTCGATCTCGACGACCCCGATCTCGCCGCGCGCCAGCTGATCAGCCTGGTCAACATGGACCTTCGCGGCCCGGCGATGATGGGCCAGAGGCCGAGCGAGGCCGAGGTTGACGCCGCGACCCGCGCCGCGGTGAGGACTTTCCTTCGCGCCTATGGGCGGGAGCGCAACGCCGCGGGCTCCCCACCGCCCGCCAGGCGATGAGGCGGCGGGCAGCGTCGCGCTCAGCGAGCGGGGTCGGCTTTACCGGACTTCGACGATATCCTTCTCGAGCGGGCCGACGGCAGCGGCAAGCTCGGCCTGGACGTCCTCCGGCACCTTGAACTTGTTCATCGAGGCGGCGAAGTAGACCAGCGACTTCTGCCACTGCTCGGCGGTGATGCCGAGGCCGGTATGGGCGACCTTCATGTCGCGACCGGTGTAGTTGCAGGGGCCGCCGGTCGCCTGGCAGAAGAATTCGACGACCTCCTGACGCACCCGCTTCACCGTGTCGTCGGACATCCCGGCGAAGAAGACGGCGAACTCCTCGTCATTCATCAACTGGGCGAGGAAATCGTCGGTGACGGCGGCGATGGCGTCATAGCCGCCGAGGCGCTGGTAGAGGGTGGTCTCCGCGGACAGCGCCGGCATGGCCGAGAGCGGAAAGATCAGGCTGGCCGCAAGAACGGCACGGCGAATTCGACTCATTGCAGTTCCTCCCCTGACTGAACTGGTGGCGGCAAAGATACGTCCCGACCGGGCGCAGGGTTTCACCCGGGCGGATCCACCCGATGCGGGCCCCGCGCGCCGCGTTACCCGGCAAGTCTAGGGATTTCCGGCGAGCTTGTCCGTCCGGCTTCCCATTGCCGCCGCGAATCCCTATATTCCGTGGTGCCGGAGCAATCCGGCTATGGCGATAAACGGCCATCGCAATAAACCTTCGGACCCGGGGGCAGTGCCCGGCGCCTCCACCAGAGCCCGCCTCAGTGAGCCGCGAAGCGGTTTCCGGCGGGGGCGAAACAGGATCGACGAGGGCGTAAAGGATGGGCTTTCGCCCGGCATGGTATCCACCGTTATCGGGCCAAACATATAGTTGCCAACGACAACTATGCCGAGGCTCGCCTCGCCGCGTAATGCGGTGATGCAACCTCATCCAAAGCCCTTGCGGTTCGCACCGTAAGGCGGGGTTCGGAGGCGCCTGGCAACAGAAGCCTCCACTTTCTCTTTCGGGGCCTTCGCGCCCCGTTTCGGCATCCGGGGCCATGGCCGACGACCAGATTCGATACGACATCCTCACCCAGGACGCACTGCGCGGCGTGGTCCGCAAGGTGCTCGCCGAGGTGGCGCGCACCGGACTGCCGGGCGAGCATCATTTCTTCATCACCTTCGCCACCCATGCACCGGGAGTGCGGGTGTCGAGCCGGCTGCTCGCGCGCTACCCCGAGGACATGACCATCGTCCTCCAGCACCAGTTCTGGGATCTCACGGTCAACGAGCACGCCTTCGAGGTCGGGCTGTCGTTCAACGGCATTCCCGAGCGGCTGCTCGTGCCGTTCACGGCGGTGAAGGCCTTCCTCGATCCCTCGGTCCAGTTCGGCGTCCAGTTCGAGATCGCCGCCAAGCCGGGCCAGCCGCGGGCCGAGGCGCCGCGGGCCATCGAGGACCTCGACGAGGAACCCTACGAGGGGGACGCGGAGGAGAAGATCGAGGCGAAGACGGCCCCGCCGGAACCGACGCCGGTCCCGGCTCCTGCGCCTGCCGCGGCCGCCGAGAAGGACGAAACGCCTCCGCCGCCTGCCGCCAACGAGGCCCAGGTGGTGAGCCTCGACGCGTTCCGGAAAAAGAGCTGAGGACGGCGCGACGGGATCGGGCCGCGGCCGTAGCGCGGCCGACGGCTAGCGCCCGCGGCGGCCAACTTCGCCCTGCGGCGGGGTGGGCGTAGGCGTCGTCTGCCCGTCCGGGCGGCGATCGTCCTGCCGACGATCGACCTCGCCAGGGGGCGGGCGACTCTTCTCTCCCTGGGGCGGGGTCGGGGCAGTGATCGACTGGTCCTCGTCGCCGCGGTTCCCATCCATGCTGCTTCTCCGCTCGCCTGTGTCCGCGGGGTTAAGCGCGACCGGGCGGAGAAGTTCCACCGCGCGAAGGGGCTGAGCGCCGGCGGTTGCCACGGTCGCCCGCGTTGCCCCGGGCCCGCGCCGCGTCTCCACTTTACGCCCCGCGGCAAAGCCAATACATGCGGGGTGCATCTCCACCAGCATTCCGGCATCAAGCCATGGGCAGACGTTCGCATTTCCAGCCGACCCGGTCGGCGACGACCAAGACGCGGGTCGAGACCGACACCTTCGGGCCGATCGAGGTGCCTGCCGACCGCTACTGGGGGGCGCAGACCCAGCGCTCGATCGAGAATTTCCCGATCGGCGGGGAGCGGATGCCGGAGCCGATCGTCCGCGCCCTCGGCATCGTCAAGCGCGCCTCCGCCGAGGTGAACATGGACCTCGGCCGGCTCGACCCGACGATCGGCAAGGCGATCGTCCAGGCGGCGCAGGAGGTGATCGAGGGCAAGCTCGATCAGCATTTCCCGCTGGTCGTCTGGCAGACGGGGTCGGGCACGCAGTCGAACATGAACGCCAACGAGGTGATCGCCAACCGCGCCATCGAGATCCTCGGCGGCGAGCTGGGCTCGAAGACGCCGGTCCATCCCAACAACCACGTCAACTTGAGCCAGTCGTCGAACGACTGCTTCCCGACGGCGATGCATATCGCCGCCGCCGAGGAGACGGTGCACCGGCTGATCCCGGCGCTCCAGAAGCTCCGCAACGCGCTCAACGACAAGGCGCAGGCGTGGAAGGACATCATCAAGATCGGCCGCACCCACACCCAGGATGCGACGCCGATCACCCTCGGCCAGGAATTCTCAGGCTACGCGCAGCAGGTCGAGAACGGCATCCACCGCATCGAGCAGACCCTGCCGATGCTGATGCAGCTCGCCCAGGGCGGCACCGCGGTCGGCACCGGCCTCAATGCGCCCAAGGGATTCGCCGAGCGCGTCGCCGACCGGATCGCGGCGATCACCGGCATGAAGTTCAGTTCGGCACCGAACAAGTTCGAGGCGCTTGCCGCACACGACGCCATGGTGTTCTCCCACGGCGCGATCAACACGGTGGCGGCGAGCCTGTTCAAGATCGCCAACGACATCCGGTTTCTCGGCTCGGGGCCGCGTTCGGGACTGGGCGAACTGGCGCTGCCGGAGAACGAGCCAGGCTCGTCGATCATGCCGGGGAAGGTCAACCCGACGCAGAGCGAGGCGCTCACCCAGGTCTGCGCCCAGGTCTTCGGCAACAACGCCACCATCACCTTCGCCGACAGCCAGGGCCACTTCGAGCTCAACGTCTACAACCCGGTGATGGCCTACAATTTCCTCCAGTCGGTCGACCTGCTTGCCGACTCGGTGGCGGCCTTCACCGACAACTGCGTGGTCGGGATCGAGCCGCGTCACGACAACATCAAGGCGGCGCTCGAGCGCTCGCTGATGCTGGTCACCGCGCTGGCGCCGAAAATCGGCTACGACAAGGCGGCCGAAATCGCCAAGACCGCGCACAAGAACGGGACCACGCTCCGCGAGGAGGCGACGCGCCTCGGCTACGTCACCCCCGAGGAATTCGACGCCATCGTCCGGCCGGAGCGGATGATCGGACCGGAGTGAGGATGAAGATCCTGCCACGTCGCACGGAGCCGACAGCCGTTCCCGGCTCGACGACAGGTGCAGCTGGCGGAAACGCAAGGAAGCACGCGACCGTGGTTCGCGGACGCGACCTTCGCTTCAAGGGAGGATGACCGTCATGTCCGCCGATATCGTCAATCTCCGCGCGGCGCGGAAGGCCAAGGGCCGCGCCGAGCGGGAACGGAAGGCGGAGGAGAACCGCCGTCTCCATGGATTGACCAAGGCCGAACGGGAGAAGCTCGCCGACGAGCGGCGGCGGCTCGACCAACACCTGCGCGGTCACCGACGGGAACCGGACGGCGAGACGCCGTGAAGCGATCGATCACGATTGCCGGGCACCGCACCAGCGTCTCGATCGAGGATCCCTTCTGGGAGGCGCTCGGCGAGATCGCGGCGGCGCGAGGCATCAGCGTCACGGCGGTGATCGCCGAGATCGACGAGCGGCGCGGAAGCGCGAACCTGTCGTCCGCGATCCGGCTCCATGTTCTCGACTGGTACCGGAAAAGGCCCGGCTAGGCCGGCGGCCGCCTATTGCGGCCGGATGATCGTGATCGGCCGATCATCGGTGGGGAGCGACAGATCAAGGTCGGGCGGCGACTCGGGTGCCGCGGTCGCCCGGGTCGGCCTGAGCCGCGGGGCGACAGGGACAAGGTCGATGGCCGGCGCCGGCTCGTCGAGGACGGGCGCATCGGCGGCCTCGACCCCGGCGTCCACCGCGGCGACATCGGCCGGCGGCGGGCCCGCGTCGGCGCGACTGCCGGTGCGCTCGCCCGGCCGCCAACCGGAAGGCATCGCGGCGGCGCGCGCCGCGGCGTCCTTCGCCGCCGCCTCGGCCGTGGCCGCTTCGGCAGCGGCCGTCGCGGCGGCCTCCTCGGCGGCCTTGAGCGCGGCGACGGCTTCACCGGCGGCGACGATCGCGGCATCCTCGGCGCGCTTGGCGGCATCCGCCGCTTCGACCGCGCTCGCAAGCGCCGCCGTGGTATCGGCGACCTGCGTCTCGGCTTGCTCACGCGCGGCGGCGGCAGCCTCCCGGTCGGCCTCCGCCTGCTTCAACTCGGTCGTCGCGGACTCGATCGCGCTGGTCGAGGCAACGAGCGCCGCAGCGGCGTCGTCCTTTTCCCGCGCGGCGAGGTCGGCCGCGGAGCGCGCGGCAGCCGCGTCGCGTTCCGCGTTACGGGCAGCGGCCTCGGCGGCCTCGGCGCTGGCGGAGGCTTCCTCGGAGGCGGCGCGGGCGGCCTCGACGCGCTCCGCAAGGGCATCGCGCGCCGCGGTCTTGTCGGCCACGACGGCCGCAGCATCCTTCGCCGCGGTGTCGGCCTCGGCGGCGGCGGTGGTCGCGGCGGACGCCTCCATCTCGACGACGCGAAGGGCCTTGGCGGCCTCGTCGGCATCAGCGCGGGCGGCGACGGCGTCCGACGTCGCCGCGGCAAGAGCAGCGCGGGCGTCGGCCACCGCGGATTCCGCGTCGGCGAGCGCGGCGGCCTTCTTTTCGAGGTCGGCCTTCGCCGCATCGAGATCGCGCTGCGCCTGATCGGCGAGGTCGGCCTTTTCGGCCGCATCCCGCTCGGCGGCGTCGGCCGCGGCGACAACGGCCTCGAGGTCGGCGTCCGGCGGAGCGACAGAGCCGGGAGCGCCGGGCTGAGGCGCCGTGGCGGAGCCGTCCGGGTTCGGCGGGGCCGAGCTCGCGGCGGCGGCCAGATCCGACGCGGCCGTGGCTTCGGCGCGGAGCCTGTCGGCGTTCCGTTTCGCCTCGGCGGCAGCGGTGGCCGCATCGTCGGCGATCTTCTCCAACGCCTCCACCTCGGCGGCGGCGTTGTCGTAGGCGGTGCGGGCGGCCACGAGCGCCGTCTCGGCGAGGGCAAGGACGCCTTCGGCCGTGACCTGCGCCGCCTCGGCGTCGGCCGCGGCATGCCCCGCCGCATCGGCTTCCGGCTGTGCGGCCACGACCTTGGCCGCGGCCTCGTCGGCAGAACGGCGAAGGGCTTCGGCGACCTGGGCCTTGGCTTCGGCTTCGGCGATGGCGGCATCGAGCTCCGCCTGCGCCGAAGCGAGCTCGGCTTCCAGGGCTTCCAGCGCCTGCATGAGTTCGGTCGCCGTTCGCGCCGCATCGTTTGCGGCGGTTTGAGCCTCCGCCGCCTCGGCGGCCTTGGTTTCCGCCAGCCGGTTGGCGGCGTCACTCTTTGCGGCGGCCGCCTCGGATTCGGCCGCGGCGACCGTACGGGCCTCGGTCGCCTCACCCAAAGCAGCCTCGGCCGTCGCCACCCGGGCAGTCGCCGACTCCGCATTCGCAACCGCCTGGTCACGGGCAGCGACGGCGGCGGCGGCATCGACTTCCGCCGCCTTTCTCTTTTCCTCGGCGGCTGCGAAGGCGGCGGATGTTGAGCGGACGACCTGATCGGCGGCATGCGCCGCAGCAGTCAGCTCGGCCACGCGCGCCGCGGCGTCGTCCGCCGCCTTGCGCGCCGCCGCCGCGACTGCCGCGGCCTCGTCGGCAGCGGCCTCCGCCGCATCCTTGTCGGCGGCCGCC
>DASSPO010000189.1:0-3643 GCA_035699585.1 Bauldia sp.
CGAGGCCATCGGCGCATTCCGGAGGATCGTCGACCGTGAAGGTTCAGGGCCTGAACAGTACCTCTTCCTCAACCACTACCCCAACCGCGAAACCGCAAAGGAACGGATGGGCGACTACTTCCGGGAGCTCACCGATTATGCGGGGCTCACGACCGACCCCCTTGGAAAGACTCGGACGCTGTATTCCCTGCGGCATAGCTCGCTGATGCTGAGGCTCCTGGAAGGCCAGAACATCGACCTTTTCATGCTCGCCAAGAATGCCGGCACCAGCATCAGCCAGCTGCAGCGGTTCTATCTCAGCCATGCGATGCCGACGATGGCCGTCGAGAATCTTCACGCGACCAAGCCCACGGTTGCCACGAACCGGGAAGGCATCCAGATCCTCGCATCACTTTTGGAGCCGGTTGCGGACATTGTCTGAGGACTTTCGAGTATGGGAGGGGCAGCTTCGCTGCTCTCGCTTCGCTCGATGATGGCTAAGACTCTTCGATCTTATCTCTAAGTATCTAGACAATTCTCTAGCTTAGCCTCCGGCCGCGAGGACCGCGAAGCTTGCTCGACTTTGTCAGGTGCGGCTTGTCGAAAGAGACACTGTTCCCGCAACGCTGCGGGTATCTAGCTTTCCTAACTGCGATCGGCCGGCGAAAACGACAGAATGCAGTCCGCTCCGTCTTTCTTGAGATGATCCTTCAGCGAGTAGCCGAGGCAATCACCGTGGCGCTCCTGAAGAAAGTGCGAGGTCGGCCCGAAGTAAGCCCAGGGCGACTTCAGCCACTGGCTCTCGCAAGCCTGCTCAAAATCTGCCGCATCGAACCATTCCGGTCGCCGTAGCAGCAAATTGAGGTGATACCGGACAGCGGTCCCGTCACCCTCCAGCGTCACCAGATGCGGAAGAGGCCGAGAACGCCTGTTGCGGAAGCCCCGACGGCCGTAGATCGTCCTGCTTAGATTCTTCAGGTAGCGTACTGCCGCATCACGGTAGACAATATCGGCGCTATCAACGCCTAGGCTGCGATTGACGACGACATCGCCATCCCGCTGCTTCAATTGGACCACCTGATAATGAGTGGGCCGGACAAGGCCATCGAGGAAGTCGGCGTAGTCGGAAATCTTGGCGCTCTTCAGCGCACGTTGAAAATGCTTCATGCTCATATTTATCAATCTGGGAATTTCAGCGATGCCGGGTCGACGGTGGGGCCGGGCACAGTGGCCCAGCCCCGTACTGTCGTCTCCTCAATGGACCGTGGGCTGACCTAATTCGCAGAGCGCATCTGCGGACAAGTTGTCCCAGAATCCGGCCGGACCACCCACAAGCCGAATGTACTGGCATTCCGTCGTGTAGTGGCTCGGCCAATGAGGGAGACGAAAGCCATCGAAGGGGTTCGACCAATCTTGGTAGATGGTCGTCCCAGTTCCACGAATAAGCATTCGCTACTCCATATGTACGTACAGCTATGGAGCATCACGAAAGGGGGCCTGCGAGCGCCTCGGTGGGCGATCTCGGCCGTCACGGTTGCCGTACCCGACTCGGGATACGAATTCCGGAAATAAGGTCAAGCCCCGCGATCGATCGCGGCTAAAAGCCCCGAAAGCCGTGAAAATTAAGTCCCCCAACCGTTGCAATCGAAACGATCGGTAGCAGCCGATTCGGGCCGCTCCCCCGGCCAAAGGCGACGAGTCGCGAGACTGTCGCGGCGAATCTCAACTCGGCTAAAGTCAGCTGTGGGTGGAAAGCGGACGTTGCCATTCCTCGTCCGATGTCCCGTCTGCCCCTCCGCGAGCAGAGTGGTTGGTGCCGAAGCGGACTTATCGAGAACTGAACTTACGTCTCACGAACCCCCACACGACCATTGCCAGCGCCAGACCTGCACTCAGAGCTGCCAGTAACGGCAGGTGATCAGCGAGAATCGCGGCTGAAATGAGCAGCGCGGCAGGGACAATCGGAGGTTCGTCGTGTTGGTCGCGCCGGGCGATCCGCTCAAAGGCTCGCAAGTCCTTGGCGTTGATGCTCACCGGGATCGTTCCGGTTCGCGCGACCTTTTCGATCTGGCCGATGATCTCCGGCGTGCTCAAAGCGGCGCGGCCCAGCGCCGCAGCCAGCTTGCGTGCCTCCTTTCGGAGCCGAACATGGCTGGTTCGTTCCGCGATCAGCTCGCGGGCTATGGGCGCGAGCTCAGCTGCAATGTCGAACGAAGGGTCGATACGCCTGACAAAACCTTCCGCCGTCAACAGCGTGCGGAGTACCAAAGCGAGGTCCGGAGGCAGAGCGAGTTGGAACTCGCGCAGCAGCGCGAAAACCTGCTGAAAGGTCTGGGTCAGGTCGATCTGATCAAGAACAACGTTCTTGAAGCTGTCGATCAATTGACCAAGCGCAAGCTCCAGCCGCGGGCGCTCGATATCCGGATCACCCGCCCACAGCATGAGGATGTCGGCGACGCCCGCCACATCGTCTGCGGCAATCGACAGCGCGAGCCTTACCAGTTCGTCGCGGCGTTGCGGCAGAAGCGTTCCAACCGCGCCGAAATCGATGAGCCCCAGCGATCCGTCGTCGAGCAGGATCACATTCCCCGGGTGCGGATCGGCATGGAACTGCCCGTTGAAGATGATCATGCGCAGCATCGCCTGCGCGTAGGAACGGGCAATGGCCTGGAGGTCGAGGCCAGCGGCCCGTGCCGCGTCGAGGTCGGTGGCCGCAATGCCCGTCAGCCGTTCCTGCACGTTGACCCGTCTGCCGGTGATCTCCCACTCGAACCAGGCGGTGCGCACCCCCAGCGGAGCAAGAAAGGCGCCGATCGAGTCGCTCGACCGTCCTTCGGCTGATAGGTCCATTTCGCGGTCCAGGCTTTCCGCGAAATATCTGAGGAGTTCATCCGGCTTCAGCCTAGCAACTTCCGGAATGCGCCTCTCGGCAGCGCGCGCCAGCCTGCGCAGCAGGCGCAGGTCGGCATCAACGACGCGTTCGATGCCGGGTCGCCGGACCTTGACGATAACCGAACGCCCGTCGAGCAGCGTCGCGGCGTGCACCTGCGCGATCGACGCAGCAGCCAGTGGGGCGCGGTCAAAGCTTGCGAAACAGCTTTCCAACGGGCCGCCGATGGCGTCAGCCACGACCGGCTCAATTGCGTCGAAGGGAAGCGCCGGAACCCGGTCCTGCAGTGTGGAGAGGGCTCGGATCCAGTCGGGTCCAAGCAGGTCGCTGCGCATCGCGAGTATCTGTCCGAACTTGACGCCGACCGGCCCAACTTCCCGCAGGACTGCCACCACTGCCTCGGGCCGTGCGGCTTCGAGTCCTTCATCGCGGCTGCCTTGCAGGCCGAGCCGGGCTGCCAGTCCGCGCAGACCGTGGCGTCCTAGCAGGCCGAGGAGCTGGGTGAACCGGTCCCGCTCGCGTAGCCGGTCCTCGTCAGCGGGTGCGTGGCGGGCTCGCGGCGTGCTCAAGGCGCAGGGTGCTCCACAAGCGCGACCGCCGCGTCCACTTTGGCAAGCAATGCAGAGAAATCCGCCAACTCCGCGTCTCCCAGCACTCCCATCGTTTTTTCCAGAACCTCCTCGTACAGAGGCTGCGCCTGCGACAGCAACGCCTCTCCTTCGTCGGTCAATTCGATAAGCTTGGCCCTACGGTCGCCGGGAACCGGAACCCGAC
>DASSPO010000190.1:0-2766 GCA_035699585.1 Bauldia sp.
AAGATGATTTGCCGGCCGAATGGGTGTAACGGATAGGGAAGCGCCAAGGACATCCTTGCGGCTCGTCCTTGCGATCGTCATCGCCTGGGTTCGCAGACCATGTCGTTTCAGTTCAACTTCCGCCAGCAGCAGATCCTCGACATCGCTCGGCAGAGCGGGCGAGTGGTGGTCGACGAGCTTGCCGCTCGCTTCGACGTGACGCCGCAGACGATCCGCAAGGACCTCAACGATCTTTGCAGTCAGCGTGTTCTCACCCGGACCCACGGCGGCGCGATCCTCTCCTCCGGCGTGGAGAACGTCGCCTACGACGCCCGCCGCGTCCTGGCACAGGTCGAAAAGCAGGTGATCGGCCGCCACGCGGCGGCGCTCATCCCCAACAACTCCTCGCTCTTCGTCAACATCGGCACAACGACCGAGGAAGTGGCGCGCCACCTGGTGCACCACGAGGGTCTGCTGGTCATCACCAACAATATCCACGTAGCCCATATCCTCACGCCGTCGCCGCGGATCGACGTGATCATCGCCGGCGGCATGGTGCGGAAGACCGACGGTGGTATCGTCGGCGAAAGCGCCATCGACTTCATCTCGCAGTTCAAGGTCGACCGCGCGGTGATCGGCGTGTCGGCGATCGATGACGACGGCTCGCTCCTCGACTTCGACTACCGCGAGGTCATGGCGGCGCGCGCCATCATCAAGAATGCGCGGCATATCATCCTCGTCGCCGACGCCATGAAGTTCACGCGCACCGCCCCGGTTCGGATCGGACACATCTCGCAGGTCGACACCTTTGTGACCGACCGGCCGCCGCCCGAGAGCATCACCGACATCTGCCTCCACAACGGCGTGACCGTGGAGGTGGTCCCCGGGTTCGAGGGCCAGTCCGACGACGGCTCTGCGGCCGACTGAGGGTCCAACCCGGACTTTCCCCCATCGCGGGTCGTCGCTTCGCTTTTTTCGTTTGAGTTTCTATTTCTTTCGTTTATCCTCCCGGCAAGTTCGCAATGACGCGCTGTTATTTTCGCATTGCGAGATCGGCAACGCGTCTATTTCGCAACGCAACAAAACGAAAATCCCGCTTGAAATCGGGATGAGGGAGGCAGATGCGGTCCGGCCGGACGTACGATCTGGCAGTGATCGGGGGCGGGGTGAATGGTTGCGGCATCGCGCGTGACGCCCAGGGGCGCGGTCTCAGCGTCTTCCTTGGCGAGATGGGCGATCTTGCCGGCGCCACCTCGTCCGCCTCGACCAAGCTGATCCATGGCGGGTTGCGGTATCTCGAGTTCTACGAGTTCCGCCTGGTCCGCGAAGCCCTCCTCGAACGCGAGGTTCTCCTCGCATCCGCCCCCCATATCATTTGGCCGCTTCGGTTTGTCCTCCCTCACCACAGCGGCCTGAGGCCGTGGCCGGTCATCCGGCTCGGCCTCTTTCTCTATGACCATCTTGGTGGCCGCCACATCCTCCCTCCGACCCGAAGCGTCGACCTTCGACGCGACGAGGCCGGCAAGCCGCTGAAGCCCGAGTACCGCCGCGCCTTCGAATACTCCGACTGCTGGGTCGACGATGCGCGCCTTGTCGTGCTCAACGCGCGCGACGCCGCGGATCGCGGCGCCGACATCGCGACCCGCACCAAGGTCATCGCGGCGCGCCGCCACGACGGGGCCTGGCGCCTCACGCTCGAGGACCAGCGGAGCAGGGGGCGCTTCGAGGTGACGGCGCGCGCGCTGGTCAACGCGGCCGGCCCGTGGGTGTCGGAGGTGATCCAGGGCGTCGTCGGGCTGAACAGCCCGAGCCCGACGCGGTTGGTCAAGGGCAGCCACATCGTCGTCGACCGGCTCTTCGAGCACGACCGCGCCTACATCTTCCAGAATGCCGACGGCCGCATCTGTTTTGCCATTCCCTACGAGCGGGACTTCACGCTCATCGGCACGACCGACGAGGATTTCCGGGGCGATCCGGCGGGGGTGGCGATCACCGACCGCGAGACCGACTACCTCATCGCCGCGGTGAGCGAGTATCTCGCCACGCCGGTTACCCGCGACCAGATCCGTTGGACTTATGCGGGCGTCCGACCGCTCTACGACGACGGCGCCTCGAAGGCGCAGGAGGCGACGCGCGACTACGTGCTTTCGCTCGATGCGCCGGACGGCCAGGCGCCGCTCCTTTCCGTCTTCGGCGGCAAGATCACGACCTATCGCCGTCTCGCCGAGGAGGCTCTGCAGCACCTAGGGCCGACTTTTCCCCACATGCGGGGCGCCTGGACCAAAGCGGCGACGCTGCCCGGCGGCGATATCCGGGCGACGCTTTTCGGCGAGTGGGAGAAGAACAAGGGTCAGCGCTACCCTTTTCTCGACCCGCGGCTCGTCTGGCGGCTTTGCCGTGCCTACGGCACGCGGGTCGATTTCCTGCTCTCGGGCGTCGAGAGCAGTGCGGATCTGGGTATCGATTTCGGTGCTGGCCTCAGCCAGCGCGAGGTCGACTACCTGGTCGAGAACGAATGGGCCGAGACGGTGGAGGACATCCTCTGGCGCCGCTCGAAACTCGGACTGCATATCGGCGAGGAGGGCCGCGCCGCGCTCGAAGCGTATCTCGCGCGCGGCCGGGGATCGTCGCGAGCGGTGGGAGCGCAATGAGATGACGGCGCGCCCACCCTTGATATTGGTCGTGCCCAACCAACGGCACGCATCGGCATCGGTGATCTGCGCGGGGCGGGACAGCCGCCGCGCTCGGACAGCGACAACGCCGGGACGGAAACAGTGCGCCCCGTCC
>DASSPO010000191.1:0-6871 GCA_035699585.1 Bauldia sp.
CTCGTTCCCAAGAACAACGCCAACTGGCGGGGTCCGTGGGACTGCGCCGAGTTCATGTCCTGGCTGGTCTATCAGGATGGCGGTTTCCTTTATGGCTGCGTGGACAATGCCGGAGACCCTGCCACGGTCGAGGCCTATACCGGGGCCTGGAAGACGGACTCGGCAAACCGCGGCCAGCGCGTGCCCGTCGAGCAGGCCGCGGGGACCGTCGGCGGTATAGTCCTTCGCTATCCGCCCGGGCCGGGAACCATGGGGCATATCGCCATTTGCGACGGCACCGGCCGGACCATCGAAGCCCAGGGCAAGGCCTTCGGGGTGGTCGAGCATGTCGTGCACGGCCGGAGATGGGACACCGGCGTCCTGATACCCGGCATCTACTACGAGGTTAACGGCGCCGGCATCCTTGTACAGCCTCCGCCGGTCATCTTCGGCGTGAACGCGCCGTTTCAGAACAAGGAGACGGTGCGGAGGATTCAGCAGGCGCTTTTCGATCTCGGCATCGATCCCGGTCCGATCGACGGCATCTACGGGAGCAAGACGGCCGCCGCCGTGGCCGCGTTCCAGACCATGCGCGGCCTCGTCGTCGATGGCGAGGTCGGCCCGCAGACCTCCGCCGCGCTCGGCATCCAGATCTGATGCGAGACCGCGGCGGCGCACTCCTGGCGCGCCGCTTTCGGCCAAGCGAGCCGCGCGCCCGGCGTGGCGGGTCCGGTCACAGCCGTCCCGCCCGCTCCTCCGCCGCCATGTAGTTGTCGAAGCTCCCCTCGGCGAACTGGAACCAGTACACCTCTTCCCGGCGAAACACCTTCCAGGTCTCAAGGATGCTGCGGAAGGTTTCGCTCGCCGCACTCGTCTCGGCGAGCACCTCGTTGGCCGCATCGAAGCAGGCCCTGAGGATCTCGGGCGAGAAGGCCCGGAGCTGCGCGCCCTCGGCGACGAGTTTGCGGAGCGCCGGCGGGCTGAGCGCATCGTAGCGCGCCTGCATCATCGCGTTGGCATGGGCGGCGGCGCAGGCGACGATCGTCTGGTATGCCTTGGGCAGCTCGTTCCACAGGTCGAGATTGGTAAAGACCGAGAGCGTCCCGCATCCGTCCCACCAGCCGGGATGATAGTAGTACGGCGCCGCCTCGTGGAGCTTGAGGGCGAGATCGTCGTAGGGGCCAACCCATTCGGCCGCATCGATCCGGCCGTCGGCAAGCTGCTCATGGGTGTCGGCGCCGCCGAGCTGGACGGGCTTCACGCCGAGTTTTGCGAGCACCGCCCCGCCAAGGCCCGGAATCCGCATTTTGAGGCCCTTGAGGTCGTCGAGGCTGTTGATCTCCCTGCGGAACCATCCGCCCATCTGCGCCCCGGTATTGCCGGCGGGAAGGCCGTAGACGTTGTAGCGCTTGTAGAGCGCATTCATCACCTCGATGCCGCCGCCCGAATACATCCAGGCGTCCTGCTGCCGGCTGTTGAGGCCGAAGGGAATGGTCGTGCCGAAGGCGAAGGCGGGATCCTTGTCGGTGAAGTAGTAGCTCGCCGTCTGGCACATCTCGATCCGGCCGGCGCCGACCTCGTCGAACCCGTCGAGGAAGCCGGCGATCTCGCCGACTGGGTAGACGGTGATCTCGAACCGGCCGTCGGTGGCTTCGGTGACCCAGCGGGCGAAGTCGACCGTCGCGCCATAGAGGGTGTCGAACGAGGTCGGATAGCTCGAGGTCAGGCGCCATTTCAGCTTCGGCAGGGATTGCGCGATCGCCGGTGCGGCCAGCCCCGCCGCGCCGGCTGCCGCCCCGCCGGTAAGAGCTCCGACCCTTCTGATGAACGTTCGACGATCCATGTGCTGTCCCTCATTCTCGTCCCGCGGAAACGCACGCGATCTCTTAAGCAGTGGCTGTTGCCAATTGGTTTCTGTGCCGGGTTGGCGCGGACGGCGCAACTGCGCTTGCACTTGGCCGTCCGCCGCGCGACATATCCCTCCATGACCGGCAGCCCCCTCATCGTCCTTCCCGCCGACGTGAAGGAGATCGACCTCTACCGCTGGCATGCCGCCGCGGAAACCTATCTCCGGGCGGTGATCGCCGGCTTCGGCGGAACGCCGCTTGTCGTCCCCTCGCTCGAAGGCATCGACGTCGAAGGCCTGCTCGAGCGGGTGGACGGGGTGCTGGTGCCGGGAAGCCGTAGCAACGTCCATCCGTCGCGTTATGGGGCCGAGGCCGACGCGAAATCCGAGCCCTACGACACCGCGCGCGACGCCGCCTCCCTGCCCCTCATCGCCGCGGCGATCCGGAAGGGCGTGCCGCTTCTCGCCATCTGTCGCGGGATGCAGGAGCTCAACGTCGTCTTCGGCGGGACGCTGGTTTCCGAGCTCCAGGAGCATCCCGGTCGCGACGACCACCGTGCCCCGGCGTCGAAGGTCCAGGATGAGCGCTTCGCCATCCGGCAGGATGCGATCCTCGCGCCTGAGGGCGAGCTCGCAAGGGTGCTCGCCGCCGACCGCATCCGGGTCAACTCGCTCCACCGCCAGGGGATCGGCGCGCTCGCCGAACGGCTCGCGGTCGAGGCGACCGCGCCCGACGGCACGATCGAGGCGGTGCGCGTGATCGACGCGCCGGGCTTCGCCATCGGCGTCCAGTGGCACCCGGAATACTGGGTCGAGAGCGACGAGCCTTCCGCCCGGCTCTTCGCCGCCTTCGGCCGTGCCGCGAGGGCGCGCATGGTGTCGCGGTCGGCGCGGCTGCCCGCTGCCGCGGAGTAGTTCCCCCCTCACATCATCGGGTAGAGGGCGCCGCCGAGGAGCAGCACCCCGAACAGGAGCACCGCCAGCGCCCCGCCGATCTCGATCGCGCGGAGCACCACGCCGCCGCGGCCGGATTCGGCATCGGCGAAGCGCATCGCCAGGCCCTTGGCGGAAACCGCGATCGCCGCGAGGATCGCCACCGTCAGCCCGGTGCCGAGCGCCATGACGAAGGTCGCGGCGACGCCGGCTAGGATCAGCCCCTGCGACAGCGCGAAGATGAGGATGATGATCGCGCCCGAGCAGGGCCTGATGCCCACGGCGAGAATCGCCGACCAGGCGCGCGTGAACCAGTTCCCCGGCGGAGGCGGCTTCGCCGCATGGTGATGATGCCCGTGGCCGGCGTGGTCGTGATGATGCCCGTGGCCGTGGTCGTCGTGGTGGCGGTGGCCGGCACGCCCGTGGGGCGCGCGGTTCCCCACCGCCTCGGCCGCCGCGGGCGCCGGCAAATGGTGATGATGGTGGTGGCGATGCCCGCCGCCGAAGGTCTTCGACCATAGGAGCCACAGGCCGACCGCGACGATCGCGGCGTAGCTCGCGATTTCGAGCCAGTCGGTCATGCCGGTGATCTGCTGGGCCGTCGCCCCGATGACGACGGTGGCCGCCCCGACGATGAGGATTGCCGACACGGCCTGGACGAACGCCGCCGCGAACGAGATGGCGACGCCGCGCTTCACCGTGTCGCCCGAGGCGAGCACGTAGGATGTGATCACGGCCTTGCCGTGTCCCGGCCCGGCGGCATGGAAGACGCCGTAGAGGAAGGCGACGCCGAGGAGGAGCCATACCGCGCTGCCGTTTTCCTTGATCGCGCCGAGCGTATCGGTGAGGCTCCGGTAGAACTCCTGCTGCCGTGCCGCGATCCAGGCGAAGACCGGACCGAACGGCCCGCCCACCGCCGCGCCACTGCCGCCGTCCGGCGTGGCAATGCCGAACGGGCTCTTGCCGCTCGGCTTCGACGGCGCCGGCTCGGGCGCCGCTGCCGCGACTTCCGTCGCCGGGCAGGTGATGGTGAAGACGTCGGCGAGGGCGTCGGTCGCCTGCGCGAGATCCGGCGGCAGCTCGCGCTGGTCGCTCGGCAGCGAATTGAGGATCGCCATCGTCTGATCGTCGAGGCCCTTCGGCGGATGGTAGGTCGCGCTGCACCCGTCCGGCGCGCCGCTCAATGTCAGCGGCTGCTCGCCGGGGAACTCGAAGGCGACGAAGTACTCGGGATCGAAGATTTCGAGCGTCGTGTCCTTCCCGACCGCCGCGGCCGTCTCGAGCGGCAGGGTATAGAACAGCGTGAGCCGCGCCCCGTCGTGCTCGAGCCAGTATTCGCTGGGCGGCAGGAACTTCTGTTCCGCGCCGTCGACGGCAAGGAACGTGAAGTATCCGAACTCGGCGAGCGATTCGACGTTGATCTTGGCGAGCGGCTGAAGCTCCTGGTCGCTGAGCTTGCCGTCGCCGTCCGCGTCCAGCCCCTCGACCGCGAAGGCGGAGAAGGCCTCGTCGAATTGCCAGACGTTGCCCACCGCCTTTATCCGCCCCTCGCCGTCGAACAGGAGCTCGCCGCGCACCGTGACGAAAACGTGCGGATGCGCCGCCGCCGGCGCCGCCAGCGCGATGAAGGCGAGGAGCGAGACGAGAATTGGTCGAAGCGCGGCGGGTCGCCAGATCATCATCCTCGTCGGCAATGGGATGGTCCTTTCTCGCCGTTGCCGGCCGCTTGGCTCCGGCCGCGAGACCCGCCCCTCCCTCCCCTCGGACGGGGAGGTCGGGAGGGGGTCAAGAACCGGGGCCGCGCCCGCGGTCGTTCTCTTGAGCACACGGATGCGACGCCGCCGCGACAACGCCCTCACTCCGCCGTCGCCATCAGCCGCGCCTCGGCGTCGGCCAGTGCCTGCTCGATGTCGCGCACCCATGCCGCATCCTCGCCGCGTGCCTCCCGCGCCTCGCGGATCAGACGGAGGTTCCGCGCCGTGGTCGCCGGCTGCCACGGCTCGGTCACCACCGACAGCGCCGCGGCGGCGGCATCTTCCGCCGCGTCCCGGTCGCGGCCGAGGACGGCGAGCTCGACGAGGGTCGCCTGGTCCCAGTAGTCGCCGGTGCCGTGCTCGTCGGCGCGGATGCGCCGCGTTGCCGCATAGCGCACCACCGGCAGGAGCTCGTCGAGCGTCGGGTCGGGCGGCTCCTGGAGCGCCATCAGCGTCACCGCATTGACTCCCGGATAGGCGTCGCGCCAGTCGGCCTCGAAGCCGGCGCGATAGCTCGCCACGGCGCGTTTGAGGTGTCCCTTGGCCTCCATGCCGCGGCCGGCCTTCCGCGCATCCTCCCACATGTCCTTGTAGACGCGGCCGAGCAACCCGTTGGTCTCGCTCGACGGCCCGAATTCGCGGATCACATCGGAGAGCACCTTCTCCGCCTCGCCTCGCCGGCCGACCCGGTTGAGCGCGAAGCCGAGCTGCTCGCGCACCATCCGCGCCTGCTGCAGCTCCCGCGGCATCCGCGCGTGGAGCGCGATCATCTCCTCGCAGCCTTCCCTGGTTCCGACCGCGCGGAAGGAGAGCATCAGGTCGACGATGATCCCGGCCTCGACCGTCCGCAAGTCGGAAAGACGCGGGTCGGCGGCGACCGCCCGCACCGCGTCCGTCCCCTTCTTCCGCGCCTCGGCCAGCGCCTCCTTGTAGCCTTGGGCGATTGCCACCCGGTCGCGGAAGATGTCGGTCTTGGCGTGGTCGATCTCGAGCCGCGGCATGCCGTCGACGAGCTGGAACAGCGGGCTGTCGTCGTGGGCGGTCTCGTGGGCGCTCCGGAGCCGGCCGGCGATCCGGCCGACGTCGCCCTGCACGTCGGTGAGGTTTCCCGCCGCGTCGAGCCGGTAGGGGGTGCCGCGCTGCATGGCGAGGTCGAAGGGAAGCATCGTCCCCTCGGCAAAGACGATCACGGTCGAGCGCGGCCGGAGCGCGTGGCGGATGCCAAGCTCGTAGTAGACGTTGGGATTGGCGCCGGTCATGTCGGCGACGGCGTAGTCGCACAGCATCAGCCGCTCGAACATCGGCTTGTGGATGGTGCCGCCGATCTGCTCCTGGTCGGCGCGGATCACCTCCATCCCCGCCTCGGTCACCGCCGGCGCGATCACCTGCGCGTAGACCGCGTCGAAGTCGATGATGCGGCCGCCGCCCTCCGGCTTCCGGCCGAACGGCATCAGCACGAAGCAGATCGGCTTCATCTCCCCGCCATCATCGGTTCTCCGTCCCGGCCATAGCGCCGATCACTGCGGCGGAACCGTGGCTGCTCGGCTCACCCCGCCATCACCCGCGCCGCGAACTCGATCAGCGCGCGGTCGCGGCCCGGCGGGCCGATCAGCGACAACCCGAGCGGGCATCCATCCATCGTCGCCATCGGCAGGGAAATCTGCGGCACGCCCGCAAGCCCCGAAATGCAGAGGATCGAGAGCGCCCGCGCCCGGAACGCCTCGAAGGCCTGCTCGCTGTCGTCAAGGCGGGGCGCGATCGTCGGCAGCGTCGGCAGAAGGATCACGCCGTCGTCGCCGAGCAGCCCGGTGACCCGCGCCCGGATGCGCTCGCGCTTCGCCGCCGCGTCCCTGTACTCGGCCTCGGTCACCCTGCTCGCCGCCTCGAAGCGCCCGGCGATCGCCGGCATGAGCTGCGGCTTTCGCTTGGTGATCCAGGGCCCGTGCACCTTCCACGCCTCGAACCCTTGCGTCAGGCGGAAGACCGGCATCCAGGTGTCGAGCCCGTCCGGAGCGACCGTCACCGCCTCGACCGACCCCGCCGCCGCCTTGGCCGTGGCGACCGCCGGGGCGAGCGCCTCCGCTTCCCGCGGCGACATCAGCGCCGCGAAGGCGTCTTCCGCCTCGAGCACGCGGCGGAGCGGGGGCCCGGCGCGGTCCTCGCCGAGCATCACCCTCCCGATCCGCTCGTAGAGGCCGATGTCGCGGGTGAACCAGCCCACCGTGTCGAGGCTGGAAGCGAGCGGCATGGTGCCGGAGATGTCGATCCGCCCCCAGGTCGGTCGGAGGCCGATGAGGCCGCACATCGACGCCGGGCCGCGAACCGATCCTCCCGTGTCGCTGCCGAGCGCGGTATCGAC
>DASSPO010000192.1:0-3032 GCA_035699585.1 Bauldia sp.
CGTTTCGGTCTCCGGGATCGGTGGCGACAGGATGAATACGCGTTCGGCGCCCTTGAACGCGCTCCTGAGCGTCTCGGGCTTTGCAAGGTCGCCCATGACCGGCTCGGCGATCGCGGCGACCTGCTTCGCCTTGCGCTCGTCCCGCACCAGGGCGCGGGCACGATGGCCTGCGGCGTGGAGCTGCCTCAGAAGCGGCGAGCCGACATTGCCGGTGCTCCCGACGACAAGAATGTCTTCCATTTGCTGAAACTCCTGCTGAAGAGATGGGGATGGGGTTAGGTGCCCTCGCTCGGAGCGGTGCGGTCCGCGGCTCGGAGCGGGATTGATCGGGGCCGACGGCGCGCCCCGGCGGGCCGTGCGCCGGTCGGCATGGCCCGGCGCGTCAGGGAAGAAAGCCGCCGGCCGTGTCGATCACCTGCCCGGTGATCCAGCGGGCGTCCGGCGACACCAGGAATGCGACCGCATCGGCGATGTCGGCCGGTTGCCCGATGCGTCCGAGCGGAACCCGGCTCAAAAGGAAGTTCTTCGCGTTCTCGTCGAGGCCGAAGGAACGGAACATTTCGGTGTCGACCGGTCCCGGCGCGACCGCGTTGACGGTGACGCCCTTCGGTCCAAGTTCCAGCGCCCAGGTCCTGGTCAGGGCGTTGAGCGCGGCCTTGGCGGCGGCATAGACCGACACGCCCGGGATCGAGTGGTGCGAGGCGATCGCACTCACATTGACGACTCGCCCGCCGGATTCCGATCGCGACAGTTGCGCCAGCGCCGCCTGGGTCACGAAGATCGGCCCGTTGATGTTGTGCCGGATCACCGCGTGAACGTGCGCCTCGTCGATCGCCTCCAGCGGCGCGATCGCGGTCGCGCCGACGTTGTTGACGACGATGTCCACCGGCCCCAATGTCTCCGCGGCCCGCCGGACCAGCGCCTCGGCCTGCGCGGCGACCGCCACGTCGGCTTTGAATGCCGCCGCCCTTCCTCCACCTGATACGATCTTGTCGACGAGCGACGCAGCCGCTTGTCCGGAGGTCAGGTAGTTGACGGCGACGCCCGCTCCGTCCCGGGCCAGGCGCCCGGCGATGGCCGCGCCGATGCCGCGCGACGCCCCGGTCACCACCGCCACCCGCCCTGCAAGTCTTCCGGATTCCACCTGCGACCTCCGCTCTTTCCCGTCATCCGCCGGCGGCGGAACGGGCGATTTCGATCCCGTGCCCGCCGGCTGTTTTTTGTAGTCCGTTCTATATAAATCGAACGGAAGGGTGTCAATCGGTTTTTATATTCTGGACTATAAAAATTTCCCGCCTGGCCGGGACCGTGGCTGTCGGCGATCTTCGATCTGCGGGCGACGCTCGCGCCCGGTGGTCTCCGCGTGGCTTGGCCGCGGACTTGCGGCCCGGGAACGCCTCACGCGTCCCGGCCGGGCACGCGATTTTTATAGTCTATGATAAAAAATGCGACGCTTGCGGAGGCGCGTCAAGTATTTTATAGCCTCGTCTATAGAAAGGATCGCCGATGGCGAAGAGAGGCCGGCCGGCCACGTTCGATCGGGACGAGGCGCTGCGAGGCGCCATGGAAGTGTTCTGGGCGCGGGGCTACGAGGGCGCGACACTGGAGGACCTCCAGGCGGCGATGGGCGGGATCAGCCCACCGAGCCTCTATAACGCCTTCGGATCGAAGGAGGCCCTGTTCAAGGAGGTGGTCGACCTGTTCATGGCCACCGTAGGCGCTCCGGCCGCGCAGGCGCTTGCCGGCGAGCAGACCGCGCGCGAAGCGATCGAGGGCATGCTGAGACGCTCGGCCGAGGCCTTTTCGATGCCGGGCAAGCCGCATGGCTGCCTGGTGGCTCTCGGCGCAACGAATTGCGCGCCCGCCAACAAGGGTCCCCAGGACTACCTCCTGGCGATCCGCCGGCGCACGCCCGGGCTGATCAAACAGCGCCTCGACCGGGCGGTTGCCGAAGGCGAGCTGCCGGCCGGTCTCGACACCGGCGCGGTCGCCGCGTTCTACACAACGATCGCGCATGGCCTGGGCATCCGGGCCGGAGACGGAGCGTCGCGCCGCGAGCTGATGGCCGCCGTCGACGGCGCGATGGCGGCGTGGAGCGGACTTACGTCGCCCGACGGCAAGGGAGCGCGACGGCCCCCGAAACGGCGCGCCGGCCGCTGAGGCGATTGCGTCCCGATATCCCGGGTTTGCACACGATGAGCCGGCGTTGGCTTCCACCTCCACCGGTTCCGTGCGAGGATTCGCCGCGTGACCGAAGCTCACCCCGCCCGGAAACGCAAAGGCCCCCTCCCCCTCGGCGAGATCGTCGGGCGGGTGATCGAGCCGGTCACCGCGCGCCGCGGCTTCGCCAAGGCCGACCTCATCGCGGCTTGGCCCGAAATCGCCGGGCCGTTGCACGCCTCATGCACAGCGCCGGAAAGGATTGTGTGGCCGCGACGCGGAGACGGCGACGAGCCCCCGGCAGGCACGCTCTTCATCCGCGCCGACGGTCCGCGGGCGGTCTTCGTCCAGCACGAGCTCCCCCAGATCGTCGAGCGCGTCAACGCTTTCTTCGGCTACCGTGCCGTCGCCCAGGCCCGGATCGTGCAGGGGCCGGTCGATGCCAGGATGCCCGGCGCGACGGTGGCCGAGGCGGTAGACCCCGCCGCGGACGCGCGCGTCGCTTCGACCGTCGCCGCGATCGAGGACGACAGCCTCCGCACTGCACTGCATCGCCTCGGTCGCGGGGTTTTCACGAAACGTCGCGATTAGTTGACCACCGCCCCGACGAGAAACGCCACATTTCCCCTGTGCAGTTCCGCCGTTTTCCGGCATATCCGCCGGATACCAGCGAAACTCGAACGAGAGCTTCACCTGCCATGAACAGACGGACCGTCCTCACCCTCGCCGCGACTGCCGGCGCAGCCGCCCTCCTCAGTATCGCCGGATCGGAGCGGGCTATCCCGACGGGAGGTTTCCTGGTCACGCCCGCACTCGCCGAGACCAGCGCGGAGATGATGGAGCCGGGGCCCCTCGGTGACATGGCTCTTGGC
>DASSPO010000193.1:0-5975 GCA_035699585.1 Bauldia sp.
TTGGCGATAGCGACCCCGAGGGCGTCGCCGATCGTCTCGTACGCATTGGTGTCGTCGTCGTCCGCGCCATCGCCGTTCCGCTTCGACGCCGCCGCGACGATCGCCGCCAGCCGGTCGGGAGCGTTGTGACCGTTCCAGCCCGGATGACGGACCAGGAGATCCCCGAGGTCGGGGCTGAGACCGTTCGCGCCGCGAAACAGTTCGCCGTTGTGCATGATGCCGAGACCGAGGCTGTGCTCGATCGACACGACCAGGAAATCGTCGAGGCCGCGGCCGTGGCCGAACCAGTGTTCGGCAAGCGTCACGAGGTTCACGTCGCTGTCGACCGTGACGTCCATGCCGAGCCGCTTCGCCATCTCGGCGCCGAAGGGAATGTCGCGTTCGCCGAAGATCGGACTCTGCCGGCAGAGGCCCGACGCCTTCTCGACGATGCCCGGCAGGCCGACGCAGATACCGTTGATCCGGTCCATCGACAGCCCGGCATCGGCCACCGAACGGCGCACTCCATCCTCGACCAAATCGGCGATCACGCTCACCGGCTGGCGGTCGATGCGGACGGGAAGCGACACCGTCTGCATCACGTCGGCGCGGAAGTTGGTGGTTGCCACCGTGATCTGGTCGGGGGCGAGCTTGACCCCGGTCACGAAGGCCGCCTCCGGATTGAGCTCGAGCATGACCCGCGGCCTGCCGCGCGCCGGGTCCCGAACCGCCCCGATCGAAAGCGGCACGATGAGCCCGTCGTCGAGGAGAAGCGCCGTGATTGCCGAGACCGTTGTCGGGCTGAGGTCGGTCCGGTCGGCGATCTCGACTCGAGAAATCGGCCCGAAGCGGCGGATCGCATCCATGACATGGAAGCGATTGATCGCGCGCATCAGTTCGGGGTCGGCGGTTTTCACGGCGGCGGAAACTGGCGGTTGGGGCCATGCCTTTTATCCGGGCCGGCGATTTATTTCCATAGGCTGGATCGCACGAACCTGCAAGAATCCAGCATTTTCGGCTCATCGGCTTGACAGAGTCCCCGGACTGGCGACAGATTTAATCCGTGACACGGAATAATAAGAACAGCCGACGTCGTGCCGCTGAACAACGGGAGGACAACCGATATGTCGTTGAAAGCACTAGTGGGGACTGCTCTGGCCCTCGTCATGGGCGCGGGTGCGGCCGCCGCAGAAGACGTAACCGTCCGGATGCTTCACGTCAGCCAGACCAATCACCCGCTCTGGCAGCAGATCGCCGAGAACTACAATGCCACCCATCCCGGCGTGAAGGTGGTGGTCGAGTACCTCGAGAACGAGGCGTACAAGGCCAAGCTGCCGACGCTTCTGCAGTCGGAGGACCGGCCCAACATCATCTACAGCTGGGGCGGCGGCGTGATGCGGGCGCAGGACGAGGCCGGTTACCTCATGGACCTTACCGCCGCCCGGCCCGAACTGGAGAAGAACATCTATCCGGCCGCCCTCGACGCCTACGCGATCGACGGCAAGCAGGTCGGCATCCCCTATGACTTCAGCCAGGTGGCGTTGTTCTATAACAAGGCGCTGATGGAGAAGGCCGGGGTCGACCCGAAGTCCATGGAGACTTGGGACGGCTTCCTGGCGGCGGTGAAGAAGCTCAAGGAAGCGGGGATAACGCCGATCATCATGGGCGCCGGCGAGAAGTGGCCGATGCACTTCTACTGGTCGTACCTGGTGATGCGGCTCGGCGGCTCGGACGTGCTTGACAAGGCGCGCGCCGGAGAGGACGGCGGCTTCAACAACCCGGTGTTCGTCGAGGCCGGCAGGAAGCTTCAGGAGCTTTCCGCTCTCGAGCCATACCAGGAGGGCTGGCTCAGCACCCTCTTCCCGGCGTCGGGCGGCATGTTCGGCGATGGCAAGGGCGCCATCGACCTGATGGGGAACTGGCTCCTCGGCACCCAAAAGGAGAACTCGGCGAGCGGCGAAGGCCTGCCCATGGACCAGATCGGCTTCGTCAACTTCCCGACGATTCCCGGCGGCAAGGGCAAGCCGACCGATACGCTCGGCGGAATTGGCGGCTTCCTGATCACCGAGGGTTCGCCGCCCGAGGCGCTCGACTTCATGCTCTTCTTCACCTCGCCCGAGCAGCAGAAGATCGCCGCGGAACAGGGCTTCTACGTGCCTGCGGTCAAGGGCACCGACGCGGTGATCACCAACCCGCTGATCGCCGCGGTTTCGCGCAACGTCGCCAACTCGACCTGGCATCAGCTGTTCTTCGACCAGGATCTCGGCCCGTCGGTCGGCCGTGTCGTCAACGACGTGTCGGTCGCCATCGCCGCCGGCGAAATGACGCCTGAGGAAGGCGCCGCCGCCGTCCAGGACGCGTGGGACACACGTTAGGCGCGCCGAAACGCAGCTTCTGGCGAGGGGTCCCGGCTTCCCGGCCGAGCCCCCTCGTGTTTTAATCCGGAATCCGCAAGGAACGGGCGTGCCGATGGCGCTTTCGGACAGCTTCGAGCGCGCAAGGTCGACCTACACGCGCGGCGGCATCACGACCGCGATCATCTTCCTGCCGCCGGCACTGGTGCTCTTCACCGTGTTCGTCATGCTGCCCATCGGCGAGGCGGCTTGGTACGGCTTCTTCAACTGGAACGGCCTCGGCTGGCCGCAGAAGTTCGTCGGCCTGGACAATTTCGAGCAGCTCTTCGCCAACAAGGTCTTCCATCGTGCGCTGATCAACACCGGCCTGATCATCGCGGTCTCGCTGCTCATCCAGCTGCCGCTGGCGCTGGGGATGGCGGTGCTCCTGTCCGACCGACGCATCGGGGCGGTGACGTTCCGGATGATCTTCTTCCTGCCCTATATCCTCGCCGACGTCGCCGCTGGCCTGATCTGGCGATACATGTTCGACGGCGACTACGGCCTTGTCTCGCAGGCCTCGGTGGCGCTCGGCGGCCCGCCGATCTACCTGCTCGCCAGCACCGACTACGCGTTTGCCGGCGTGCTTATCGTCATCGTGTGGAAGTACTTCGGTTTCCACATGATGCTCTACATCGCCGGCATGCAGAGCATCGACCGCCATCTTTACGAGGCGGCGGCGATCGACGGCGCCAACGCCTGGCAGCGCTTCCGCTATGTCACGCTGCCCGGCCTCGCCCCGATGATCCGCCTTTCGGTGTTCTTCTCGCTGATCGGGTCGCTCCAGGTGTTCGACGTGGTGCGCGCCTTGACCTTCGACGGCGGGCCGCTCAACACCACCCACACGCTGGTGTCGTTCCTGTACATTTTCGGGATCACGCGGATGCGGGTCGGCTTCGGCTCGGCGATCGGCATCGTCATCTTCATCCTCTGCGTGGTCGTCGCCTTCAGCTACAAGCGGATCTTCATGCGCCATGACTGAGGCCGCCGCATCGCTCGATCGCGCCGCTCTCCCCCCGCTCGCCGACGCGAGCCGGCCGGTCCGCGGCGATCCGTTTGCCGCGCTCTACCGGCTGCTGGTGCTCTCCTTCGTTGCCGCTCTGGTGCTTATCCCTCTGCTTGCGACCGCGCTCGGCGGCTTCAAGAGCGTCGGCGAGCTTCGCGTCAATGCCTTCGGCCTGCCGCAGGTCTGGGTCTGGCAGAACTACTGGGACATCCTCATGCCCGAGCAGCTGCAATCGGCCGAGGCGTGGAGCGACGTTTCGCAATGGGGCGCCAATCTGCTTGAGATCGGCCGCCACAAATACTGGCAATTCCTCGGCAATTCGCTGGTGATCGGGCTGCTCACCGTCTTCCTCACCCTTGCCGTCGCGGCGCCCGCCGCCTTCGCCTTCGCCCACCTCAGATTCTTCGGCGAGCGGTTCCTGTTCAATTACCTCGTCCTCGGCCTGACCTTCCCCTTCGCCACCGCGATCCTGCCGCTCTTCATCAAGGTCCGCGACCTCGGGCTCCTCGACACCCATTGGGGGATCGTCCTGCCGCAAGTCGCCTTCGGCCTTGCGATCAGCGTCCTCCTTCTCAGGAACGCCTTTCGCCAGCTCCCCTACGAGCTGGTCGAATCGGCGCTGATGGACGGCTGCAGCTATAACCGCATCTTCGTCTCGATCGTCCTGCCCTTGTCACGGCCGATCCTCTCGACCGTCGCGATCATCTCGTTCGTGACCAGCTGGAACAACTTCCTCCTGCCCCTCGTCGTCCTCAACACGACGCGGAAGTACCCGTGGCCGATGGGGCTGATGGAGTACCAGGGCGAGTACATGACCTACTGGCAGCTGGTGCTCGCCTTCATCACGTTGACCATCCTGCCGGCGATCGTGGTGTTCGTGGTCGCCCAGCGGCACATCGTGGCCGGCCTGACGGCGGGGGCGGTCAAGGGCTGATGAATGCGGAAGGGGCCGGCGCGTGCGCCGGCCCCTTCGACGTATCCGGCCTTTGGCGGCCGGACCTCACTTTCCGGGATTCTTCCAAACCTTGAGGAGCGCCCGGTCGAACTCGTCGGCCGACATGCTCCGCGTGTCCAGTCCCACGGCTTCCAGCCGCTTCAGCGCGAGGAGCTCCCTGCCTGATGCCAGGTAGCGGGTCGCGGTCACCAGGAAGGCGCGCACGTGGCGCTCGGCATCCGCGATCGGGCTGGCGAAACCGGTCTCGATGGCAACGCCGCCGGCAAGGGTCTCCGTCATCGCTAAGTCTCCATCAACTGACAACACCAGAGGCGCGCCTTCCTCGGTCGCGCCCCGTCCGTGCTCTCAGCTCCCCGTGTCGTGAGGTGCTGTAGCCTGCCCCGCCGGTCGTGTCTGTGATGCCGGTCACAATGCCCGAAGCCTCACAGGGCACGCTTCCGCCGGGACGATGCGACCGTAGTTGACGGGAACTTAACGCCGGCTGAATGCGGCGTTGGGCTTGAGACAAACTTCAGCGTCGGCCCCGAGCCGACCCGAAAAGCAGAACGCGGCCTCTCCGGCCGCGTCTCATCAAACCACCGGTCCTTGTGGATCACCGCTCCCGGAAGGTGTGCATGATCTGGTCGGTGAGCGGCTTGGTCAGGTAGGAGAGCACGGTGCGGTCGCCGGTGACGATGAACACCTCGACCGGCATGCCGGGCACGAACTTGCCGCCGAGATCCTTGAGCGCCTCCGGCGGCATGTGGATGCGGGCCTTGTAGTAGGACACGCCCGTGCGCTCGTCGGTGATCAGGTCGGGCGAGACGTGCTCGACCCAGCCGACATATTCCGGCGTCTCGCGCGAGCCGAAGGAAGTGAAGCGGAGGATCGCCTCCTGCTCGGCATGCACGCGGTCGATCTGGGCCGGGCTGATCTGTGCGTCGACGACGAGCGTGTCGTCCTCCGGCACGATCAGCATGATCTCTTCGCCGGGGTTGACCACGCCGCCCACGGTATGGGCCGAGAGCTGGTAGACGGTCCCGCTGATCGGGGCGATGATCGTCTGCTTCTTGAGCTGGTCGTCGGCCGCCACCTTCCGCTCGATCAGCTCGTTGAGCCGCGACGCGGTTTCGGTGAGGAGCTTCGACGCCTCGCTCCGCGCGTCCTGGTCGACCTGGATGATCTGGAGCTCCGCCCCGGCGATCTCGGCGCCGGTCTGGGCGGTGGAGGCGATGATCTGGCCGAGCTGGCCCTCGAGCTGGGCGAGGCGGCTTTCGGCCTCGGTGATGCGCGCCGTCGAAACGAGGTCCTGGCCGCGGAGCGTACGAAGCCCCTCGACCTCCTCCCGCGCGAGGTCGATCTGGCGGCGGATCGCATCCTCCTGCGCCTTGAGGCCGACGAGCTGCTGCTCGAGCTCGTTGATCTTCTTGCGCAGCTGCTGCTTCTGTCCGGCGCGCGCCGTGACCCCGGCCTCGAAGGCGTTGGTCTCGATGCGGATCACCTCGGCGACGTCCGGCTGGTCGGCGAGGGCGAGAAGTTCCTTCGGGAACACGATCTCGGAGGAGCCGGAGCGTTCGGCCTCGAGCCGCGCCTTCTGGGCGAGCGCCTCGTAGATGCCCTTGGTGACGATGCCGCGGTTCGCCGCCGCCACCGTCGCGTCGAG
>DASSPO010000194.1:0-5309 GCA_035699585.1 Bauldia sp.
GCCGACCGCGACGCGCTCCACTTCAAGGGCCTCGCCAATGCCGTGCTCCGCCGGCTCGGCCGCGAACGCGAGGCGATCCTTGCCGCAGTCGATACGCCGCGCGCCGCGGTACCCGAGTGGCTCTGGCGGCGATGGGTATCCGCCTATGGCGAGGGCGCGGCGCTTCGCATCGCCGCCGCGAATCTCGAGGAGCCGGCTCTCGATCTGACCGTGAAGTCCGACCCCGAACGCTGGGCCGAGCGCCTTGGCGGCGTCGTGCTGCCTACCGGCTCGGTGCGGCTCGTCCCGTCCGGCCCGATCGAGGACCTCGCCGGCTTCGCGGAGGGGGAATGGTGGGTGCAGGATGCGGCCGCCGCTCTGCCGCCGCGGCTGCTCGCGGGCTTCGCCGGGAAACGCGTGGCCGACCTTTGTGCCGCCCCGGGCGGCAAGACGGCGGCGCTTGCCGCGGGCGGGGCGCAGGTCACTGCGGTCGATGCCTCGCGCGAGCGGCTGAAGCGCGTGTCGGCCAACCTCGCCCGCCTCGGCCTCGCCGCCGAGATCGTCGCCGCCGACGTGCTCGAATGGACGCCGCCCGCGCCGTTCGACGCGATCCTCCTCGACGCGCCCTGCACCGCGACCGGCACGATCCGGCGCCATCCCGACGTCGCCTGGGTCAAGCGGCCGGAGGACGTGGCGAGCCTCGCCGACCTTCAGAGCCGCATGATCGACCGCGCACTCGGTTGGCTCGGGCCGGGCGGCGTCCTCGTCTTCTCCACCTGCTCCCTCGAGTTCGAGGAGGGCGAGCACCAGATGGCTCGCGCCCTCCACCGCCATGCCCTCGATGTCGTGCCGGTCGAGCCGGCCGAGATTGGCGGGCTCGCCGAGGCGGTGCTCGCCTCCGGGGCGGTCCGCACGCTTCCCTTCCATCTCGGCGCTGCCACCCTGCGCCTTTCCGGCCTTGACGGCTTCTTCATGATGCGTGTCCGTAAGCGCTAGGATGGCCTACGGTTTGACGCCTTGGGTTCAGTTTGCAGAGCGGTATGGCTAGGTTGATAGTCCCTGCGCCGGTTGATTCGACGGCCGGCGTCCCGATGGCGGAAGGCTGAGGATCATGGCGATCGCACCGATCTCCGGTCAGGGGCGGCAGCTGCGTTTCGCCATGAGCGCCTTTTCGCGGCAGATGGCGTTCCGCTACCACGCGAGCCTGTTCTACCGCTGGCGCTATGCCGGCGCGGTCCCGGAGCGTCTGCTCATCGCGCCGATCGATCTCCGCACCGCCGACCCTACCACCGCCCTCGACATCTATGCCGGCCGCTTCGTCTTCTCCGGCACCGGGGTCGACGCCGAGGGCCACTCGATCTTCGAAGCCGATCCGCCGACCGAGGAATGGGCCCGCGAACTCCACGGCTTCGGCTGGCTCCGTCACCTCCGCGCCACCGACATGGCGATATCGCGCTCCAATGCGCGGAGCCTGGTCGACGACTGGATCCGCCATTCCGGCCGCGTCGACCCGGTCGCCTGGGAGACCGGCGTGGTCGCGCGGCGCGTGATCGCCTGGCTCAACCAGACGCCGCTCATCCTCGACGGTTGCGACGTCAACTTCTACCGCCGCTTCATGAAGTCGCTGACCCGCCAGGTGCGCTACCTCCGCCGCACCGCCTATGACGGGCCGCAGGGCCTGCCGCGCCTTCGCGTCATGATCGCCCTCTCGGCGGCGGCGCTTGCGATGTCCGAGCAGCAGCGCTTCCTCAAGCAGGCGAGCAAGTGGCTCGACCTCGAGCTCGTCCGCCAGATTCTCCCCGACGGCGGCCATGTCAGCCGCAACCCGGCCGCCATCCTCGAGCTGCTGATGGACCTCCTGCCGCTTCGCCAGGCCTTCACGGCGCGGGGCTCGCAACCCTCGCGCATCCTGCTCTCGGCGATCGACCGGATGATGCCGATGCTGCGTTTCTTCCGGCAGGGAGACGGCAGCTTCGCCCACTTCAACGGCTGCGGCGACACGCCGTCGGACCAGCTCGCCACGGTGCTTGCCTATGACGATGTCCGGGGCGCGCCGCTCTCCCACGCGCCGCATTCCGGGTACCAGCGCATCGAAGCCGGCGACGCGATCCTCCTCGTCGATGTCGGCCGACCGCCGCCGGTCGATTTTTCGACCAACGCCCATGCCGGATGCCTCTCCTTCGAGATGAGCGTCGGGCGGCAGCGGTTGATCATCAACTGCGGCGTGCCGGTGGCGCGCGCCGGGCCGCTTCGCCGCCTCGCGCGAACCACGGCGGCGCATTCGACGATGGCGCTCAACGACAGCTCGTCCTGCCGCTTCCTCACCCGCTCCTGGATCGGCGAATGGCTCGGCGAGGCGATCATCGCCGGGCCGACCCGGGTGTTCTCCGAGCGGCGGCGGGAGAATGGCGCCACGGTGCTCCTCATGCACCACAACGGCTATGTCGACCGCTATGCCATCGTCCACGAGCGCCAGCTCAGCCTGTCCGACGCCGGCGACCGCCTGGAAGGCGTCGATTCCTTCAAGACCCCGGCCGGGGCGCCGGTCGGCCGCTCGGGCAAGGACGTGTTCGCCATCCGCTTCCACCTCAGCCCGGGCGTGCAGGCGACGCGGACGGCCTCGGGCCGCGGCGTCACGCTGCAGCTTCCCGACGGCGAAACCTGGGAATTCCAGACCGATGGGCCCGAAGCCGAGATCGAGGACAGCATCCTCATGTCGAACACCCGCGGCAACCGGAAGTCTCTGCAGATCGTCATCCACGGCATCGCTCAGCACACGCCGCGCGTCGCGTGGCTGATGCATCGCACCGCGGTGGGCGGACGCCGCCGCGCCGCCCCGGCCATCGCCGACCGCCGCGCCGACATCGGAGCGCGGGGGTGAAATTGGGGGCAGGGGCAGGTTCGCCTTCCGGGTCCGCGGCCGGTACCCGCTCGCTGTGCCTGCGCGATTTCCGTTTTCGCCGGCTACGGGGGCCGGCGGATCGCGGCGGTCTGCGCCCTCTTGCTTGACATGCGCGGGCGGCGACAATAGGTTCCGCCCTCGAATTTCGGGCGAGGCGCCCGTTTCCCCTTTCGGTCAGAGACAATGAAGATCCGTAACTCCTTGCGCTCGCTCAGGAAGCGCCACCGCGCCAATCGCCTCGTCCGGCGGAAGGGGCGCGTCTACATCATCAACAAGACCAATCCCCGCTACAAGGCGCGCCAGGGCTGACCCGGGGCCGGGCGGCCGCTCACGCGCGTTTGTCTTTGACCGGGCCGTCGGGTGGGCGATATTCTTCGCCCATGAGCCGACTTCCCGTCCTGATCGTATCGGCCTTCGTGCTGATTGCCGCCTCCGGCGCCCGGGCCGAGGAGACGGCCCCTTCGATTTCCGCCGATCCGCCGGCCGCCGTGGAAATGCCCAAGGCCGAGCGCCTGGACACGCTTTTCGCCTCTCTCAAGGAGGAGAGCGACCCCGAAGCTGCCGAGGAGATCGAGAACGCGATCCTCTCGTTGTGGCTCGAATCGGGCAGCGACACTGTCGACCTTTTGATGCAGTGGACGCTGAAGGCGATGGAGGAGAAGGAATACCCGCGCGCCCTCGACTTCCTCGACCGCGTCATCCTGCTTGCGCCGGATTATGTTGAGGGCTGGAACAAGCGCGCGACGGTTCACTTCCTGATGGACGACTACGGCCAGTCGATCGCCGATATCGGCAAGGTGCTGGAGCTCGAGCCGCGGCATTTCGGAGCCCTGAGCGGCCTCGGCATCATCATGCGATCGCTCGGCGAGGACGAGCAGGCGAAGGCGGCGTTCCGCGCCGCCCTCGAAGTCGATCCGCATCTTGAAAACGTCCGCGAGGAGCTCGACGACCTCGAAGCCGAAACCGCCGGCGAGGATACCTGACCGGTCGGGGCTTTCCACCCGATCGCGTGTCTTATTGTTTCATTCAATGACAGGTTGTATCGTGCTGGCCGAGCAGAGGCCCGGCATGCCCGCGCTCCCGTTCATCCACGACGAGGTGCCGCGCCATGAAGTTCACGGTTTCCGACCGGGTGCTCAGGGACATGTTCACGCTTTGCTCGTTTGTCATCCCAGAGGACGAACTGGTCTTTTTCGCCCTGCGCGGGGTCCAGCCCATAGAATTCGGCGGATCCGACTTCGCGAACGCCCACGAGGTGGTCGCCGTGCCGATCGACTATCGCCACATGCGCTGCTCGATCGGCCAATGGGACACCGGTCGGGGCAGGCTGGCGGTCTTCGTCGGCAGCTCCGTGCCGCACATCTCTTCGATTGAGGCCCATCTCAGCGAGAGCGGGAACGGCGTCAATCGTCTCGCCTCCGGCTTCTTCGGCCGCGTCCCCGGAATGCCGGACAACCGCTACATGAAGGGAAATCACGGCGAGGACCGGCATCTTGCCTTTCGCAACGAGTCGCGGCTCCCGGTGTGGCGCACCGGCGACGACACCGACTATGAGGGCGATGACCGGCTGGAATATGAGATCGTCTACGACAACCTGCATTGCGCCCGACAGACAAACGAGACGGCAAGCCGCTTCTCCTCCCGGGGATGCGTCGTTGTGGCGGGAAAGCCGGGCGACAGTGGCGCCGAAAGGATCACCTCCGAGATCGGCCCGTGGAAGCGCTTCCTTCAGAACGCATACAGTCTGGATCAGCGGCGCTTTGCCTTGGCTATCTTCGAGGAGAACGAGGCCCTCCGGACTTCCGAGATCGGGATCGCCGGCCGCAGCCCGACCGTTCGTTTCGGCTCCCGCGGCATTCTCGTCGAGCGGCTTCAGGCTGGACTTCTCGCCAAGGGATACGACATCGGCACGGATCGCCCCGACGGCCTGTTCGGCGGGGCCACGGCCAAGGCGTTGCGGCAGTTCCAGTTCGACGTCTTCGGCAAGGATGGCACCGACCTGATCGCGGGGCCCGGCACCGCCGAGGCCCTTGGCATCGAGTGGCCCGCCAACGGCGCCCAGTTGGCGCGGCTCCTCGAGCCGACGCCGCTGCCCGATCCGCCGGAGGAGGGCGACGCGGTCCTGGTCAGCGTTCATGCCGCAAGCGAGCCCGCCGCTCCCGTCGGGCTCGCGCCGAACCCCTCGCTGAAGATCGAGATCGATGTGGCGTACAAGCCGCTGCCCAGCTGGCAGATCAAGAAACAGTCGGGCGCCGAACGGTGGAACGTGACGATCGAGGGTATCGCCGAACCAGTCTTTCTCGGACGATTCTTCGAATACGACGACTATCCGGAAGGTCCGACGCGCGGGCTGGCGCGAACCGCTGGCGCCACTCCGGCGGTCAAGTACAAGCCCACGGACTGGACGAGCCTCGGCCTCTGGCCGGAG
>DASSPO010000195.1:0-2077 GCA_035699585.1 Bauldia sp.
GACGAGCAGGCCGAGGTGCTCGCCGCGCACCTCGCGCCGGGCGACATCCTGATCGACGCCGGCAACGCCAATTTCCGCGACACCCGCCGCCGCGTCACCACCTATGCCGAGCGGCAGATCGACTTCCTTGGCGTCGGCGTCTCGGGTGGCGAGGAGGGCGCCCGCCATGGGCCCTCGATCATGGCCGGGGGGACCAGGGACGCCTGGAGCCGGGTTGCCGACATCTTCACGGCGATTGCCGCCAAATTCAACGGCGAGCCCTGCGCGGCGCTCGTCGGGCCGGAAGGCGCCGGGCATTTCGTCAAGACCATCCACAACGGCATCGAATATGCCGACATGCAGATGATCGCCGAGGTCTACGGCATCATGCGCGACGGCCTCGCAATGGCGCCGGCGGAGATGGCGGCGGTCTTCGCGCGCTGGAACGAAGGGCCGCTCAGGTCATACCTCATCGAAATCTCGGCGAAGGTGCTGGCGGCGATCGACCCGAAGTCGGGCGTGCCGCTGGTCGATGTGATCGTTGACAGCGCCGGGCAGAAGGGGACCGGCCGCTGGTCGGCGATGGAGGCGCAGGACCTCGGCGTGCCGGCGACGGTGATCGAGGCGGCGGTGGCCGCACGGAGCCTCTCGGCCCGGAAGGCCGAGCGCATGGCCGGCGAGGTGCTGTTCGGCGCGCCGGAGCGGAAGCTCAACGGCACCCTTGGTCCGCGGAACGACACGCTGCGCGTCCTCGAGGAGGCGCTGCTCGCCGGCAAGATCGCCGCCTATGCCCAGGGCTTTGATGTGATGGCGAAAGCCTCCGAGACCTGGGACTGGCAGCTCCCGCTCGGCACCATCGCCAGGATCTGGCGGGCGGGCTGCATCATCCGTTCCGCCTTTCTTGATGACATCGCTTCCGCCTACGCCGCGATGGGAGCGATCCCCAACCTGATGATGGTGGACCCCTTCGCCGGGATGCTTCGCTCCACGAACCAGAGCCTCAGGCGCGTGGTCTCCGCGGCCTCCCTTGCCGGCATCGGGGTGCCGGCCCTCTCCTCGGCCCTCGCCTATTTCGATCTGTCGCGGACGGCGCGCTCGACCGCCGATCTGACCCAGGCGCAGCGCGACTTCTTCGGCGCCCACGGCTTCGAACGGATCGGCGAGCCCGGCAGGGTGGCCCACGGCCCGTGGTCGACCTCGGCCTGAGGGTCGCGGGGCTGCTGCGGTGATGGCGGGTGACGCTCCGGGCGCGGCGGGTTAAGCTCGCGCGCTTCCCGAACCGGCCGTGATTCTCTCGGCCGGCCAGCCGCCTCCGTTAGGCCTCAGAGATGCTCAAGGGCGTCGCCCTCGGCTTCTTCACCTATGCCATGTTCTCGTCCGCCGACGCGCTGGTGAAAAGCCTCGGCGGCGAGCTGCCGGTGATGGAGATCGTCTTCCTCGCCACGCTCTCCTCGTTCGTCGTCATCCTCATGCTTCGCCCGCGCGGGGAGCGCTGGCGCGACATGTTCCGCATGAACCATCCGAAGCGGGTCATGCTCCGTGCCGCCTGCGGCATCGTCGCCGGCATCGGCAGCACGCTCGCCTTCACCACCATCCCGCTGGCGGAGGCCTACGCAATCATCTTCCTCGCCCCGGTGCTTGTCACGCTGATGTCGATCCCGCTGCTTGGCGAGAAGGTCGGCTGGCGCCGGATCGGCGCCGTGGCGCTCGGCCTGATCGGGATGCTCCTTGTCGTGAAGCCCGGTTTCCGCGAGCTACACGTCGGTCACCTCGCCGCCTTCATCGTCGCTTTCGCCGGGGCGACCAGCATGATCGTTCTGCGCATGATCGGCCACACCGAACGGAAGGTCAGCCTGATCGGCGTGGTGATGGTGTCGGCCCTCGTGGTGAGCGGCATCCTCATGGTCCCGGACTTCGTATGGCCGAGCACCGACGCGATCCTCAAGGTCTGCCTGATCGGTGTCCTCGCCGGCATCGCGCAGATGACGCTCATGGCCGCGACGCGACTCGCGCCGGCCAACCGGGTGGCTCCGGCGCAGTACAGCCAGGTCATCTGGGCGGTGCTGTTCGGCGCGCTTTTCTTCGCCGAGTTTCCGGA
>DASSPO010000196.1:0-16756 GCA_035699585.1 Bauldia sp.
GACCTCCGCGATGCGGAACCTCTGGTAGTAGAAGAAGGCAGCGAGGACGCCGGCCGCGAACACGGCTCCGGCGAGCAGCGAGGGCCAGAGATCGACCCCGGCCGCGAGCTTCAGCAAGAGGGCGACGCCGGCGGCACCGACCAGCGCGTCTATGGCTGCGATCATCGCCGCGGCCGATGTCCAGTAGGCGATGAATGAGCCCAGCCGCAATGCCGGATTGCCCATGTTCTCCGGCCATCGGCCGAGCCGGGCGTCGAAGAACTCGGCGGCTTCGGGCCCGAGCGAGCGATACATCGTGCGAATGCGCGCGATCGCGACGCAGGCGGTCGAACTCTCCATCGAGATGTCGGTGAGCCTCAGCACAGGTGAGCGCTCCTGCCTGCAAAAATTTGACCGATTGATAAAATTTCGTGCTGTGCTAGCCTTCCCGGCAAAACCAAAATGGGGAAGTTGGCATGGCCGAGGGTCAGTTCAAGCAAGGCATTGCCGCCGGCCGCCTGTCGGCGGCGCAATATGTCGAGAATTTCGCGGATCTCCATCCGCCGCTCGATCGCCACGAGGCGCTGGTCGAATCCGATCGCTGCTATTTCTGCTACGATGCGCCCTGCATGCAGGCGTGCCCGACGTCGATCGACATCCCGCTGTTCATCCGCCAGATCGCGACCGGCAACCCGCTGGGATCGGCCAAGACCATCTTCGACCAGAATATCCTCGGCGGCATGTGCGCCCGCGTCTGCCCGACCGAGACGCTGTGCGAGGAAGCCTGCGTTCGCGAAGTGGCGGAGGGGAAGCCCGTGCGGATCGGCGAGCTCCAGCGCTACGCCACCGATGTCCTGATGAGCTCCGGCGAACATCCCTTCGTCCGTGCCGCGCCGACCGGGAAGCGTGTCGCGGTCGTCGGCGGCGGACCTGCGGGGCTCGCCTGCGCCCACCGCCTCGCCATGCATGGCCACGACGTCGTCATCTACGAGGCGCGCGAGAAGATCGGCGGCCTCAACGAATACGGAATCGCCGCCTACAAGACGCCGGGCGACTTCGCGCAGCACGAGGTCGACTGGGTCCTCAAGATCGGCGGCATCACGGTTGAAACCGGCAAGGCGCTCGGCCGCGACATCACGCTCGCCGAGCTTCGCCGCTCCTTCGACGCGGTGTTCATCGGCCTCGGCCTCGCCGGGGTGAACGCCCTCGGCATCCCGGACGAGGATACCCCGGGCGTCGACGATGCGGTCGATTACATCGCCGAGCTTCGCCAGGCGGCCGACCTAGCGTCCCTGCCGGTCGGCCGGCGGGTGGTCGTGGTTGGCGGCGGCATGACCGCGATCGATATCGCTTCGCAGTCCAAGCGGCTCGGCGCCGAGGACGTGACCATCGTCTACCGCCGCGGACCGGCCGAGATGGGGGCGAGCGATTTCGAGCGCGAGCTCGCCCAGACCGACGGCGTCAAGATCAAGTTCAACGCCATGCCGCGGCGACTGGTGAAACACGGCGGCCACGTCACCGGCATCGAATTCGAGTACACCACCGTTCGCGACGGCAGGCTTGTCGGCACCGGCGAGACCTTCACGCTCGACGCCGACATGGTGTTCAAGGCGATCGGCCAGACCTTCGTCCCGGCGCCGCTCAACGGCGCGGGCAACGAGATGCCGGCGCTCGAAGGCGGGCGCATCAAGGTCGATGCCGAGCGGCGCACGTCGATCCCGGGGGTCTGGGCCGGCGGGGATTGCGTCTTTGGCGGCAAGGACTTGACCGTCGCGGCGGTCGAGGACGGCAAACGCGCGGCGGAATCGATCAACAAGGCCCTCCTGGGGTAGGTCCCGCAAGCATTCGCTCATCCTAAGATCCGATCTCGGTCCCGGCGCGAAGCCGCATATGCTATCCGTTGCGCGCCGCGGCCGGGGTGACCGGCCTTGCGGCTCTCGCCCGCTCTCGTGAGCATCGCAACATTGGAGAAGCTTCATGCGCGCAGCACTCATGGGTGTTGCCCTGTCGATTCTGCTCATGGCGGCCGGCACGGCCGCCGCCCAGGAGCAGCCCGCCGGCACCGCGGCGCCCCCTGCCGCAACCGAATCCCCGACACCAGGCACATCGGCGCCGACCCTCGGCGCGGCCCAGCTCGCCCAGCTGGTCGCGCCGATCGCGCTCTATCCCGACCAGCTCCTGTCAGATGTGCTGATGGCGTCCACCTATCCGATCGAGATCGTGGAGGCTGACCGGTGGTACGAGGCGAACAAGAGCCTCACCGGCACGGCGCTGACCTCGGCCCTCGACCAGCAGAGCTGGCATGCCAGCGTGAAGTCGCTCATCGCCACCCCCACCGTGCTCGAGATGATGAACGACCAGCTCGGCTGGACGCAGCAGCTCGGCACCGCCGTTCTCAACCAGCAGGCCGACGTGATGAGCGCCGTCCAGGCGCTCCGGGCCAAGGCGCATGCCGCCAATCAGCTCCAGTCGACCAAGGAGCAGACCGTCTCCCTCCAGAGCGAGGGTACCGATCAGGTGATCGTCATCGAGCCGGCGACCGCGGGCGTGATCTACGTCCCCTACTACAATCCGGCGGTGGTCTACGGCGCCTGGGCCTGGCCGAACTACCTGCCCTACTACTGGCCGCCGCCGGTGGGCTATGTGGTGGGACCGGGGATCGTCTTCGGAGCCGGCTTCTTCATCGGCGATCCGATCTGGCACGGCTACTGGGGCGGCTACTGGGGCGGCTTCGACTGGTGGCACGGCAACATGGTCATCCACCAGACCGTGGTGGTGAACGGCAACGTTCACGTCAACGTCAACAAGTGGGAGCATGACGGCAACGACAAGGCCGAGAACTTCTCCAACACCTACCGCGGCGACCCGAACGCCTACTCCGGCGCCGCCAAGCAGAACTTCCAGAGCGCGCTCGACCAGAGCGGCGGCGGCGCGGAAAAATCGAGCGACGACATCGCCAAGGAGGACAACCTCCCGGACCAGGACCATCCCGGGATCGGCGACCAGACCGACAAGGGCTATTACGACGACACGCGCGGCGACGCTTTCGGCGGCTATGGCGGCTACCGCAGCGACTACGGCGACGGCGGCTTCCGTGGCGGCGACTGGGGCGGGGGCGGGTATCGCCATCATCGCTAGGGGATCGGCCGGAAACTTCGGGGCCGCGCGGCTTGAAGGCTGCGCGGCCCTTATCGCGATTGACGGCGCGAAGGAAATTTGTCCAAATGATCAAGAGTTATTCTAAGGCGACGTGAGTGCCGTCGATCTCGCGAGGCGTCGGCACTGCACCGGAGGAGGCTCCCTTGGCAGATCTCCGCAGCGAATTCCTGGGAATCAAGACGCCGAACCCGTTCTGGCTGGCCTCCGCGCCGCCGACCGACAAGGAATACAACGTCGTCCGCGCCTTCAAGGCGGGCTGGGGCGGCGTGGTGTGGAAGACGCTCGGCGAGGATCCGCCGATCGTCAACGTCTCCGGACCCCGCTATGGCGCCGTGCATTCCGGCGATCGACGTCTGATCGGACTGAACAACCTCGAACTCATCACCGACCGTGAGCTCGAGGTGAACCTTCAGGAGATCAAGCGGGTCAAGCGCGACTGGCCGGACCGCGGTCTGCTCGTCTCGCTGATGGTGCCCTGCGACGAGCCGAGTTGGCAGTGGATCCTCAAGAAGGTCGAAGAGACCGGCTGCGACGGTGTCGAACTCAACTTTGGTTGCCCGCACGGAATGAGCGAGCGGGGCATGGGCTCGGCCGTCGGCCAGGTGCCCGAATATATCGAGATGGTGGCCCGCTGGTGCAAGGCGGCGACCCGGATGCCGGTCGTGGTCAAGCTCACCCCGAACATCACCGACATCCGCTACCCGGCGCGCGCGGCGAGGAAAGGCGGTGCCGACGCCGTGTCGCTGGTCAACACGCTCAACTCGATCACCGGCGTCGACCTCGACCTTTTCGCGCCGGAGCCGACGATCGACGGCAAAGGCAGCCACGGAGGCTATTGCGGGCCGGCAATCAAGCCGATCGCGCTCTCCATGGTATCGGAGATAGCGCGCGATCCCGAGACCCGCGGCTACCCGATCTCCGGCATCGGCGGCATCACCACCTGGCGCGATGCGGCAGAGTTCATGGCGCTCGGCGCGACCAACGTCCAGGTCTGCACCGCGGCGATGACCTACGGATTCAAGATCGTCGAGGAGCTCAAGTCAGGTCTTTCGCGCTATCTCGACGAGAAGGGCCTGGCGCTCTCCGACCTCATCGGCCGAGCGGTGCCGAACGTGACCGACTGGCAGTACCTCAACCTCACCTACGTCACCAAGGCGCGCATCGACCAGGACCTTTGCATCAAGTGCGGCCGCTGCCACATCGTCTGCGAAGATACCTCGCATCAGGCGATCACCGCGATGAAGGACGGCAAGCGCCACTTCGAGGTGATCGACAGCGAGTGCGTGGGCTGCAATCTCTGCGTCAATGTGTGCCCGGTCGAGGACTGCATCACCATGGTGCGGGTGACGGCCGAGGTCGATCCGCACGGCGGCGGGCCGGCGCGGGGCTACCGCAACTGGACGCAGCACCCCAACAATCCGATGGCGCAGAAGGCGAAGGTTGCCGAAGCGGAACCGGCGGAATAGATCGGCGCGGAAGTTCAGCTTGGCCGGAGCGCCTTGAGCCGCGCATCGTACGCGGCGGTGAGGCAGTCGATATCGCCGCCACAGGCATTTCGCTCGCCGATCCACTTCCGCTGCGCGTCGCGGATCTTTGTCTTCTCGGCGTCGTCGCTCGCCCAGGACAGTGCCTGCGAATAGGCGTCGGCAAGCGCCCGGTCGAGGCGGGCGAGAGGGATGTCGGAGCAGATCGCCTTCTCGGTAGCACTGGCGGCCTTGGCGCAGTCGAACGATGCGACCGGGATTCTCCAATCGTCGCGCATCAGCCCGGAGAGCTCGGAAAGCGGGATCTCGACCTTCTGGTCGCCGGCCGCGTAGGCAGCCACCTGGTACGGCGGGAAGCGGATGACGAGCCGGTCGGAAAGAAGGAGGAAATCCTCGAAGTTGGACCAGGAGGGCCCGGCGCCGGTCCTTAGCCAGTCGGGATCGCTCATCGAATCGGGACTGTCGAACTGCCGCTCGAGATCGGCGATGGCGAGCGCGCTTATCCGGTCGAGCGCCGCCTTGCCGTCGAAGATTTCCGGCAGGTAGACCCGCCAGGCGTCGGGCATCATGAAATTGAAGGTCTCGATATCGTGGTTCGGGTGAGCCCCGCCGGTGAAGATGCTCTCATCGAAATCGAAGACGAGCATCTCGGTGTCGTTGCGCGGTACGCTGAAGCTCAGATAGAGGCTGTAGGTCCAGGGCGGCGCCTCGCCGTTGTTGTCCTGTTTGAAGGCGGCGAAATCCTCGTCGGCGCTCTTCTCGAATCCCGCAACCATGTCGTTCGCCCAGTCGGCGAAGAGCTTGTCGAGAGCGGGGTTGCCGGTTTTCGGATAGGCGACCTCGATATCGACCGTCTCGGTCTTCCGCTCGATGTTCTCGGTGTCGACCACGACCTGGGCGACTGCGGGGGTGCCGGCGAGCGCGGCGGACGCTGCAAGTGCTGCGAGGAACAGCCTCATTGTCGAACCTCGTCGGCTGGCCGTCACTGGACGGAGGTTTCGCCGGAGCTCCCGTCATCCGCCTCGTCGGCATGGGCGGAACCGATCAGGCTGAACACAGGCCCACGCTGCGGGGGATCGCGGAGGCCTTCGACCGCAATCGGCGTTGTGTAGTAATAGGCAGGTCCCAGCTTCCGCATCGGCTCGGAAGCCGAGGCGACCGCCGCCTCTTCAGGGGAGCGAACCGGGCGGACCGTAAACCCGCCGCCAAGGTTGGCCAGGGTTTCCGGGTCCTGGCCTGGCTCAACCCGCACCATCGGCCTCGGCAGGAGCTTCGGCGCCACGGTCTTGGCGCGATCCTCGGGCGGCGCATTGGACTGGGCTTCGGCCATCCGCGCCAGGAAGGCCTCGGCGAGGCTCGCAAGACCCGTGTGGAGCTGCGCCTGGCACGACTGGCTGTAGAAGTACCGGTAGGCGAAGGCATTGGTCGACGATGCCAGCGGCTCGCCCTTGAGCGACACGGCGGTATCGGACGGAGAACCGTTGTAGTGGACGAAGAGCTCGGCCGGGGCGCCGCCATACATCGACTGGCAGACCGCTTCGTCGATCTTGAAGCGCGAGCGGCTGGTCGAAAAACTGATCGGGAAATAATAGCCGTCACAGGTGCGTACGCAGAGCGTCCGGTAGCCGCTACCGGCGAAATCCGAACCACCGCCGCGCGAGGGAACCTCGCAGCCATTGCGGAGCAAAATACCGCGTAGCCGGTCCCGTTCGAACCGGTTGTTGCTGACGGCAAAACCGCCTCCGCCGGTGCGTGCCCGGCCTAGCTCACGCTGCAGCTTGTTGATGCGCGCCAATATTGCCGGGCAGTTCTTCCCGGGCTTGCCAAAGAGGAGGCGACGACAACCCGCGCGTCGCGCGTCGTTCTGAGCATCGGCGAGCTGACGTTGGAGCTTGCCAATATCGCCGCGGCCACCGCCGCCGGAGCCACGGTCGGCGCGAAGATAGTCCGCCTGCACTTGGCGGCAGAAAGCCGATTGCGCCTCTGCTTCACCGGCGAGACCAATGCCGAATACAATCGCCAGGCCGACCGCGGAGGCCCTCTTCAATCTAGGGAGGAATTGGTCGGACGCCATCGGACTAGTGCTTCTTCGGGCCTGTAGCGACCGCGGCTGTAAGAGGGCCCCTACCAGATCCCGGTTTCGCCGTCGTTACCTTGCTGATGCAAACTTTCGAGGATTCCGCCATTGATTTGAAGCCACTACAGCCGCCCATCGTGACATTTTCGCGACCTGTTGCGCGCCTGCCGCGCTGCCGACCGCGCCAATCTACGCCGCATCCAGGGCGGCTCAGTGAAGGAAGTCACACGTGGGAGCAAGCCTTACACCGGGCGCGGAGGGGGGCGCGTCGCCTCCCTATCCAAGCCCGTAGAGCTTGAGGTGCCAGAGAAGGATGATCGTCTTGGCGTCGACGATTTCCCCGATCCCGATCAGGCGGAGTGCCTCTTCGAGCGTCAGTTCGAGCACCTCGATATCCTCGCCCTCTTCCTCCTTGCCGCCGCCCTTGTAGATGCGGTCGGCCGGCGAATAGCGGGCGGTGAAGAAGGCCAGGCGCTCGCTGACGCTGCCGGGGCTCATGAAGGCGTCAAGGATGCGCGTGATGGCGCCGAGGCGGTAGCCGAGCTCCTCCTCGGCCTCGCGGCGGATGGCGGTTTCGGGGTCGAGATCGTCGAGGAGGCCGGCGCAGGCCTCGATCAGGCGGCTCGTTGCGCCGGCTGTATTGATCCAGACCGGCATCCGGAACTGGCGGACCAGAAGGACGGTCCCGCGGTCAGGATCGAAGGGGAGGATGCACGCGCCGTTGCCGCGATCATAGACCTGACGAATCTGGGTCTCGTGAGCGCCATCGCGGCGGCGATAGTCGATGGTGTATTTCGTCAGCCTCGCCCAGTCGTCAGCGAGCAGCTTCGTTTCCAGGATGCGCACCGGCGCATCGTCGTCCTTGTCGAGCATCGGGACATCCGTCTCTTGGGGAAAGCGGCGGAGACTGCAACGGCCGCCGCACAGGGGCAAGAGGGAAACCGCGCAGGGCTACGCCTGCCAGAGTTTGCCGCCGAGCTCGACGCCGAAGCGGTCGGGATGGCGCGCGAAGTCGGCGATGCCGGAGAGCGCCGGGTCCGGTTTGACGACGATCGCCGTCACCATCTCCTCCATGATGTGACGGTGCGGATCCTTGGCTACGAACGCCTCGCGGAACGCGCCCGACTTGAGGGCGGGCGCGATCTTCGCCGAGATGCCGCCGGCCAGGTACACCCCGCCGGTGGCGACAAAGACCAGGGCAAGATTGCCGGCAAGCCGCCCGAGATGGGTCACGAAGAAATCGAGGGCCTCGACCGATGTCGGGTCGTTGCCGGCGAGCCCGGCGGCGGTGACTTCGGCAGGGGTCGAGAACGGTGCCGGACGCCGCTCGAAGCCGGCGATGCCTTGATAGATGCGCATGAGGCCGGGGCCGCACAGCAACGTTTCGGCGCTGAAGCGGCCGAAGGATTTCTCGAAGTGCGGCCACAGCGCGAAATCGCGCTCCGTCACGGGCCCGAGATCGATGTGACCCCCCTCGCCGGGAACCGGAATCCACGCGCCGCGAGCGTGGATCAATGCGCCCGCCCCGAGGCCCGTGCCGGGACCGACGACAACGCGCGGCCGTTCCGGTGCCGACCTGCCGCCACCGATCGGGTCGACGTCGCCCGGCCGAAGGCCGGGGAGGCAAAGCGACAACGCCTCGAAGTCGTTGAGGAGGATCATGGCGGAAAGACCGAACCGCGGGATGAGTTTCCGCGGCTCGAACATCCACGGACAGTTGGTCAGGCTCACCGCCTCCCCGGCGATCGGGCCGGCAAGGGCAAGAATCGCCGTCTTCGGCCGGAGCGAGGTCTGGGCAAGCACGACATCGGCGATGGCGTCCTCGACCGTGGCATGGTCGGCAGTCCGGATATCGGGAAGACGCTCCCAGTCGGCATCCGGATCGGCAATCAGCGCAAAGCGCGCGTTGGTGCCGCCGATGTCCCCGATCAGCACCGGAAAGCGGATCGAAACCGCAGTATTCTCCATCACGCCCCCGCCTTCCTGCCGCGCTTCCGCTCGCGCCCCGAGGGACCGGCGAGCATCAGCTCGGCCGTCCGCGCGTTGAGCGCCATCGGGATATCGTAGAGGACCGCCAGGCGCGTCAATGCCTTCACGTCGACGTCGTGCGGCATGGGGGTCAGCGGGTCGATGAAGAAGATCAGCCCCTCGATGCGGCCGTCGGCGATCATCGCGCCGATCTGCTGGTCGCCGCCGAGCGGACCGCTCTTGAGGGCTTTGACCTTGAGCTCCGGCAGAGCATCGTTGAGGCGCGCGCCGGTCGTCCCGGTGGCGTAGAGGTCGTACTCCGCCAGGCGCTTCCGGTGTCGCTCCGCGAAGCGGACGATGTCATCCTTCTTCTCGTCATGCGCCACGAGCGCCAGGGCGAGGCGTTTCGCCATCGGCTCGACGGCCTATTCCTTGATGTAGGGCTTGCCGTCAGCGGCGGGCGGCCGGGCACGACCGATCAGCCCGGCGACGAGGATGATCGTGGCAATGTAAGGCGCCATTGCCAGGAACTCGGAGGGGATAGGCGTCTGCAGGATGGCGAGCTTCTGCTGAAGCGAATCGGCGAAGCCGAAGACCAGGGCAGCAAGGAGCGCGCCCACCGGGTGCCAGCGGCCGAAGATCATCGCGGCGAGGCCGATGAAGCCGCGCCCACCGGTCATTCCTTCGTCGAAACGCCCGACCGAGCCAAGCGTGAACCAGGCGCCGCCGAAACCCGCGACCATGCCGGCAACGGTAATATTGATGTAGCGGACCTTGTAGACGTCGATGCCCAGGGTGTCGGCCGCCTCCGGGTGCTCGCCGACGGCGCGGGCCCGCAGGCCGGCGCGCGTGTAGAACAAGTAGTAGGTGGCGATCGCCACCATGATGAAGGCGCCGTACACGAAGATGTTCTGCTGGAAGAGCACAGGGCCGATCACCGGGATGTCGGAGAGGATCGGGATCGACCAGGCGCGGAAGACCGGCGCATTGTTGAGGTAGCGGTGCTGGGTGAGCACCTGGCCCGAGACATAGGATGTCATTCCGAGCACGAAGAGGTTGATCGCCACCCCGGCGATGATCTGGTCGACGCGGTAGGTGATCACCAGGGCGCCGAGGATGAAGCCGAACAGGCCGCCGACCAGCACCGCGCCGAGGATGCCGATCACGCCGCCGAACAGCGAGCCGATGATGGCACCGGCGAAGGCGCCGGCAAGCAGCATTCCCTCGATGCCGATGTTGACCACCGCGACGCGCTCGGAAAGTACGCCGGCGAGGCCGCCGAGGGCGATCGGCACTGCCCGGACCACGGTCGATTCAAGCATGCCGGTGAGCGAGAAGGATTTGCCGTCGGCCGCCCAGACCAGGAACGCCGCGACGACGAGGAGAAGGCCGATGCCGAGCAGGAGGCTCGCCCAGCGAGCGCCGCCGCGCACAAACTGGCGCGCACCGAAAAAGGCGAGAACGCCGGCGACGACATAGATGAACGGCGCAGCGGGAACGACGAGATTGGGCAGCTGGATCACGTCCCGCGGCATCGACAGGCGGAACGTCGCATTGCCGTCGACCTGCATGCCGAAGACCAGCGCGACGAAGACGGCAAGGCCGATGAGGAGCCACCCGCTGACGAGCGTCTGGCGCCGCTTGAGCCGGTCAAGGGCCTGGTGGGGAGCAACCGTCTCCGTGATCGCCATGGCTACCGCGCCCCCGCACGCGCGCCGGCTCGCGCCCTGAAGGACCATGGCACGATCGCCCGCACCAGTAACGGCGCGGCAATGAAGACGATGATCAGAGCCTGGATGATGGCGATAAGGTCGATCGATACCCCAGCCGCCACCTGCATCTGACGGCCACCGGCCTGCAGGGCCCCGAACAGGATGCCGGCGAAGAGTACGCCGACCGGGTGCGATCGTCCGAGGAGCGCCACGGCGATTGCGTCGAAGCCGATGCCGGCGGAGAAATTGGGCGACGCGCGGCCGAGAACGCCCAGCACCTGGTTCGCCCCGGCAAGGCCGGCAAGCGCGCCGGCGCAGGCCATGACCACCACGATGATCCAGCCCGAGCGCATCCCGGCATAGCGCGCAGCATCGGGATTGGCGCCGCTGGCGCGGAACTCGAACCCGACGGTGCTGCGGAACAAGAGCCAATAGACCAGGACCACCGCCACGAGCGCGATGATGAGGCCGAAATGGATGCGGAGCGAGGGATCGAGCCCGGCGAGGAGCTTGGGGAGCTGGGCGCTCGCCAGAACCGACTCGGAGATCGGGTCGGTCCGGCCCTCCTTCTGGATCGGCGGGTTGCGAAGCAGGTAATCGGTGAGCCGGTAGGCGATGAAGTTGAGCATGATGGTGGTGATCACCTCATGCGCCCCGGTCGCCGCCTTGAGCCAGCCGGCGATCGATGCCCAGAGCGCCCCGGCGACCATCCCGGCGATGATCGCAAGCGGCAGGTGAATGATGGTGGGAAGGCCGGTCAGCATGAAGCCAACGGCCACCGCCGCGATTCCGCCGAGGATGAGCTGTCCTTCGGCACCGATATTGAACAGACCGGCGCGGAACCCGAGCGCGAGTCCGAGACCGCATAGGATGAGCGGCGTGGCTGAGGTGAGCGTCTCCGAGAGCGCGTGGACCGATCCGAACGAACCGACGAAAAGCGCGACGAACGACCGGCCGATGGTTTCGATCCCGACGCCGGTCGCAAGCATGGTCACAGCGCCGAGAATCAGGGCTATGACCACCGAGATCACCGGAAGGGCGATGATCTCGCGGAAATCGAACCGCGAGGCAACCGCCTTCCGGAGGATGTCTTCGGCGACCGGAGCGGGCTTCGGTGCGGCCTCGGTCACGACACGACCCCGGCCATCGCGAGACCGACCTCCTTGACCGTCGCCGTGCGGCCATCGAATTCGGCAACGATCCGCCCACGGAACATCACCAGGATGCGGTCCGACAGCGACATCACCTCGTCGAGCTCGGTCGAAACGATGAGGATGCCGTCGCCCTCGTCGCGCGCCTTGGCAATTCGTTCATGGATATACTCGATCGAGCCGACGTCGATGCCGCGCGTCGGCTGGGCGGCAATGAGAAACTTGGTGTCGTGTCCAAGCTCGCGCCCGACGACAAGTTTCTGCTGGTTGCCGCCGGAGAGATTGCCGGCGTGTGTGTGGATCGAGGCCGTGCGAACATCGAAGTCCCTTACGATCCGCGCTGCCTCCGCATAGGCCTCCGGCCAATGCATCAAGATGCCGCTGGAGAACGGCGGCGCATAGTAACGGTCGAGGACGGCGTTCTCGGCGACGGTGAAATCCGCGATCAGGCCCGAGCGTTGGCGATCCTCGGGGATGTGTGCGATGAGCTGCCGATGGCGCTCGCGGGCCGAGGCGTGGGTGATGTCGTTGCCGGCGAAGGTGACGGTACCCGCAGCCGCCCGGCGTAGCCCGGTGAGCGCCTCGACCAGCTCGGTCTGACCGTTGCCTTGGACCCCGGCGATACCGACGATCTCGCCCTCACGGACGGTGAAGTCGATACCGCGCACCGCGATCTCGTCGCGTTCGTTAAGGACGGTGAGACCCTTCACTTCAAGAAGCGGGCCGCCGGGCGAGGTGGTCCGTTTCTCGATCGCGAAGCGGACGGGGCGACCGACCATCATCTCCGCGAGGTCGGCGCTGGTCGCAGTCTTGGGATCGCCCTCGCCGACGATCTTGCCGGCACGGAGCACGCTGATCCGGTCGGCGACCTGCAGCACCTCGCCGAGCTTGTGGGTGATGAAGACCAGCGCCTTTCCGGCCTCGCGGAGCGAGCGGATGATGCCGAAGAACTCGACCACCTCCTGCGGGGTGAGCACCGCCGTCGGCTCGTCGAAGATGATGGCGCTCGCCGAGCGAAACAGAACCTTGATGATTTCGACCCGCTGCTGAAGGCCGACCGGGATCTCCTCGATGATCGCATCGGGATCGACCTCTAGCCCATGCTCGGTCGAGATAGCGCGGACCTGGGCGCGCGCGGTCTTGATATCGAGGCGGTCGAGCGCCTTGACCGGCTCGACGCCGAGCACGACGTTCTCGGCCACGGTGAATACCGGCACCAGCATGAAATGCTGGTGGACCATGCCGATGCCGGCGCGGATCGCATCGCCGGCGCCGCGGAAATAGACGGGCTTGCCGTCGATCAGGATCTCACCCTCGTCCGGCCGGTATAGGCCCGAGAGCACGTTCATCAGCGTCGTCTTGCCGGCGCCGTTCTCCCCGAGCAGCCCGAGAATCTCTCCCGCCCTGATCTTGAGGTTCACGTCGGAATTGGCGACGACGCTGCCGAACCGCTTGGTGATGCCCCTGAGTTCTATGTCCACCTTCGTCGCCCCGCGACCGACTCCGGCAATCTAGGCGGCCGGAGCGGGCCTGCTCAAGACGCACCCGCCGCGGCGAAAGCGCGGCGGGTGACACTCATTCGGACGATCGCGGCTAGCCGCCCTTGATGTTGATCGAGCCGTCCATGATGCCTTTCTTCAAGGCCTCGATCTCGGCCTTGAGCTCGGCGCTCACGGCGGAGTCGAGGTCATGATACGGCGCAAGGCCGACGCCGTCCGACGCAAGGGTACCGACGACCACGCCGCCCTTGAACGAGCCGTCCATGGCGGCCTTGATTGCGGCGAACACGGTCGAATCCATCTTCTTCTCGACCGAGGTCAGGTACACTCCCTTGTGCTCGGGGTCGGTGATGTACTGGTCGACGTCAACGCCGATGATCTTGAGCGCATCGACACCGAGCTCTGTGGCGAGCGCCGCCGAGCCGAGGCCTACCGGACCGGCAACCGGCATCACGATGTCCGCCCCTTCATCGACGAGGTTCTTGGCGAAGGCCCGTCCGTCATCGAGGTTGGAGAAGTTGTTGGTGAACAGCCCTTCCTTCGTCGCCGGATCCCAGCCCAGCACCTGGACATTGGTCCCCTTCACCTTGTTGTAGTGCTGGACGCCGTAATAGAAGCCGTCCATGAAAATCGTCACCGGCGGAATGTTGATGCCGCCGAAAGTGCCGACGATGCCCGACTTCGATACGCCCGCCGCGAGATAGCCGGCAAGGAAGGCGGCTTCGTCGGTGGCAAAAACCTGGCCAAGGACGTTGGGCAGGACCGGGTCATAGGCAAAGTCGACGATCGAGAATTTGGTGCCGGGATTGGCTTCCGCTGCCTTCTTGGTGGCGTCGCCAAGCAGGAAGCCGACAGTGATGATGATGTCGCACTTTTCTCCGACGAATGAATTGATGTTCGGCTCGTAGTCGGTTTCCGCCTTCGATTCGATCAGCTTGGCCTCGACCCCGAGCTCCTTCTGCGCGTCTTGGACGCCCTTCCAGGCGGTCTGGTTGAAGCCCTTGTCGTCGACGCCGCCGGTGTCGGTCACCTGGCAAGCCTTGAACGCGGCGGCCGGCGTTGCCGTGCCCGCGCCGATCACGGCGGCGGTCGCAAACGCGGCAAGGGTCGCGGTTATTGTTCTGGTCCTCAAGTCTCCCTCCTGTCTCAGCCTCTGGGTCGGTAGGCTTCCCGTGGCCTGGCAGCCCCAGGAAACTACGACAAGCTTTGCATTTTCGCCGCGCATCGTCGAGGCTCTTCGCGCGCTTGTCACACCCCGCCCTGTCGGGATGACGCTGGCCGGCAAAGCCGCTAAGAACGGGACACTTGTCTGTTTCGTCAATTCATTCAGGAGAACTCCTTGGCCACGACCCGCGCTGGATATGCTTTCGAGTTCGAGGCCCGGCGGTGATGGACCGCGAGCTCTTCGAGGCCGCACGCACGGTACGCGAGCGTGCCCACGCCCCTTATTCCGCTTTCCCGGTGGGGGCCGCGCTCCGGACCGCCTCGGGCAATGTCTACGCCGGATGCAACGTCGAAAACGCCTCCTTCCCCGAAGGATGGTGCGCTGAAACCACCGCCATCGGTCGCATGGTCGCCTCTGCCGAGCCGGGCGAGGGACGGAGGATCACAGAGGTTTGCGTTGTGGCCAAGGCGATCGCAGGGCGGCCGATCGCCCCCTGCGGCGGCTGCCGCCAGCGGCTTGCGGAGTTCGCCGGCCCCGAAACGCCGATTCATTGCTACGACCCGGAGGGCAGAGGCGCGACGTGGCGCCTCGGCGAACTTCTCCCGGCCCTGTTCGAGCTCAAGGAGCACCCATGAACGACAAGGCGACGCTCGCTGCGGAGAAGATCAGGACCCGCCGCGAGCTCCCCTATTCGGTCGGAATGGTGCTCGGCTCCGGCCTCGGCGGCCTTGCCGATGCGGTGTCGGACGCGGTGCGCATCCCGTTTGCCGCGCTCCCTGGCTTTCCCGCCTCGGGCGTCTCCTCCCACAAGGGAGAGGTGGTCGCCGGCCGGCTCGAGGGCGTGCCTGTGGTGGTCTTTTCGGGTCGCGCCCATTACTACGAGCGCGGCGACGCGGCCGCGATGCGCATACCGATCGCCACCCTCAAGGCGCTCGGCTGCGATACGCTCCTCCTTACCAATGCCGCCGGTTCGCTCCGCACCGAGGTCGGGCCCGGCGAGATCATGCTGATCAGCGACCACATCAACTTCGCGGGCGCCAATCCGCTGATCGGCGAACCCACCGACGACCGCTTCGTCGGGATGACCGGCGCCTATGACGCGAGCCTTCGCGCCGCCCTCCTCGGCGCCGCAGAGCGCGAGGGCATTCGCCTTACCACAGGGGTCTACATGTGGTTCTCCGGGCCGTCCTTCGAGACGCCGGCAGAGATCCGCATGGCCCGGGCCATGGGCGCGGACGCGGTCGGCATGTCGACCGTGCCGGAGGTGATCCTCGGCCGCTTCTACCGCCTTCGCGTCGCAGCCGTGTCGACCATCACCAACTTCGCCGCCGGCATGACCGGCGCGGAAATCTCCCACGAGGAGACCAAGGCGCTCGCGCCGATAGGAGCGGTGAAACTCGAACGGGTCCTGCGCCGCTTTCTCCGAGACCGCGGGCTGAGGTAGGCGGCAGGTCATGCTTCTCCCCCAGGAGATCATCCGCAAGAAGCGCGACGGCAAAGCTCTCGACCGGGCCGAAATCGCCTTCATGGTCGATGGCCTCACCCACGGATCGGTAAGCGAAGGCCAGATCGCGGCCCTGGCGATGGCGATCTTCTTCCGCGGCATGGAGCATGACGAAAGCGTCGCCCTCACCCTCGCCATGCGCGACTCCGGCACCGTGCTCGATTGGATGGGCCTTGAGGGGCCGGCGCTCGACAAGCATTCGACCGGTGGCATCGGCGACAACGTATCGCTGATGCTCGCGCCGGCGCTCGCCGCCTGCGGTGGCTATGTGCCGATGATCTCGGGCCGCGGCCTCGGCCACACCGGCGGCACCCTCGACAAGCTCGACTCGATCCCCGGCTACCGCACCAACCCGGACGTCGAGCTGTTTCGCCGGGTCGTCGAGGACGTCGGCTGCGCGATCATCGGCCAGACCGCCGATCTCGCGCCGGCCGACCGCCGGCTGTATGCGATCCGCGACGTTACCGCGACCGTCGAATCGATGCCGCTGATTACGGCGTCGATCCTCTCCAAGAAACTTGCCGCCGGACTGGACGGCCTGATCCTCGACGTCAAGACCGGGAGCGGGGCTTTCATGGCGACGCTCGAGGACGCGCGGGGACTGGCTGAAGCTCTGGTGTCGGTGGCGAACGGCGCCGGGCTGAAGACGTCGGCGCTGATCACCGACATGAACGAGCCGCTGGCCTCCGCCGCGGGCAACGCGGTCGAAGTGATCAATGCCGTCGATTTCCTGACCGGCCAACACCGCGACAGGCGGCTTGAGGAGGTGACCGTTGCGCTTGGGGCCGAGCTGCTGGTGCTTGGCGGGCTCGCCGCGGACGATGCGGACGGCAAGCGGAGAATCGAGGAAGCCTTTACCTCGGGCCGGGCGGCGGAGGTCTTCGGGCGGATGGTTGCCGCGCTCGGCGGTCCCGGCGGCTTCATGGAGAACGCCGGCCTTCACCTCCGTCTTGCGCCGGTGACCCGTCACGTCCTTTCGGAGCAGCCCGGCGTCGTCACCGCGATCAACGCGCGGGCTGTCGGCATCGCTGTGATCGAGCTCGGTGGCGGACGCATGC
>DASSPO010000197.1:0-10932 GCA_035699585.1 Bauldia sp.
TCACCGCCTTGAAGCCGTTTATGTCGAGATAGATCACCGCAAGGTGCCCTGCCCTGCAGGCCGCCTGGTATTCGGGTGACTGGAGAAGCTCATTGAAGCCGGTCCGGTTCTTTAGCCCGGTCATGCCGTCGGTCCGTGCCGCCGTCACTGCTTCCTTTTCGCTTTCCGTCAGCGCGATTGCGATCCTCCGTGTACGGAGGGCGGTGACGACCGCCACGACGCAGAAGAGTACCAGCGCCACGGCAATCGGTGGAAGCACGCTCCGGAGGACGGCATCGCCGGGCTTGGGCGGGGTCCAGGTGTATTGGCCTATTGTCTCCCCGAAAATGTCGACGACGGGGAGCGTGCTCGTGGCCGAGGAATGGCGCCGCGCATCGCCCGTTTCGAAGCGAAGGTCGTCGATGAGGAAGGTCTTGCCGAGTTCACTCAGTCTGTCGTTGTTCAGTTCGAGGCCGGCGACGAAAAACGGCAGTTCTGCGGGATCGATGTCCGGGTTGGTCGTGAATGGCGTGATCCGAGAAACGGCAATGACCATGGGGGTCGAGCCGAAGCGGACGAACGCGCTCCGCGCCGCGAGACTCTCGACGGGCATTCCTTCGGCGAGATTGCGTATCCCCTCGATCACATCGGGAGTGAGAATCTCGGTCGGCAGGCTCTTGTCGTCGATCACCCAGCCAAACACCACCTCCCCGTCCGGGGAGACCACTGCAAAGAGGTCGGCGACGCGGGTTTCCGAAACGCTCGCGCCGACATTCGTGTAGAACCAATCCTCGTCCCGCCGGACATAGGCGAAGTATGCGTCGTCCCACCAGCCATAATCGTTCGCGAGCGCCTCGGCGCGCCTGGCAACGGCGTCAACGCCGCCAATCACCATCGTTTCGGTCGATGCTCTCGCCTGCTCGTCCTGGCGCGCCGCCATCCAGAAGATCGCGGCAATCACGGTGACCACCGTGATGACAATTCCGGCGACGAGATTGAGAGTTATCCGACCGGAAATGGAATTCGTCATCTGCAAGCCGTCCTGATGGACCGCAAATACCCTGCTCAGAAACAATTTCTACAACCTTAATTGTCCAACCGTTTCCGCAGCCATGAAGTATGGTCAACAGAATTTAACGTCTCGAGACCTTTCAATAAAACTGAAGAACTCGTCGCCGACATCGACAAGAACTGGCCTAATCTAACCTTTGAAATAGAAACCTCCCCGCCTGGACACGCATGGGTGGTATCCCCTCCGGGGCGGTTTCGATTGTGTCTGTTGCAATCAACAACTTTTCCGGCGGAGGTCGCATCTAGTGCACCCTGGCGAGGCGCGGCCCGGCAACCCCGTTTTGGCGGTTGTCGATAGTTGACAATCGGTTAACAACCACGATTTAATGCTAATTGTCGCTGACGAGCCGCGGCGGGCTGTTCAGCCGACAATGGCGATGTCCGTGTTGCCTGCAAGAGGCAATCCGGCATCCGTCAGCCGGAGGCGCTGCCATCGAGTGCCTGGGGATTTCGGCCGCGTAGCGCGGATCGATGTCGTTTGGGTTGATTTTGGGAACGTGTCTGAGTACTGCGCCCGAGGCCAAGATGAGTTACACGAATACCAACCTCGTGGAGGTCCGCGAGTCTACTGCCGAGCACAAAGGCGTTTTCGCTAAAGCCAAAATAAAGAAGGACGAGCTTATCGGTTTTTTCGACGGGAAAGCAGTCATCGTCGATCTCGACCGACAAGATGAACTTGACATTTTTTGGTGGCGGCAATCGGTTCATCTCAAACGCGAGGGCTCGAAGCTTCTGTGTCTCCTACCCATGTGGGAGCCGGACGGCGTGGACTTCCTCAATCACAGCTGTAATCCGACGGCCCGGGTCGAGGACAAACTATACGTATATGCCGACCGGGACATCGAAACTGGCGAAGAAATAACCGTGGACTATCGCACCTTTAATCTTGTTCCCGAGGGAATACAGTGCTGGTGCCCGGAAGGCCGCTGTCTGATTTGACCCGCATACTTTACGCGGAATAATGCCGCCTACGTTCCTGGCAGCAGCCGCTCAAAAACCTCCGGTCCGAGCTTGCGGAGCGCATCCGCGTCCTCCTCCACCGAGAACGTAAGTTCCTCCCCCGGATGGATGTCGCGCATCGCGAATGTCGAGATCGTTCCGGCCTTCATTTCGCCGCCCGGACCGCAATTCGGATCCCGAGCGTAGTTGAAATGGCGGGCGTTGTCGCAACAGAGGATCACTCCCTTCATCCCCGGCTCCACATAGCCGTAGTGAAGGATGACCTCGCGCTGCACCGGCAAGAGGGCAGCGAGCACTTCTTCGGAGTAGATCTGGTCGCATCCTTCGGTGAATTCCCAGACCATCGTTCCCTTCGGAATGAACTCGCCCGCAAATATGCCGAGGCCGTTGATCGGGCTCTTGTCGACATAGTTCCTGACAAGCATCATGAGATGCATCCTGCTCCGAATCGTCCGCCGCGCTCGGTCATTCATCAATGACCGAGATTGAAACGCAACGGCTGTCCCTGCCCGATATCACTCGCTTGCCGCGACGCCACTGGACGAGGGCCAGTCGCGGCGACGGCACCGTAGCGGCCTAGATACAGCGGCTTGGTTTCCTTCGGCACAGACGATGATTCGCGCCATCGGATTCGGCGCGAGCCGCCAGGCACCCTCCCTTTGAAGGGGGTTCACCCGTCGTCCATCGCGATGAGCGACGCGTTTCCCCCCGCCGCGGCGGTGTTGGTAGAGACCACCTGCTCGAGAGCAAAGCGGCGGAGATAGTCCGGCCCGCCGGCTTTCGGCCCGGTGCCGGAGAGACCCGTGCCGCCGAAAGGTTGGGTGCCAACCACCGCGCCGATCATGTTGCGGTTGACGTAAACGTTGCCCGTCGGCAGCCGTGCCACGATCCGCCGCGCGGTATCGTCGATGCGGGTATGGATGCCGAGCGTGAGGCCGTAGCCGGTCGCCGCGATGGCGTCGGTCAATCGGTCGAGTTCGCCCGCCCTCCACCGAACGACATGCAGGATCGGGCCAAACACCTCGCGCGTCAGGCGGCCCGGGCTGTCGAGCTCGACGATATGCGGTGCGACGTAAGTCCCTCGGGCCAGCGCGCCGCGTGGCGTCGACCCGGCGTACCTGACCTTGGCCCACCTTGCCTTCCGCAGGTCGGCGAGATGCTTCTCAAGGTTCGCTTTCGCCTCCGCGTCGATGACCGGACCGATGTCGGTGGCCGGCTCGGCCGGATCCCCCAAGGCTAGTTCCGCCACCGCGCCGGCGATCATCTCGATCACGGGCTCCGCGACTTCGTCCTGGAGGCAAAGAAGGCGAAGTGCGGAACAGCGCTGTCCGGCGGAGCGGAACGCTGACGAGATCACGTCATCGCACACTTGCTCGGCGAGTGCCGTGGCGTCGACGATCATGGCGTTGATGCCGCCGGTCTCGGCGATCAGCGGGACGATGGGGCCGTTCTTGGCGGCCAGCGCGCGGTTGATCGCCCAGCCCACCTCGGTCGAGCCCGTGAAAGCCACGCCGGCAAGCTCGGGATACGCTACAAGCGCCGCCCCCAGTTTGCCGTTCCCGGGCACGAGCTGCGCCGCCGCCCTCGAAACGCCGGCCCGATGCAGGAGCTCGAACACACGGAAGGCCATGAGCGGAGTCTGCTCAGCAGGCTTGGCCACCACCGCGTTGCCGGCGGCGAGCGCCGCCGCGACCTGGCCCATGAAGATGGCGAGGGGAAAATTCCACGGCGAAATGCAGACGAAGGTTCCGCGAGGCCGGTAGGAGAGCACGTCGCGTTCGCCCGTCGGGCCCGGCATGACTTCCCCGTTCGCGAACAGCCGCCGTGCCTCCGCGGCATAGTATCGACAGAAATCGACAGCCTCTCGCACTTCGGCGACGCCGTCGTTCAGCGTCTTGCCGCCCTCCCGGGCGAGCAGCGATACAAGGGCGTCGCGCTCCCCCTCGAGCAAGTCGGACATCCGGTCGAGGATTGTCGCGCGTTCCGTCGCAGGGACGCGCGACCATTCCTGGAACCCGGCGCCCGCGGCGCGCATCACGTCACCGGTCGATTCGACCGGCAGTTCCACCACGTCGCCGACGATCGTACCGCCATCGATCGGGCTGATCACCGGGCGCTTCTCGCCCTTCGTGGCCGTCGTCGCGATCAAGGGGTGCGCGCGGATCTCTTCCTTGGCCCTGGCCATGCCGGCAAGGAGGGCGTCGAGCTCGTGCCGGTGGCCGAACTCCATGCCCTTCGAGTTGCGGCGCGTCGGGGCATAAAGATTGGCCGGCAACGGTATGCGGGCGTGGCGTGCCCGGGCACCGCCCTCGAGCACGGTCGCGGGCCTCCTCAAAAGCGAGTCGACCGGGATTGTGCGGTCGCCGGCGATTGCCACGAACGACGAATTGGCACCGTTCTCGAGCAGCCGCCGCACCAGGTAGGCCAGCAGTTCGCGGTGGCCGCCAACGGGCGCGTAAATGCGGCAGGGAATGCCCTCCATCGCCCACACCGCCTCGTAGAGCGGCTCGCCCATACCGTGGAGGCGCTGGAATTCGAAACCCTCCCTGTCGCCGGCCATCTCCAGGATGGTCGCAACGGTCAGTGCGTTATGGCTGGCGAATTGGGGATATAGCCGCGGGCGCGCGGCAAGGAGCTGGCGCGCGCAGGCGAGGTAGCAGAGATCGGTCGCCGCCTTCCGTGTGAACACCGGATAATCCGCGAGGCCACGTTCCTGGGCGCGCTTGATCTCGGTGTCCCAGTAGGCGCCCTTGACCAGGCGCACCATCATCCGCCGGTCGAGGCTTGCGGCAAGATCGGTCACCCAGGCGATCACTGCCGGCGCTCGCTTCTGGTAGGCCTGGATTGCGAGCCCGAACCCGTCCCAACCGGCAAGCGAGGGGTTCGCCGCCACCGCGGCAATCACCGCGAGCGACAACTCCAGCCGATCGGCTTCCTCGGCGTCTACCGTGAAGCCGAGGTCGAGGGCCTTCGCCTCCTCGGCCAGCGCGAGCACCCGTGGCACAAGCTCGTTCAACACACGAGAACGCTTCGTCGCCTCGTAGCGCGGGTGCAATGCCGAAAGCTTGACTGAAATGCCGGGCCGGGCGGGAAGCCTCGTCTTCCCGGCCGACTTGCCGATCGCCGCAATGGCCTTCCGGTAAGAAGCGAAGTAGGCCTCCGCATCGGCAGCGGTTCGCGCACCCTCTCCGAGCATATCGTATGAGTGGCGGAAGCCCCGTTCGGCATGGCTGCGCGCCCGCTTCAAGGCCTCACTGATTGTTTCGCCGAGCACGAAGTGGTGGCCGAGGATGCGCATTGCACGCCGCGTGGCGGCGCGCACCGCCGGCTGGCCGAGCCGCCGCACCACTCCGGCCACGATGTTGTCCGGGCTGTCGCCGATCTCGACGATGTGGCTCGACAGGCCCAGGGCCCAGGTCGAGGCGAGGACGAACCAGCTCTCCGCGTCGTCGGCATGCTTGGCCCAGTCGCCGCCGGAAAGCTTGTCCTCGATCAAGCGGTCTTGCGTGGCCGAGTCGGGTACGCGCAGCAGCGCTTCGGCAAGCACCATCAGCGCCAGGCCCTCGCGCGTCGAAAGACTGTACTCGCGGAGAAAGTCCTCGATACCGCCGATCAGCCCCGACTGGTCGCGGATGGCGCCGATATAGCGTCGGGCGCGTTCATCGATCCGCGCCTCTGCCGCTGGATCAAGTTCCGTATCTGCGACGAAGCGCCGGATGAGCGCGGCGTCGTCGGGCGCGTAGGGTGCATTGAAGATGGGAAGTCGGGCGGGCGTGTCCATACGACCCAACATAGCGCCGAGCGGAGTCGAGGCGAAGGATCATGATGCGGCCACATCGTCGTTGCCCTATTCTCGCGGTTCAACCCTTCTTCAATCGATCAATCCCGCTCATGCGCAATCTCACCCTCCTGTCTGCATTGATGGGCGCCGCCCTCGTCGTTGGTGCCTGCTCGGACGATTCTCCCTATATCGTGGTGAGCGGCGGCGGCATTCTCTTCAATTACCGCATCGCGGAAGCGACCGCCGGCATCGTCGCGGAGGTTGCCCGTCCGCTTCCCGAAGGTGGCGTGATCGAGGCGAGCTTCGAGAATCCGGCCGGAGGCCCCCCGATCGTGGACGCAAAGCCGGTCACCGAGGACCGTCGCCGTTTCAGCTTCGTTACTCCGCCGCTGAGCGGGATCAAGGCCGACACCGACTACAAGGTCGTCGTCCGCGTACTCGACGCGACCGGCGCTGAGCTCCAGCGTGTCGAGACCAAGATCCATTCCGACCTCGATCAGTCGATCCTGCCCCGGGCCCCGCTGACGGTCGGTCCCGGCTATGCCCGGAATCCTGCCGCGGTGGAATAGGCGACGCCCGCTCCGCCGGGCACCTCGAGGCAGGGCGGCACGCGAAGCGGAATAGAAGCGGAATAAGAGAGTCGGCTGCGTTCGTCAGGGCATGCACCCGAGCGTGCGGTCCGGATCGCCGTCGACCCTGGCCGGCCGGGACCGTTGATCGAAATCAAAGCCCGGCCATTTGGTGACGGCATAATGTCGGCTGGCACCCTCTCCGCGCGACCCGACCTGGGCCAGTGTGAATGACTGAACGTCCCTTGATCGGAAGCCTCGCCGTCCCGCCACCCCCGCCGATTGCGCGGAGGTCGATGGTGTCTCAACTGCCACGGCTCTGTTGGCTTCTGGCATTCGTTCTGCTCTTGGTTGCCGCCGGGCTGCGCTGGGTGATTGCCCCCGGATTCGGGCTGCTGTCCCCATCCTACGGGTCGGAACTCGTTTACACGGCGACCTTGTGGACACGTGAGACCCCCACCTCCGAAATAGTGACCACACACAGCACGGTGAGCCGCCGCGACCAGGTGCTACTGAGCAACGGGCACGCTCTCATCGAGGCCGATGCGCGCTGGCAAGACGCTTCCGGCAAAGTGATCTTTGAAACCCAGGACATCTACGGTGTGGATCGCCGGACCCGCGCCAATATCCCGGGCTACGGCACGGCCGACCGGGAGGGACAGTACTTGTTCCCTCCCCACATCCAGACCCGCGACTACGTCCTATGGGATTCCAACTACGGCGGCCCTGTGACGGTAGTCTACGACCGCCAGGAGAAGTTCCGCGGGCTCGACGTCGCCGTGTTCCGCTCGGCGGCGAATGGAATCGACGAATCTGCGGGCTACGCCACGACGCCGGGTGTTCCCGCGGTCTACAAGGCGATGACCAGCGGGTCCGGAACTTTGCTGATAGAACCGGTGTCCGGGGTGGTCGTCGATCATCAGGACGAGGGCATTACCTACTTCGTGGAACGATCGACCGGACAGCGGGTTGGCGAGCCTCTTAACAAGTGGACCCAGCGCTACACGCCGTCCACGATCGACGCCCAGGTACAGCGTGCCAAGGCCGCCCGAACTCAGATCCTGATGTTCGAAACATGGTTGCCGCTCGTCTGCGTGGCGGCGGCTCTCCTCGCGCTGGCTGGCGGCTATTGGATCGGGCGGGCGTCTAAATGAGGATGGGCCTGTCGACCCGGATCGTACTGGCGTTCTTGGGTCTCAGTCTGGCCCTCACGGCCGGCCTCGGTTTCTACTCCTACAAGACCGGCTCCAAGACACTGGTCGATAATGAGGTCGCCAAATTGACGTCGTTGGCGATCGAGAAGGACGCGGCGATCGAGGCATTCGTCACGGAGCGTTCGAGCCACCTCCTCGAGATCGCTGACGATCCCGAATGGATAGAGCGGGTCTTAGCGCTCGTGAACGCACGCCCGGGATCTTCCAAGGCCCGTGTGGCGTACGACGACCTCGTCAGGCTCCTGAAGGCGCACGGTCCGGGACCGCACAACGCCTATGTCGAAATGTCCATCATCGACGCGGCAAGTGGGAACGTGCTGGCGTCCACGGATCCCGATCAGGAAGGGAAATCCAAGATCGGGTACCCCTATTTCGAGAGGGGAAAGCAGGCAGTGTATTTTCAGCCGCCTTACCTCTCTGAGGATACCGGTCAAGCGGCGATTACGATCGGCGTTCCCCTGCTCGACCCGAGCGGGCGACCGTCGGCGGTGCTGGCGGTCCGACTGCGATTCTCTGAATTGGAGGCCATCGTTCGCCGAAGTTCGGGGGTGCAACGTACCGAGGATGCGTTCCTCGTCAACAGCGCCGCGATCTTCGTCACCCAACCGCGCTTCCTGGAGACGCCGGTTGCCCTGCGGCGGGTCGTCGGGACGACGCCTGCGCGGCGCTGCGCCGCGGGGTTGGACGGTTGGGTGATGGCGACGGACTACCGCGGCGTGCCCGTCCTGGCCGTCTGCCGCTGGAACGCCACGCTCGGCCTCGGCCTGATTCTCAAAGTCGATCAAGCAGAACTCTTTGCGCCGCGAGTCGCCTTTCTCAAGGAAGCCGCCGTGATAGCCGCCATTGCGCTCGCCGCGGCCACGGGCCTGATCGTCCTCCTGGCGCGCACGATCACAGCCCCGCTCGCCGCCCTGAAGCGCCGCGTCGTCGCCTTCAGCGAAGACGAGCGCCGCCCTCTCCCGCTCAGCCGAAGTGGAGATGAGGTCGCCGAAATCGATGCGGAGTTTACGCGCATGGTTGCGCGGGCGGACTTGGCGCGGAAGCTCTTGACCGATGCCAATGCATCTCTCGGCTTATTGGCGACGACGGATAAACTGACCGGCATCGCCAACCGCCGCCGGTTCGACGAAGTGCTCCTGCAGGAGTGGGACCGCGCGGGAAGGGATCATCGGCCGGTGTCCCTGCTGATGGCCGACATCGACCATTTCAAACGCTACAATGATCGCTTCGGCCACAATGCCGGCGACGAATGCTTGCGGCATGTTGCGGCCACGATCAATGCCGGCGCGAGGCGTCCCGGCGACATCGCCGCCCGCTACGGCGGCGAGGAGTTTGCAGTGATTCTGCCCGGCACCGATGCTCCGGGCGCCACGGAAAGGGCGGAAGCCATCCGCGCGGACGTAGCGGATCTGGCATTTGCCGACGGCACCGGAAGTGTAGTCACGATCAGCGTCGGCGTAGCCACGCTCACACCACGTGCTTCAACGAAGGCGGCCGACCTGATCGTGGCAGCCGACCGGGGTCTCTATCGCGCCAAGGCGGCCGGGCGAAATCGTGCGTGCTACGATCCGGGGTCGGCAGTGATGGCGGTCAAGTCTATGGCGGACCCCGCGAATCAGGATGGGGCGAATTGGCGGGTCCACGCGAACAACGCCATGCCCTCCGGCGCGCGGCCGGAGACCTGACGGTACGTCGGGCGGGGTTCAGACCTTGACCCAGACGGCGCCCTTCTTGCTTGACGTCACCGCCGCCTCCACGAACTGCATCCCGACCAGGCCGTCCTCGACGGTGGGGAAGTAGACGTCGGGGTCCATTTTCCTGCCATCGCGCCGGGCCCGGAGCGCTCGCGCGATCTCGGAATAGATGGTGGCGAAGCCCTCGAGGTACCCCTCGGGGTGGCCGGGGGGCACGCGGGTCACCCGCCCCGCGGCCGGGCCCGAACCGTGGCCGCCCCGGGTGATGAGCTGCGGGGGCTTTCCGTAGGCCGAGAACCACAGGTAGTTCGGGTCCTCCTGTTTCCATTCGAGTCCGCCCTTCGAGCCGTAGACGCGGAGCATGAGCCCGTTCTCCTTGCCGACGGCCACCTGGCTTGCCCAGAGCATGCCCTTCGCCCCGCCCTTCCAACGCAGGAGAATGTTGTCGTTGTCGTCGAGCCGCCGCCCCTTGACGAAGGTAGTGAGGTCGGCGCAGAGCGAGTCGAGCGTCAGGCCCGTGACGAAACAGGCGAGATTGTACGCGTGCGTGCCGATGTCGCCGATAGATCCGCCGGCGCCAGACTGTTTCGGGTCGGTCCGCCACGCCGCCTGCTTTTGGCCGCTTCGCTCGATCGGTTCGGTCAGCCAGTCCTGCGCGTACTCGGCCTGAACGACGCGGATGTCGCCGAGTTCGCCCGCCTGGACCATGGCCCGCGCCTGTCGGATCATCGGGTAGCCGGTATAGTTGTGGGTGACGGCGAAGAGCAGGCCCGTCTTCTTCGTCAGAGCCACCAGCTCCTTCGCCTCCTTTACCGTCACCGACAGGGGCTTGTCGCAGATCACGTTGATGCCGGCCTTGAGGAACGCCTTCGCCACCGGCGCATGCATGTGATTGGGCGTGACGATGGCGACCGCCTCGATGCCGTCCGGCCGCTTCGCCTCGGCCTTGGCCATTTCCTCGTAGGAGCCATAGGACCGGTCGGGCGCGAGGCCAAGATCCCTCGCCGAGGCGACCGCCCGTTTCGGGTCCGACGATAGCGCGCCTGCGACCAGCTCATACTGGTCATCCATGCGCGCTGCGAGGCGGTGCACGGCGCCGATGAAGGCTCCCTGTCCGCCGCCGACCATGCCGTATCTGATCTTGCCGCCCTCGGCGGCGTCGCTCCGACCCTCGACCATTTCCGTCTCCCCCTTGGCTTCCGCGCCCGTCATTCTCCGCGAATCCGGAATCCACCACCGCGCGCGACCTATCGTCAACCTGTGATCGGTTCGGCCTGTCGGCGATGGCCCCGACCTCGGCGGGGCTATGCGGTGTGGATGTCTTTCGCCGTGCCGGTCCTACCCAATCCCCAGCATCTTCCGGTTTGCCTTCTGATCCGTGCCGGCGCCGGCGAAATCATCGAATGCCTTCTCCGTCACGCGGATCATGTGCTTCTTGATGAACTCTGCGCCCTCGCGCGCGCCATCCTCCGGGTGCTTCAGACAGCACTCCCACTCGAGAACCGCCCAACGGTCATAGTCGTATTGCGCGAGCTTCGAGAAAATGCCGCTGAAGTCGACTTGGCCGTCGCCCAGCGAGCGGAAGCGCCCGGCGCGGCCGACCCACGGCTGGTATCCCGAATAGACGCCCTGCTTTCCGGTCGGATTGAACTCCGCGTCCTTCA
>DASSPO010000198.1:0-10575 GCA_035699585.1 Bauldia sp.
CTGCCTCGTGGGTTCGAATCCCACCCCATCCGCCAGTTTTGTCGTGTCCGGTCCGGCGATGCGGTGGATCCGGCCCTCGCGATAGAGGCGCGCAACGATCATTGCGGCGCCTGACGCCAGGACCCCCATCGAGCGGCCTCGGTCTCTTTCCGCGACGAGGGCCGCACGTTCGGTGTCGAGCGTCCCGACCACGGCGACGACCGTCTCCGCCATGCGGTCACGACGCCAGTGCGGAGGGGTATACGGCTCGTACCGGCCCGACTCCAGCGCAGCGGGTCAAAGTCGGTCAGAAGTTGACCTTGTCGCCGCCCTTGAGGCTGAGGATGGCGCGGGCTTCGTCCGGGGTCGCCGCCTCGTAACCGAGTCCTTCGATGATCTGGCGGACCTTGGCGACCTGCTCGGCATTCGATTTTGCGAGCTGGCCCCGACCTATCCAGAGCGAGTCCTCGAGTCCGACGCGTACGTTGCCACCCATGGCGGCGGCGATCGCGGCGACCGTCATCTGGTTCCGCCCGGCGCCGAGGACGGACCAATGGTACTGGTCGCCGAAGAGGCGGTCGGCGGTCCGCTTCATATGGGCCACGTCCTCGGGGTGCGGGCCGATGCCGCCGAGAATGCCGAAGACGGACTGGACGAAGAACGGCGGTCTCACCAACCCGCGATCGACGAAGTGGGCGAGCGTGTAGAGATGCCCGATGTCGTAGCACTCGATCTCGAAACGCGTGCCGTTCTCCGCGCAGGTCGTCAGGATGTACTCGATGTCGGCGAAGGTGTTCTTGAAGATGCGCTCGCGGCTGTTCTCGAGATAGGGCCTCTCCCACTCGTACTCGAACTCCTTCTGGCGCTGGAGCATCGGATAAAGGCCGAAGTTCATCGACCCCATGTTGAGGGAGGCCACCTCGGGCTTCAATGTCGCGGCAGGGCGGACGCGTTCCTCGATCGCCATGGTCGACGCACCGCCGGTGGTGATGTTCACCACGACCCCCGAACGCTGCTTGATCACCTGCAGGAACGGACGGAAAGCCTCGGGCGACTGGTCGGGGCGCCCGTCCGAGGGATTGCGCGCATGTAGGTGGACGATCGCCGCACCCGCCTCGGCGGCGCCGATTGCGGCTTCGGCGATCTCCTCCGGAGTCACCGGCAGATGAGGCGACATCGACGGCGTGTGGATCGAGCCGGTAACCGCGCACGTGATGATCACCTTGCCTTTGACCGCCATGTTAAGTGTCCCCCCCTGTTTCCTATTCTCCGATTTCCGTCGCCGCCCGCCGCTTGTGGACGGCGAGCGCCATGAGGCGCCTGTCCCGCCACAGCTGGCGTTTTTCCAGGTCCGCGGCTGGGACCTTCGCCCGCCGGCTGCCTTCGATCTCGTCGAGGACGGGACCGCCCCAGTCGACTCGCCGCTGCATCTGCTGCCAGAGATTCTCGTAGATGCCCTGATAGCGCTCGACGTAGTCCCGAACGCCACCGGGCGCGTTCAGATCGATGGTCTCGAACGGCCCCATGAACGACCAGCGAAGCGCCAGTCCCTGGCGGATGCCGATGTCGACGTCCTCTGGCGTCGCATAGCCGTCGGCGACCAGGCGGAAGGCCTCTTCGAGAAGTGCCCCCTGAAGCCGATTCATGATGAACCCGTCGAGTTCCCGAGTCATCACGATCGGCGCCTGGCCCACCGACATGAGGAAGGCCCGCGTCCGCTCCACCACTTCGGATGAGGTCCACGGTGCCGGAACCACCTCGGCGGCAGGAATGAGGTACGGCGGATTGATCGGGTGCACGACCAGGCACCGGTGCCGGCCCTTCAGCGCCTCCGTGAACATCGAGGGCAGGATCGCCGAGGTCGACGAGGCAATGACGGCGTCGTCCGGGACAAGCGAATCGAGCCGCGCAAACACCGACCGCTTCAGCTCGAGCTGTTCGGGCGTGTTTTCCTGGACGTGCACCGCATCGGCCACGGCGGCGTCGAGATCGTCCTCGATCGTTATGGCGGCGAGGACGCCGTCCCGGCTCCGCCCATCGAGCAGGCCGTTCGCGGCGAGTTCGCCGATCGCTTCGCGGATGAAGGCCAGTGCCCGGTGCGGCGCGTCCTTGTCCTCGTCCCACAGGACGACCTCGTTCCCGCCGCGCGCAAAGGTGATTGCCCAGGCACGCCCGATGAATCCGGCACCGACGATGACCACCTTGCCCATGTCACAGCGCCTCGACGTTGCCGTCGACGCCGATCGACTGGCCGGAGATGTTCCGTCCGCAATCCGAAAGCAGGAAGGCAATCATCGCCGCGACATCGTCCTGGCTCACCATCCGCCTCAGGGAAACCCGCGAAAGGTATTGTTTTTCCATCTCCTCATAGGCCATTCCGAGTTGGAGCGCGCGCGACCGGATGACGCCCTCCATGCGCGGCCCTTCGACGATGCCGGGCAGGATCGCGTTGACCCGGATGTTCGACGGGCCAAGCTCTTTGGCAAGGCTTTCCGTGAACCCGATGACGCCGTACTTCGCCGAGGCATAGGGCGTGCGGTAGGCGTAGCCATGGCGGCCTGCCGCCGACGACATGTTGACGATCGAGCCCCCGCCTGCCGCCTTCAGCATCGGCACGGCGCGGCGGGCGCAGAGGAACTGACCGGTGAGACAGACCTCTATCGTGCGCCGCCAGTCGGCCGGGCTGATCTCGTCCACGCCGCCGGTCGGGCCGGCGATGCCGGCATTGTTGATGAGCGCGTCGAGCCCGCCTAACCGCGCGGCGACGGCCTCGAACATGCGCTCGACATCGTTATCGTCCGCGACATCGGCCTTGATGCAGCCGACGTCGGGAAACTCGCGCTCGAAGGCCGCAATCGCCGCGTCGGCCACGTCGCAGACGAAGAGTCTCGCGCCGTGACGCGCAAGGCGCCGGGTGATGGCAAGGCCGATGCCTCCGGCACCGGCCGTGACCAGCACGCGTTGCCCGGAGATTCCTGCGCCCAGGTCCGACGCGGTCGTAATCGCCACCATGCTCGCCCTCCCTGCCGAAGCCGGCTTTCGTTGGCAGTGGTCAGCACCGCGCATGGTCGCCCGTCAAGTCGGCCATCTCATTCAAGACGGAAGCCTGACAAGGCAGAAGGCTTGGCGGAATGAGGATGCGGGGGCCAACGCCGAAGGGGCGAGACGGCCGGGAGCCCCTACCCGGCCTGCTCAGCGTCGCCGCACCCCAACTGATGCACTTTTGCCGATCTGGCGATGTGTTTCAATCGAAAATGGGACGATGCACAGGCTTCAGATCCGCACAGGCTTCAGATCCTAAGTGTCAGACCCAACTCCAAACGCGTCCAGCATCCCTTTCTCGTGCGGGGTTGCAGACGAGCGACATCGGGGAAAATTCGACCGCAAAAATATACGCCCCCTCCGGGTTGCATCGGGGTGTCGCCGCCCTTCGCGCTTTGACGCAAGGCGTCACGGGCCGTGGATCGGGGCCTCGAGGAAGACCGGCTGTGATCGCCGTCACTCCCGCCCCCTTGCAGGCGGGGTTTTTGCTATATGTTTCCGCTCACCTGGTTTCCCCCGGAGATTCCCGTCTCATGTACCGCAAATACGCCCTCATTACCGGATTCAGCGTGGGGCTTGGCCTCGGCGGTTCGGCAGTCGCCGACGACCTCGCCCAACAGGTGGCGGCCATCCCCGGCAGCATCGAGGACGTCAGCATCGGCGGGAGCTGGCAGGACGGCGACCGAAGCGGCGCCTACCGCCTGGTCGTGGCGCGGAGCGGCGGCGAGAAGATCACGGCCCGCCTGTTCGTTCAGTGGATCGCCTTTGGAGACACCGGTGAGGCGACGGTCACCGATACCATCGAGATCAAGGAGCTTACCGATCTCGGCGTCGACATCATGAATCTCAGCTCAGAGGCCGACGACGATGGTTTGTCGGTCTTCGTCGACACCATGAACGACACGGGCGACCTTGGCGACTCTTACGAGTTGCATGTCTTCTCGCCGACCGATTATCTCTTCGGCCCGGCCAGCAACTGACCGACGCGGAACCCATCCGCGGGAACGCCGTCTAATGTTGCGGAAGACGATCGGTGGGCAGGGACAATGCTGAGCCCTTAACCGAGTGCAGCATTAATTTCCGGTAATCGTTGACACGGCCGGGACATTCCCTATGTTCCGGACAGATTCAATCAAGCGACGGTCTCGAAACAAAGATCGTTTTGTTGGTCCCGGCCGTCGGCCGGGTTTGCTTCAAGAGATGCAGTTCTCCGAACTTGGACTAAGCCCGAAGGTGCTCGCCTCGGTCGAAGCGGCGGGCTACACCATACCGACTCCCATTCAGGAGCAGGCGATTCCGCACGTGCTTGCCCGGCGGGATGTGCTCGGCATTGCGCAGACCGGCACAGGCAAGACGGCCTCTTTCGTCCTGCCGATGCTGAACCTGCTCGAAAAGGGCCGTGCCCGGGCGCGAATGCCGCGCACGCTGATTCTCGAACCGACGCGGGAGCTGGCCGCCCAGGTCGAGGAGCAGTTCAACAAATACGGCCGGAATCACAAGCTGACGGTCGCCCTTCTCATCGGCGGCGTCTCATACGACGACCAGGAGAAGAAGCTCGATCGCGGCGTGGACGTCCTCATCGCCACTCCCGGCCGCCTGCTCGACCATTTCGGCCGCGGCAAACTTCTCCTTTCCGGCGTCGAAATCCTCGTCATCGACGAGGCGGACCGCATGCTCGACATGGGCTTCATCCCGGACATCGAGCGGATCTGCAAGCTCCTTCCATTCACCCGCCAGACCCTCTTCTTCTCGGCGACCATGCCGCCGGAAATCCAGCGCCTGGCCGACCAGTTCCTCTCGAACCCGATCCGCATCGAAGTCACCAAGCCGGCGACCGCGGCTGCTACGGTAACGCAATACCTCGTGCCGTCGGGACGCGAGGCGGTCGACAAGCGGGCAGTGCTTCGCAAGCTCATCCGCGAGGCGACCGACTTCAAGAACGCGATCATCTTCTGCAACCGGAAGCGCGACGTCGCGATCCTGCAGCGCTCGCTCGAGCGCCACGGCTTCAATGCCGGCGCCCTCCACGGCGACATGGACCAGCGCGCTCGGATGGCAACGCTCGACGACTTCCGCAAGGACCGCCTTACCCTTCTGGTGGCGAGCGACGTGGCCGCCCGCGGCCTCGATATCCCGGCCGTCAGCCACATCTTCAATTTCGACGTCCCGACCCACGCCGAAGACTACGTCCACCGCATCGGCCGGACCGGCCGCGCCGGCCGCACCGGCACGGCCATCACCATCGCCACGCCCATCGACCGGAAATACGTGGCCGCCATCGAGAAGCTGACCGGCCAGCAGATCGGTACCCTCGAAATCCAGGCCGACGACGAGCGGGCCGCCGCGCGTTACGGCCGGCGCACCCACGGGATCCGCGACGAGAATACCGCTGCCGCCCGATCCGAAGGCGTCGACGGCGAAGCCGCCGATGACGGGCGCGGCGGCGAGCGCCGCGGGCGCCGCCGGCGAGACGGCCGGAAAGGCGGCGAACGCCACCGCCAGGATTCCGCGCGCGTGACGCCGGGCCAGGCCAAGCCGGAACCCGCGCCGCCGGCGTCGGCGCCGCAGCCCGAGCACCGCCTGCCAAGGCGCGAACCGGTTCCGGTCCTCGCCGAGGACGATGGCGGCGATCACCGGCCGTTCGGCCGCGACGGACACGTCCCGCAGTTCCTGCTGCGGCCGGTCAGAACCACCTGAAGTCGGAGGCCAGTGCCCGCTGCTCCCCGCGAGCGACGGCCGCTATCGCTTTTCCTTGACCGCGACCGCCTCGAGATCCGCGACCGTGACGGAAGGAATCCTGAGGTCTGACAGCAGCCGTCGGGTCGCGGCGATCGACCCGTTCACGTCGATGCCGCGGCAGGCTTCCTCGACGACCACCACGTCGAAACCGGCGGCCAAAGCATCTTCCGCCGAATAGCGGACACAGAAGTCGTAGGCGAGGCCGGCGACGTAGACGCGAGTCAGTCCGCGCTCCCGGAGATAGCCTGCGAGGCCGGTGGGCGTGTTGTGGTCATTCTCGAACAGCGCCGAATACGAGTCGATCCCCACCCGGTATCCCTTCCGGATGATCAGTTGCGCATGCGGAATGTCGAGGTCGCTCCGGAACGCCGCCCCGAAGCTCCCCTGGATGCAGTGGTCCGGCCAGAGAATCTGCGGTCCGTAGAACAGTTCGATCATCTCGTAGGGCTTCTTCCCCGGATAGGTGGACGCGAAGGAATGGTGGCCTGCCGGGTGCCAGTCCTGGGTGAGGACGACGTGGGAGAAGGACTTGGCCAGCCGGTTCACCAGCGGGACCACTTCGTCGCCGCGGGGCACCGCGAGGGCACCCCCGGGGCAGAAGTCGTTCTGGATATCGACCACCAGGAGGACGTCGTGCTCGGTACGCTTGGACTGTTCGCTCATGGGTTCACTCCCATGGAGGCGATCCGCCGGTCTGCTTCCGCCGCCAGACCGGCAAGCCGCTCGCCGATAGCCACCGGATAGGGCTCGGCCTTCTCCAGTCGGCGTAGCGGCTCCGGCAGCGATCCCAGCTCCTTTGCTGCGTGCGCCCGGATCTCGTGGAGGGTCGGCGCCGGACCGACGCGCGCTCCGCCGACCATCACCGGTGTCAGGAGCGGGGTTCCCGGTTGATCGTCGTCCGCGACGGAGAGCGTGTCTCCCGCCATCTTGCCCGAGCCGTCGTATCGCCGCCAGATCTGCTTTCGGCCCGGCCAGGTCGCCTTGCCCGGAGACAGCTTTCTTCGCGGAACGCCTGCATATTCCTGGAGCTTGTAGGCGCAATCTAGCGCCGGGAGGTCGTCCGAGGTGGTGAGGCTCGTCCCTACCCCGAAGCCGTCAATCGGCGCGCCGTCGGCGAGAAGCGCCGCGACGTCATGCTCGTCGAGGCCGCCGCTCACGAAAATCGTGACCGTATCGAGCCCACCGTCGTCGAGTATGCGCCGGACCCGTCTGGACAGAACGCCAAGGTCGCCGCTGTCGATACGGACGGCGCCGATCCTGATCCCGGCCGCCTGGAGTTTCGGCGCGATCCGGACGACCGTGCGAGCTGCCCGCTCGGTGTCATAGGTGTCGATAAGAAAGGTCAGCCCCTCGGGCCGGGCCCGGGCGAAGTCGAGGAAGGCATCGGCCTCGTTGTCGTGGGCCTCGATGAACGAATGGGCCATCGTGCCGAAAGTCCGGATTCCGAACGAACGCTCGGCTTCCACCGTCGCGGTTCCGGCAAAGCCGGCGATATAACTGGCACGCGCCGCAAGCAATCCCGCCTCCGCTCCGTGGGCACGCCGGAAGCCGAAGTCGACGAGCAGCCTGCCGCTCGCGACAAGGACGCTCCGCGCCGCCTTCGACGCGATCAGGGTCTGGAAGTGGACGAGGTTCATGAGCCGCGTCTCGACGAACTGGGCCGCAGGCAGCGGCGCGGTGACGCGAAGGATCGGCTCGTTGCCGAAGACGACGGTTCCCTCCGGAACCGCATGGATGTCGCCCGTGAACCGGAACCCTGCGAGGTAGTCGAGGAGCCGTGGCGTGAACCGCCCGGTCGAAGCGAGCCAGGCGATGTCGTCCGGCGTGAAACGCAGGTCCTCGAGGAAGAGGAGCACCTGCTCGAGGCCCGCGGCCATGACGAAATTGCGCTTTTCGGGAAGACGGCGGACGAAGAACTCGAACACGGCCGTCTCGGTTGTGCCGCGAGCGAGATAGGCCTCGACCATGTTGAGCTGGTAGAGGTCGGTAAGGAACGGGCTCACCGCCGGCCGCATCTCCCGTCTCCCTTCGGTTTTTGCCGGGCGTCGGCGACCTTCTCAAGCCGTGCGTGCAGGCGCGGGCTGGTCAGAAGCAGTCGCGGAACCTCCGTGGTCGCCTGGCCACCTTGCCGGCGAAAGACGCGGGGCAATAGCCATCTTTCTCCTCCACCGACGAGACGAGCCGGGTCAGGTCCTCCGCAAACGAGAATCCGACATCCGTGGTGCGGCGAAGCTGCTCCAACGGCTGTTCGAAGTAGATATCGATAAACGCCTCGTCTCCAATCCGCTGGTGCCAACCCCATCCTGCGGCGACGGTCGCGCTGCTCCAGGCCATCGAACGAAGAAACCGGTGGCGCTTGAGCGCATGGTCGCGATCCGCAGCCTTGATATGAAACAGATAGACGTTCCTGGCCACTTCGCATTTTCGGTCCGCGTGATGGAATCCCGGCGTCCACGTCACCGGCTCCTTGGCGATGAGGGGCTTGCAATAGTCGCTGTGAAAGCGACAGAAGCGCCGCTGCCTCAGGATAGGCCTGCCGTCCTCGAGCGGCCTCTCCTTGTCGACTACGTGCAGAACCTGGAGGCCGACGGGTGCTGAGAGAGGTGGAGAAATCTTGCAGTATTCCCGGAGTCCGCCGGGGTAATAGGCGGGATCGGGGACGATGAACTCGTCGCAATCGGTGAAGATCACGACGTCGTAGTATTGAAAGAGAACCGTCTTGAAGGCGTTGACTGCGTCAGTGCGTTTCTGTTCGTCGTACCCGGTGCGCGGCAGCCGAACGATGCTCACGCGGTCCCGAAGGGAGCGGAGGCTCCCGTCGTTCGATCCGTGATCGAGGATCGTGAGGTTCCTGGCGCCCAGCGCCTTGGCGTAGTAGCTGAACCAGACCGGGAGGAAGTAGGCCTCGTTGTAGACCGTGGTGAAGCAGGCAATGCGCAAGCGGTCCCCCTTCGCAACCTGTCCAAGCATCACGATCTAAGGTTGGAGCTATTTCCGGAACTACGATCCTCTACATGCACGAAAGGGAACTCGCGGCGGAGGCCGCCGCCGTTGCGCTGCTCGGACGAGTGGCAGGGGCAGAGGGACTCGAACCCCCGGCCTGCGGTTTTGGAGACCGCCGCTCTACCAACTGAGCTATACCCCTAGCGCCGTGACGTGATGCCTCAACGCGCCCTGGCTTGCAAGTGGTCCGTCCGGCGAACCGTTGCAAGGTGGTCAAGGGATTCACGGCCGGAAGGGCGGTTCGGCTATTCGAGATAATCGGCGGCGATGTCCGAGTCGCTCAACTGCTGGCTGATCTCGTTGAACTTGTCGACGAATACCCCGAACCGGGTCCGGTCGTACTCGCCCGGGTACCAGCCCTCGACGATCACGTCGCCTTCATCGTCCTCGTAGTAGCGGGCGGCGACCGCCTCGCTGTTCATCTGATTGAGGAATTCGAAGAAGCCGACCCGGTCGCTCTTGGCCTTCCCGGTGGTACCGAAGAAGGTGATGACCAGCACCCCGCCGTTATAGGATTTGACCGAGACGTTGTAGAACTCGTCGTGTCTTGCGATCAGCGACGTTTCTCCGTCTTCGACCGTGTAGCCGAGGAACTCGAAGTGGGCCTTGAATTCGTCAGATCCCTCGAAAGGACCGGCGAGGGCAGGCGTGACAAGGACCGCGAGGCAGGCAAACAGCGTGAGCGCGCGCATGGGCGACCGACCTTTGGCGATGGAAAGCGAAGCGATGTCGAGCCTAGCCGAAGCGCCGAAGGATGGCCAGCGAGCGCGATTGGATGGACAGTCAGCCGGCTGGAGCGGGTGAAGGGAATCGAACCCTCGTCATCAGCTTGGAAGGCTGTTGCTCTACCATTGAGCTACACCCGCGCTCAGCGGTCACGTATCAGGTTTGAGGTATCAGCAAAAGTACCGCGAACCGTGACCCCGATGCCTGACGCCTGGTGGGGGAGGTAGGACTCGAACCTACGAAGGCTAAGCCAGCGGATTTACAGTCCGCCCCCTTTGCCGCTCGGGACACTCCCCCGGGAGATTCAGGCAAGCCGCGGCGGCCCGCACTGGGTCGGGCCGCGCGCCGGGCGTCTTATGACGGCCGGTCTCCCTGGTGTCAACGCGACAGAAGATGGATACCGCGCCCCCCGGTGTCGATGGCTGATGGCACGATTGTGAGCCAGGCGGTCGCCGCCTATAAGCCACCCATGAGCCGACATCGCCCCGGCGGCAGACCACGCTCGAGCCGATCCGAGCCAAAGCATCCTCCGCGCTCGCCGGCGGAGCGTCGTCCCGAGCGCCTCCACATCTATGGAATCCACCCGGTTATCGCCGCTCTGGCCAATCCGCGACGAACGGTCTTGCGCGTCGCCGGAACTCCTAACGCGTTGATCCGGCTTGCTGAATTGGGAGCGACGCTCCCCGTTGCTCCCGACGAAGTATCCCCGCGCGACCTCGACCGGCTCCTCGGGGGCGAGGCCGTCCATCAGGGCATCGTCGCCGAAGTCGCTCCGCTTGACCCCTACCCGATTGATTCGCTTCGGGATTCGCATCTCGTCGTGGTGCTCGACCAGGTCACCGATCCGCATAATGTCGGAGCGATTCTGCGCTCCGCGCTCGCCTTCGGCGCCGACGCCGTCCTCACCACCGCCAGACATTCCCCGCCCGAAACCGGCGTCCTCGCCAAGTCCGCCTCCGGCGCGCTCGACCGTCTTCCGCTGGTGGCGGTGGCGAACCTTGCCCGCTCATTGGAGCAGCTCGCGGGGTTCGGCTTCACTCGGATCGGCCTCGACAGCGAGGCGCCGGGTCCGCTGCAATCCTCGCT
>DASSPO010000199.1:0-8786 GCA_035699585.1 Bauldia sp.
GAAGAGGTCCCCGACCAGGGCGAAGAGAAGCGTCAATGCCGTAATGATGCCGAACAGCGTCACGGTCGGCAGGCCGCTCGACAGCGTCGTGGCCAGCCCGCAGAGGATGATGATGGTGGTGCCGATCAGCACCGGGCCGACCCGCCGCGTCGTCTCGATCAGCCGCTCGCCCAGCGCCTTGGAGCGGCCGTGGTGGATGAAATGGTTGAGATAGTGGGTGGTCTCATCGACCGTAACGCCGAAGGCCACGATCAGCGCGATCACGGTGTTGAGCTGCATTCCTCGACCCATGAGGAAGAGGATGGCGCAGGTGGCGAGCACCGGCATGGTGTTGGAGAGAACCGCCAGGAAGCCGACCCAGAACCGCCGGAAGGCAAGGATCATGATCGAGAGGTCGCCGAGGATGGCGAAGGTCAGGCTGACATTGAGGTTGTCGATCGTGCGTGTGCTCTCCCGGGCGGTCACCACCGTCACGCCGGTGACGATGACGTCTGGTCCGCCGGCGGCCTTCGCCGCCTGCTCGATCTCCTCGATGAGCGGCAAGGTCACGTAGGTCGGCTTCTCTTCGAGGCTTGCCGAGACGAGCGTCGCCGTCCCGTCGGCGCCGAGAAAGCGGGAGCGGGCCGCCGGGGAGAGCTGGTCGAGGTCGGCGGTGATCCGCGCCGCGGTCTCCTCATCGGCCGCCCCTCCGAACCATTCGACCAGGCTCCACAACGACAGCGGCGACTCAACGCCGGGTATCTTCTCGATCGCTTCGTGAACGGCCTTTACCTTCTCGAGGCCCTCCGGCGAGGTCGGCGACAACCCATCCATCGGCACGACGATCTGTACCGGGAAGGCCCCGTCGAAGGACTGGTCGATCCGGCCGAGCGCGGCATTGGCCGGATCGTCCTCGGGGAGGTGCTCGCGGACCGAGTAGTCGGCGGGAAACTGGGCATAGGCCATCGCCAGGGCGACGAAGAGGACCAGGATGAGGAGCGAGATGGTGCGTGCATTGTCGACCGCGAAGCGGCAGATCGCGGCGCACGGCGCCGCGAGGGGCTTGAAAATGTCGGGAAGCGAGCCGCCGCGCGACGCCTTCCAGAACGGCCCGATGAACTGTGCGAGAAGGGCGTGGGCGAAGATCACGATCATGCCGGAAAAGAGCATGCCGATCGCGCCGGTCCACCCGAAGTTGCGGAGGATCGCCACGTCGGAAATGGTGAGCGCGAGGAACGACACCGAGGTGGTGATTGCGGTGAGCATGCAGGCCGCGCCGACCTGCACCTGCGACATCCGCTCGGCCTGCCACGGCGTCGCGCCGGAATCGCGATGATGGCGCCACGCATGGCTGAGATGGATACCGTCGGCGTAGCCGACGATCATGGCCAGCGCCGGAATGATGTTCGACATCGCCGTGACCGGCACGCCGAGCAGGCCCATCCCGCCGAGCACCGCCAAGCCGGCGACGATCGCGGGCACGGCCGTCATCACCGCGCCGATCAGCGAACGGAAGGCGATGAGGCTCACCAGGAAGCCGACCACCACGCCGGCAAGGTTGAGGCGGAGCTGGTCGCGGATGAGAATGTCGACGATGCCCGCGCGCATCGCCGGGAAGCCGGTCACCGTCGCGACGAGGTCTGCGTCGCCGAGGATGCTCTCGGCGGTCTTCTCGATTTCGGCCTTGAGCACCCGCACCGTCGCGAGCGGCGCCTTGCGCTCGGTCGGCGTGACGACATAGATCATCGCCGTGCCGTCGGGCGACAGCAGCTTCTCCCCGAGGAGCGGATGACCGCGAATCTCGGCCGCCAATTCGGGCGTCAGACCCCGGCTCGTATCGGCGACCACCAGCGAGGCGTCGCCGTTCGCGTCCGGTGCATGACGGAGCGCGAAGAGCGAAAAGACGTTGTCGACGCCCTCGATGAACTGAAGCTCGAACTGAAGCTCCTGCAGTTTGCCGAAATTCTCGGGTGTGCCGAGGTCGGCGCCTTCCACCAGCAGGAGGTTCTCGTTTTCCGGATCGACGAACTCCTCCGTGATCCGTACGTAGTCACGGTAAGTGTCGTTCTCGCCGGCGAAGACGGCCCGAAGATCCTCGTCGAACTTGACCTGGGTGAGGCCGAAGATCGAGGCGGCGACCAGGCAGAGCAGGGCGACCGTACTCAGACGTGGCCGGTACAGCGCGATGTGCGCCACTCGCTCGAGGCCGAATCCGAGGGACCACATCAAGCGGCAATCGCGCCAATGCGATGGAGAGGAAGGCTCATACGGTCCTGCATTCCGACGGAAGCCACCGGGGAGCTCGCCCGAATCTCGTGTTCGCATGGGCGGGCGCCTGGCGCCCGGAGACGCTCCCTTTTGACGGTTGCGGGCGGGGCTGTCAAACTTGGGATGGGGCAGGCGGGCACGATGTCGCGGGAGAAACGGACTTGCAAAGCTTCGCGATCGCCTTCGCGGATGACGGCGATGTTCCCAACAACTCCTTGCCGCTTATCGTCTATCAGGGCGCGATCGACCCCTCCGGCGCCGATCCGGCGGTCGAATTCGAAGCGCTTTTTCGCGATCACGGCTGGGGCGGGAGCTGGAGGAACGGGATCTTCCCCTTCCACCATTATCACTCCACTGCTCACGAAGTGCTGGGGATCGCTGCCGGCGAGGCCGAGGTCCGATTCGGTGGCGAAGCCGGCGAGACGATAACGGTGCGGGCCGGCGATGCGGTGCTGATCCCGGCCGGGGTCGGCCACAAGCGCCTTTCGGCTACGACCGACCTGCTTGTCATCGGCGCCTATCCGGGCGGGCAGCGGGCCGACCTGATGCGGGAGGGGGCGGAGGACAAGGACGGCATCCGCGGCCGGATCGCGAAGGTCGCCATGCCCTTCGCGGACCCGGTGGTCGGAAACGGCGGGCCGATGGCGGAACATTGGACGGCGGTCAGTCGCCGGCGCTGACATTCTCTTCGGTGCCAAGCCGGCGAAGTTCGGCCATCACGTCGGCGATGCGCGGCGGCTTGCCGTTGACGAAGGGGAGCGGTCGGCAGACCTCGATGGCAGCGATTCCGACCCGAGCGGTCAGGAGTCCGTTGATCACGCCTTCGCCGAGACGTGCGGACAGGCGTGACGCAATCCCGTGGCCTAGGACCTGCTGAACAAGAGAGTCCCCCGCGGCCATTCCCCCGGTCACCGCGAGGTGCGTGAGGGCGGCACGGGTGAGGCGGATGAAGCCGAGCGTGCCGGGCCGGCCGGCATAAAGTATCGCCAGCTGCCGGATGAGACGAAGGATCTGCAGCGCCACGAACAGCACGTCGACCAGCGCCCGCGGTGAGACCGTGGTGACGAGCGCGACGCGCTTCGCCGCGCCAAGCACAATGCGCCGCGCCGCCTCGTCGAGCGGCAGCATCAACTCCGTCTCGGCGAGGCCGATGAGGTCGCGCCCGTCGATGATCTCGCCCGCATGGGCGGCAAGGGCGGCGCGGCCGCGGGCCGTCTCCGGCCGACGCTCGTAGAGGGCGATCAGTTCGCGCGCGATCCGCCGCGCCGCGTTCCGGTCGTCCTTGGCGACGGCGTCCACGGCGCTCGCGTGAAGGACCGTGATCGCCCGGATGCGGAGAAGGCCGGCGATCTCCCGGACGGCGATGGCGAGAACCGCGATCCCGGCCAGGGCGGCAAGGGCCACCGCCAGCCAGCCGAGGGCATCGTTCCGGGCAAAGAGGTCGCGGATCAGGGTGTCGATGGCGAGCCCGACGGCAAGCGCGATCAGCCCGCCGAGGCCGAGGACGAGCAGTCGGGTCCAGCGTACGCGCCGGCGCGGAACGAGGGGGGCGGGGAGCGACGCTGCTTCGGCGAAGACGTCCGCCTCCGGGGTCAGCACCGGCGGTGCGCCTATCCCCGGCACGTAGTCGGCGGCGATCGTGCTCACATCGTCGAGGCGGAAGGCGGTCGGGCGGCGCCGGGCGGGTTTCATGCGAGACGGTCCCCAAGCAGGAACTCGAGCGCGCGGTCGAGGCGAATATGCGGCAGGGACAGCGTCACACCCTCGGCGGTCCGTTCGAGTTTCGGCGGCCGGAAGCGCACAAAGCGGAGTGCCGCAGGCTCGGATCCAGGCTGGAAAAACGATTCCGGATCCTCGGGCAAGTCACCGGGGAACATCGCGATTTCGCCGGTGCCATCGAAGGTCTCGCCATTCACTCGCTCGCCGGGCAACGGCGTGCCGATGATCGAGGGAAGCCGCTCGCCGCGATGCGTCACCGTGCCCTCTCGCGTCGCTCGGACCGAGGCAAGCGCGATCACGTTGACGGTGGCTCCGGCGAATTCAGCGCGGCCGATCGCCCGTTGGACAAGGCGAGAGAGCACCGCCTCAAGGCGATCGTGGTCACGATGATGGAGGTGGTCCGCCTTGGTCGCAGCAAAGAGGATCCGGTCGATCCGCCGCGTCACGAGGCTGCTCAGCCATCCGGTTCGGCCCAGTCGGAAGGCGGCGAGAATTTCGGCGAGGGCCTCCTCCAGGGCGGCTACCGCTTCCGGCCCGGCGTTGAGCGCCTCGAGGGCATCGACCAGAACGATCTGCCGGTCGAGACGGGCGAAATGCTCGCGGAAGAAGGGACGCACGACGGCCGACTTATAGGATTCGTAGCGGCGCGCCATCATCGCCGCGAGCGAGCCGTGCGGGATACCGCCCTCGCCGAGGTCGAGCGGCGAGAAGGTGAGGGCTGGCGAACCTTCGAGGTCGCCGGGCATGAGGAAGCGCCCGGGCGGAATGGTCGACAGGCTGGTTCCGTCGGCGCGGACGGCACGGAGGTATTCGGTGAAGAGCGCGGCAAGCTCCCGCGCCACGCCCTCATTCTCCGGCGCCTTCGGATCGATCGCGGCGAGCCGCCGAAGCCACGGCTCGGCGAGTTCGGGCAGGCCGCGCGTGCGCGCCGCGCTTACGGTCTCCCGCGTCCAGTCGGCGTAGTCCTTGGCGAGGAGCGGCAGGTCGAGGAGCCACTCGCCGGGATAGTCGACAATATCGAGATGGATGCGTCCGCTGCCGATGGTTCGGCGGAGGAAGGTCCCCGATTCGTATTCGATGGTCAGCCGGAGCTCGCTGATCTGACGCGTCGAATCGGGCCAGACCCGCTCATCGACCAGCGCCCTGACGTGCCGTTCGTAGTCGAAGCGCGGCACCGCGTCGTCGGGCTGCGGCTCAAGCCGGGCGCCGGTCAACCGCCCGCTCGAATAGGCCCTGAACAGCGGCAGCCGGCCGCCGTGGATCAGGTTGTGCACCAGCGCCGAGATGAACACGGTCTTGCCGGCGCGGGCGAGGCCGGTGACGCCGAGGCGAATCGCCGGCGTCCTGATGCTCACCGATCGCTCGAGAAGGGTGGTCAGTGCGAGCCGCGTCTCGTCGGTGATGGTGGTCAGCTGCACGCGCCGTGGCTCCGGAAGGTCATGCCGGACGAGCATGTATGTCCTTGCCCGCCGGCACGAAAGGCCAAGGTCAGTCCTCGGACTCGTCGCCGCTTCCGCCCGGATCGAGGTCGCGGGGCTTGATGAAGGCAGCGAGGTAGCCTGAATGGGGATCGATCCGCGACCAGCCCGGCTGGTCGAAGTCGATAACGGCGAGCGCGCAGGTCGGATATTTGTCGGCAAGATCGGCGGCAAGGCCGGGTTCACCGTCGCCCGTCAGGAGGATAGCCGTCGCCTGGATGGCCGGGTTGTGCCCGATCACCATCAGCGTCTGGGCATCGTTGCCCGACCGGGCGATCACGGCGCTGTAGTCGTTCGCTCCGGATTCATAAAGCCGCGGATCGATCGCTACCCGACCGTCCCCCCCGAGATAGGGGAGGAGAGCGGCCAGCGTCTCCCGCGTCCGCCGGGCAGGCGAGCAGAGGATGCGGTCAGGCACCAGACCTTCGGCCTCGATCGCTTTCGCCATCGCGGCGGCGTTGCGCCGCCCTCGCGACGACAATGGCCGTTCGATGTCGGCAAGGCCCGGGTCGCCCCAGGAAGACTTCGCGTGACGAAGGAGCAGGAGCCTCGGCATGCGGCGCCCGAATCGATCCGACTCTTACAGAAAGTCGTAGCGGGAATCGTGCCGCCGCGACACTGCGCTGCGACCCTCACCCGGCCGCTGAAAAAGGAAAACGCACCCGCGAGAAGTCCCGCGGGCGCGTGGGCGTCTGGTCGAAGGACGCGCGGCTAGGGCAACTGGCAGAGATGGTACTGCTGGTCGTAGCCGAGGTAGTAGCCGGTGTCCCAGTTGAACGACTTGTATTTCCGGGAGCACATCTGCTTCCACTCGTTCGAACCGACCGGCGGCAGGTATGCCGGCTGGGGGGCCACGGCGACGGGACGCCGCGAGGTCATGCAGTCGACGTAGGCCGCGTTGTACTGCTTCTTCCAGGCCGAGCCGCCGATCACGCCGCCGCCGACCGCGCCGGCTACCGCGCCTGGAAGCATGGCGTTCTTGCCGCCGATGAGGTTACCGAGAAGCGCGCCGCCGACGCCACCGACAGCAGCCCCGCCAATGGCGGCGCCGCCGGCACGGGACTTCGCGTAGTCGCGTGCATACTGGTCGCAATAGGGATCGACCTGGGCCGAAGCGCTAACGGTCCCCAAGGCGAGGGCGCCCGCCAGCGCCGCCGCAGAGATCAGAATCTTCATTCCGTGGCTCCTTCTCGAGTCAGAACGTCGCCCCAAAAGGCTCGCCGTACTCTCGGCGCGCCGGGACAAATCTGCCACCCTCCGGAGCGGTTACATGGAACAAAGGCCAAGCCAAGGCAAGTCAAACCATCCTTGGCGCTCCGGGTACCGGAGGCTACGAACTCAGTCGTCGCGGTAGACGCGCTCACGCCGCTCGTGGCGCTCCTGAGCCTCGATCGACAACGTCGCGATCGGACGCGCGTCAAGCCGCTTGAGGCTGATCGGCTCGCCGGTCTCCTCGCAATAGCCGTAGGTGCCGTCCTCGATTCGCTGGAGCGCGGCGTCGATCTTGGCGATGAGCTTGCGCTGACGGTCACGGGCGCGAAGTTCGATCGCTCGGTCGGTCTCCGAGGAAGCGCGGTCGGCGAAGTCGGGGTGATTCTGGCTTTCGTCCTGGAGGTGCTGCAGCGTCTCGCGCGCCTCCTTCAGAATCTCCTCCTTCCAGGCAAGCAGCTTGTGACGAAAATACTCGCGCTGGCGTTCGTTCATGAAGGGCTCGGAGTCGGTCGGCCGGTATTCGCGGACATTGGTTTGAGATCCTGTACGCGGCATGGACGACCCTCTGACTCGGCTCTAACGCGGCGCGGAATATAGCGACGCGAATCGGCTGCGACAATAACCGCATAGCCGGGACTTGGTGACGGTTTGATGAGGGTCTTGAACGGTCGATTAAGGCGCGAAAAAGGCGTGCTGGAACACAAAGAATTCAGTCGCGCCGCGTGGTCGATATTTCATCAAGCAGTCGCGCCATCTCCTTTTCGAGGTCGCTCACCTCTGCGGGCCTGGCGGCGCCCACCGGAGGCTCCATCGCGGCCGTCGGCGGCGCTGCGGGGACGTCCGGGGTCTCGGGCGGTCCATCGACTTCGATGGCGCCGGTCGCAGCGGCGGCGCGGCGGTCGGCGTTGGGCGGAGCAAAAACGCTCACGGACTCCTGAGGCTCGTCGCTCTCGGGCGCGTATCCCGGTACCGGTTCCTCGACCGGATCCGGCTCGACGGCGCGGAGCGGGGGCACCGTGCGCTCGGCCTGTGGCGCGACTTCGGCCACGTCCTGCTCCTCCTCGTCCAGAGGTGCCAGAGGGCGCCGCGGGGGCGTCGGCTCGAGCACCGGCTCCGGTGCAAGGGCGGTCGCGGCCCGGGCCGTCTCCCGACGCAAGAGGCCGAAGCGACCACCCGCATGGGCCGGACCGCGTTGAGGCGGGAACGGGATCGTGGCGTCGGCGGCCGGTATCTCACCGGACGGAACACGGTTCGATGCCGCCCTCGAAATGGCAGATGCCGGCGCCGAGGACGCCTGTGGCGTTGGGGCAGGCGGCGGCGGAGGCGGCGGTTGGGGAGCCGCCGGCGTCTGGGCGCGCGCGATCGCCGTCGTTGCCTGGCCCGGCCTTTGGGCAACCCGCTGACGCACGATCGAGGGCTCCACGACGACGTCGGTCGGGCCGCCGATCAGAACCAGGTGCTCGACATTGTCCCGGCGCACCAGCACCAGTTTCCGCTTGTTGTCGATCGCGAGCGCATCGACCACGGCAAGCCGCGGCAGGCGCGCCCGCTGCGCCGGTCGGGCGCCGCCCCCGCCATAGCGGCGAATGGCCCATACAATGAGCGCAATGAGGGCGAGAATGACGGCGAGAGTGATGACGTACTGAGCTATGATCGCACCGTTCTCGCCGAGGATCGGGACCAGCATGTCCTGCATTCAGGCGTCTCCTGACGCCGCCGACGATCGTTGACCTTGCTCAATACGGCCACGATCGGCACATTCGTCGGTGGCGAATCGTCGGGCAATCACAGTTTTCGAGCGAAGCCGGCCGCAATGCAAGGGCGGAATGCGAGCGTGGGCGGCATCTCCTGTCGTCAAATCCGGAGTGCGAACACGCACCGGCCGGGCCTAGTTCCATCTTCTCGGCGGCGAGACATTGTCGCAGGAAGAAGACTGGATTGCGGCCGGCGCCGGTTCCGCCTTGAATGGGCGTTGCCACGCGGCGACGACCGCCTTCAACCGCGAATGGACGCCGCAATGGGAGACAAAGGGCCGGGATGAACGACCGGGTGGACGACGCCGCGCGGCTCGATCCGGTCATCCACCGGCCCGAACGCATCAGCGGCGCAGGTCGCCTCATCATCCTCGCC
>DASSPO010000200.1:0-2504 GCA_035699585.1 Bauldia sp.
CAAGCCGCCTACGCCGGCGCAGCGTAACTCCGATCCAGATCGCAAAGAATGGAGGTTCCCGTGGCATCGCTCGCGGCCAGGAAGGTCGTCATCGTCGGAGGCAGCTCCGGCATTGGCCTCGGCGTTGCGGACGCCGTTCTCAAGCGCGGCGCGGAGGTCGTTATCGTCGGGCGCTCGGCCGAGAGGCTACAAGCGGCCGAACGAGCGCTCGGTGCGGATCGCAACGTGAAGAGCCTCGCGGCCGACATGACCAATGAGGCGGAGGTCGAGCAGCTTTTCGACGAGGTCGGCACGTTCGATCACCTTGTATCGACCGCCGGCACGCTGCCACCTGGCGATCCGATCGGGCGCACCGACATGGCCGTCGTGCGGGCGTTCGTCGACAACAAGCTGATCGGCGCCGTCATGCTCGCAAAGTTTGCCGCGCGCACCCTCAAGGCGGGCGGCTCCATGACCTTCACCTCGGGGATCAACAAGGATAGGCCGCCCATACCCGGAGGCGCCGTGGTGTCCGCGATTGCCGGCTCATTCGGCTACTTCGCCCGCGCCCTGGCGCTCGAGCTGGCCCCGACCCGGGCAAATATCGTGTCGCCCGGATGGGTCGACACACCGATGTGGGACATCGTTGGCGAAGCCAAACCGGGCTTCTTCGCCAACTTGGCCGGCCGCTTGCCATCGAGAAGGATCGCGACCCCTGCGGACGTGGCAGCCGCTTATATCTATCTCATGGAAAGCGAGTTCACGACCGGCGAGACGATCCGCATCGATGGCGGACACAGCCTGATCTAGCGCGATCACGCCAGCCCCGGCCGCGCCGAAGGCGCTCTCTAATCCCGAAGCAGCTCGTTGATCGAGGTCTTCGCCCGCGTCTTCTCGTCGACGCGCTTGACGATGACCGCGCAGTAGAGCGACGGGCCCGGGTCGCCGGAAGGCAGGGGCTTCCCGGGCATCACGCCCGAGACGACGACCGAATAGGGCGGCACCCTGCCCATGAAGACCTCGCCGGTGGCGCGGTCCACGATTTTGGTCGAGGCGCCGAGATAGACCCCCATCGACAGCACCGAACCCTCGCCCACCACGACTCCCTCGGCCACCTCGGCGCGGGCGCCGATGAAGCAATTGTCCTCGATGATCACCGGGCCGGCCTGTAGCGGTTCAAGCACGCCGCCAATGCCGGCGCCGCCGGAGATGTGGCAGTTCCTGCCGATCTGGGCGCACGAGCCGACCGTCGCCCAGGTGTCGATCATCGTCCCCTCGTCGACATAGGCGCCAAGATTGACGAAGGACGGCATCAGGACGACCCCCGGCGCGATGTAGGCGGAGTACCGGACGACCGAGTTGGGCACGGCGCGGAAGCCGGCCTTCTCGAACTCGTGCTGCCCCCAGCCGGAGAACTTGGAGGGCACCTTGTCCCACCAGGAGGCATCGCCCGGCCCGCCCTTGATCACCCGCATAGGATTAAGGCGGAAGGAAAGAAGCACCGCCTTCTTGAGCCATTGATTGACGGTCCATCCCGAGGCGCCCTTCTCGGCTACGCGGAGCTTGCCCTGGTCGAGGAGCGACAGCGCCTCCTCAACCGCGGCGCGGGCCGGGCCGCCGGTCTCCGGGCCGATACTCGCGCGGTCGTCAAAGGCCGCTTCGATGGTCGACTGGAGCGCCGCGATGTCCGCCATCAGATTCCCCCGTTCTCTAAGTCCGCCGGAATTTGCTGCGAACCTATGGGATGGACCAATGGCGCGCAATCGGACTCACGGGACGGAGACGGAAGGCGATCTTCCGCCGCTACCGCGGCCCCTCGTCCGCTGCCGTTCCATTAACGCAACGTCAAGAACCCGGATCGATCGCCTGGCGGTCGCGGAGTGAATCGCCTTTTCTAGTCGCGGAGAAAACGACATACTCGGCCGGCGACATACTGCGACGTTTGACTACCCTCGGCATCTCTCGCGGCGTTGCTGAAGTGGCCGGATGGATCCGCGGCGGAATTGATCCCGGAAGTCATATCTCAGGAGAAAAACGAATGAGGGTTAGAGCGCACGTCGTCATAATTGCAGCGATCTTCAGTGTATTGCCGTTGACAAGCACGGGGACGCCGGCCCTGGCTCAAGGCAACAAATCCTTGGTCTGCGACGGCTACGCGCAGAACTACGCGCGGAAGTATTCGCGGGGACCCATCGCGGGCGGCATCACGTTCGGGGCGATCGGAGGCGCGATCGTCGGCGGCATCCTGGGTGGACCGCCTGGTGCGGCGGTCGGCGCGGCGATCGGCGGCGGTGGCGGAGGTGCGGCGGGTGGAGTCGCGAGGGCTCGCGACTACAATACCCTCTACACCCAAGCCTATACCGGCTGCATGAGCAGCTAGTCCCAACCGACAAACCCAGGAGACGAACGTGAAGACACAAGTTGTTGGCGCCGCGGTTGCGGCGATCCTGGCAGGCTCGGCCGGGATGGCCTACGCCCAGGTGACGGATGTCGAGATCGGGCTGATCAAGGCCGACGTGAACGAA
>DASSPO010000201.1:0-2007 GCA_035699585.1 Bauldia sp.
TATCTCGGATCGCCGGAGGGCGAACTGGCGCTCGCGGAGGCTGCCGTATACCTCGCCACCGCGCCCAAATCGAACGCGGTCTATGCTGCCTTCGGCGAGGCAATGCGGGTCGCGAAGGAGGGTGGCTCACTGATGCCGCCGAAGATCATCCTCAACGCCCCGACCGGTCTGATGCGGCGGGAGGGTTACGGGTCGGGCTACCGCTACGATCACGACGAGCCGGACGCGTTCTCCGGCCAGGACTACTTCCCCGAAGCGCTCGGGCGGCGAACCTTCTACGACCCGCCAGAACGCGGTTTCGAACGCGAGATCAGGAAACGACTGGAGTACTGGGCGAAACTCAGGAAGGAGCGGGGCGCCGCCGCCTCCGGCCGGGGCGACTAGCCATTCGCGGTTGGATTTCCCCCATATCGGACGACCCGCACCTTTTCGATGGTGACAAGCCCGCTCTCCATGATCCGGTCAAGCTCGGGAAGAAATGCGTCGATCTTGTCCGGTGAATCGACGATCTCAATGACAACCGGAAGATCCTGGGAAAGGCGAAGGATCTTGGCAGTGTGCAAACGGCTCGAATCGCCGAAGCCCATCGGACCCCTCAGCACTGTCGCGCCCGCAAGCCGCATCTCACGCGCCTTGAGCACAATGGCCTCGTAAAGCGGCACGTTTCCCGCCTTGTCGTCCTCGCCGATGAAGATCCTGAGAAGCGACGCCTCCTGTGGCAGCTGCATGGCTAGACCCACCTAAGGGCGTTGATGCTGCCTCCGACGACAGCCCCCGCCCATACGGCGACCAGACAGAGCACCACCGACAGCCCGATGTTGGCGCCAGCGTAGACGTACTGGCCGTCATTCAAGAGGCTGAGGGTCTGGATGCTGAAAGAGGAAAACGTCGTATAGCCACCGCAGAAGCCTGCCATCAGGGCAAGCCGGGTCGTCGAGCCGACGAACAGCCGGCCATCCGGCGCGGTCACGGCCACGATGACCCCGATGACGAATGACCCTGAGACGTTGACGACGAGTGTGCCCCAGGGAAAGGTCTCCCCGATCAGGCGAGCGATCACGCCCGACAGCCAGAAGCGAGCGACGCCGCCAAGAGCGCTGCCGACCGCGATCCAGAGATAGGTGATCATCGATTCGCTGCCTCGGCAGAACCGTGCAGTTTCCGTCGGCTCTCGGCAAGCGGACCGCGCAAGACAAGAAGGGCGACAAGGGCGACGGCAGCGAATATCCCGCCGGCGAGAAACGTACCCGGCGGTCCGGCGACATCCCAAAGACTGCCCGCGATGACGCTCGCCGCGAGCAGCGCGACGCCGGTGGCGAGGTTGAATACGCCGAACGCGGTGCCGCGAAGCTCGGCCGGGGCGGAGTCAGCCAGGAGCGCCGCGAGAAGCCCTTGCGTGAGCCCCATGTGCAGGCCCCACAGCGCGACTCCCGCCGCAACACCGGCGATCCCATCCACAAGGCCAAGGACAAGATCGGCGGCAACGAGCACCACAAGGCCGATGACAAGCACGCTCAGCCGATCGATACGGTCGGAGAGGATACCGGCCGGGTAGGCGGCCAGGGCATAGATCGCGTTCATGACAACCATCACCGCCGGGGCAAGAGCCGCCGGGAGACCCACAGAAAGCGCACGGAGGATCAAAAAGGCCTCGCTGAACCGGGCAAGCGTGAACACCGCCGCGATTCCGATCACCCACCAGCAGGCACCACCGAGGAGCTTGAGCTCCGGTCTGCTGAGCGGCGCCTTCACCTTGCGAAGTCCGGCTGGCCTGGCGGGTTCGCGAACCGCGACCACGATCAGCGCGAAGGAAAGGAATGCCGGCACAACCGCGATCCAGAAGACCGTCGTGAAGTTGTCCAAGGTAAGCCACATCGTCAGTATCGCGAGCAATGGCCCGAGGAATGCGCCGATGGTGTCGAGCGACTGGCGGAGCCCAAAACTGGCCCCTCTGAGGTGTGGCGGGGCGATGTCGGCGACCAGGGCATCGCGCGGCGCGCCGCGGAT
>DASSPO010000202.1:0-6546 GCA_035699585.1 Bauldia sp.
ATGCGATGGTCGCCGCCGAGATTGACCACCATGCCGACGTCGTCGGTAGGATCGGCGGCGAGCATCTGCGGCGTGCGCTGGTTGCGGGATCCGTGCGCTCTGCCCCACATCATCAGGAGCCCGGGGAACGCCTGGAGCCTCACATCGATGTCGAACGGGACGTCAGGCGTGAGTTCGACGTCGTAGTGCGCCACCTCGCGTCCAAAGAACTCGCGGAACAGCGCCGGACGTTCCGGCTCCGGTACCCCTTCAAGCGAGAACCGCACGGGCCCCGGTGCCGTCGGGGGGCAGCCGGGCATCCACTGCGGAATAAGGGAGAGACGCTCGGCAAGACCGCTCATGGCCACTACCTCCGCCAAGCCGCCGCTCTTAGCTCCAGTCAGTGAAGACCGCTGTGAACTCGGTCACACCGTCGCGTCGCGCAACGGACTGTCGCGCCAGTCCTGATCTTTGTCGTTCCAGACCAAGAACCCGAGCCCCGCCTCCTGTATCGACGCCGGCCATCGGCGTGACATGCGGGCATCGGCCCGGAGACGGCCGGAAAGGGCCGACCGTGATGCACCAGCGATTTTCGACTGAGAGACGAGGTGAAATGCGAAGCCATGCGGGCGGCCCGGAAATGGCACGGCCGGTTCACCCCGGTCTGGTCTTTGTCGGCTGCGGGTCGCTCGCCGCCCTTGGCGGGATTCTTGTCCTCCTTGACGTTCCCGTCCTTGGTTGCGGGCTCTTGGCAATTCTCGCCACCGGCGCGGCTTGCCTGCTCTTGGGTCCGGCAATGACCGTGGCAATGAGGCTGCTCGAGAGCTGGATGTCGTCACGGTTCTGACAACCGTCAGCCCAATCCGACGGCATCCGGCCGATCCCGCCGTTCACGCCGCCTATCCCAACCCCAACATCGAGGTTCGATCATGACCATCGCCAGCATCAAGAGAGTGACCTTTGCCGCGGCCCTTGCGATGAGCGTGGGCCTGCCGGTCGCCGCGCTCGCCGACTGCGGCAGCCTGCCCAACCACGACCAGCTCGCCGCGGCGCTTCGAGACTCCGTCAAGCCGTCGGGCGGGCCGAGCAACGGCGGACTTGACCTCAACATGTGGGCAAGCATCGTCGACGTGGACGGCACGGTATGTGCGGTGGCCTTCACCGGGAACGCCTTCACCGACCAGTGGCTCGGAAGCCGCGTGATCTCGGCTCAGAAGGCGAACACCGCCAATGCCTTCAGCCTCGACGGGCTCGCTCTCTCCACGGCCAACCTCTACGCGGCAACCCAGCCCGGCGGCAGCCTGTTCGGGCTCCAGGAGAGCAACCCGGTGGACGTTGCCGTCGCCTACGGCGGCAGTGCCGGCGCGTTCGGCACGGCCGACGACCCGATGACCGGCAAGCGTATCGGCGGCGTCAACGTCTTCGGTGGCGGGCTCGCCCTCTACAAGGACGGGAAGATCGGCGCCATTGGCGTCTCGGGCGATACATCCTGCGCCGATCACAATATCGCGTGGCGGGTCCGCGAGGCTCTCGGTCTCGGCGAGGTGCCGGCCGGCGTCAGCCCGAACAAGGACGACGGCATCATCTACGACATAGCCGGCGGCGCCAGCCAGGGCGGCTTCGGCCATCCCGCTTGCGGGGGCAATGAAGCGGCGGTGGCCGAGGAGATCGGCGCAGGGGCGATCGTGCCGGCGCTCGTGCAATAGCGTCCCCTGCCGTGGCTCCGGCTTCTTCCGGGGCCACGGCAGCTTCCGGAAACCACGGATTTCCGCTTGCAAGGGCCCTGTTAGAACAGCCAATGTATCAAGTGGCAGCCGGAAGGCTGCGCACCGACTCCGTCGGCGGGCTTGGGTTGGCCTGGGCAGGGGAATTCGCGATGCCGGCCGATCCTTATGTGGCGCTCCCCAATTCTACCTATCTTGATCTGACGAGCTACCAGGGCAACGGAACCCTCCCCACAAGCAGCCTGCTTCTCACCTCCTACACGATCAATGTTGCGCTGGTGCTGCAGCGGGCAAACGATCCGACGAGCCTGCTCAATGCCAACTGGGCCACACGCCAGAAACAGCTCGCGGAGCTGAATGGCAAGAACACCCTCTGGTCGACCTACGGCGCCGACAAGCAGGACTATCAAAAGGTCCTCGATAGCCTCCAGTCGCTCGGCATTACGACGTTCTACGTCGAAGGCGCCCCGCCAAACGGCCAGTATGTCTCTTCGCCGGAATCGCGCACCATCTGGGTGACGGTCGACGAGACGAGCTTCACGACGCTCTTTGGCCCCTCCGCCGCGCTTCGCGACGGCGGCAAGAACGGCCTCGGCCAGGATGTCGTATTTTGGGAGGGCAGCCTGAGCTTGCCGCAGACCATGGTCGAGGCAGGCGTCGCCGGGCTGTGGTTCGACACTGCGATCCTGTCCTCCCCGATACTCGCGAACCCCGGATCCGGCTCGAAGGCGCACCTCCCTGCCGGGGCCCAGAGCCCCGGAAACGATGTCCACGGCGGCGAGTATCCCGACGATATCGCCGCCCGATACAATTTTCCATTCGCGAGCGATGAACTATGGACGTCCGTGCAGACCGGGCGGATCGGACTCATCGAGCCGGGGATCGGCAACGCACTTCCCGCGACGGCGTCGGCGACATTCGACGAGCTCCTGCAGCACTACCGGGCGTCAGCTGGAATCACGACGCCTCAGGCGCCGGTGATCAACATCGCCGCGGGCGGGCAACAGTTCGTCGACAAGGATGAGCGCGCACTTGACGTGGGCGTCGTGAGCACCGTCAACCCGCAGTCGCAGCTCATCCTCTATGCCGGCTCGGGTCATTCCAACCAAGCCGGCGCCGACTCGTTTACCGCGTATCAGTCGGCGATCTGGGACACCGTCAACAACCCTGAGGTCCTGAGTTCGTCGTTCAGTTCCTATCAGCATGTGAGCCCCGGATCGCCCTTCTACTTCGCCCAGCAGCAGCTCTTCATCGATGCCGCGCTGCGCGGCATCACCATGGTGAACGCCGCAGGCGACGGGGGCTCCGGCTCCGAGTATCCCAATGGACTGACAAACGTCGAGATCACGCATGCGAGCGCCTACAGCCTGGTCGCCGGAGGGGCCTCGCTGAGCACGGTTGCTTCGGCCGAGGCGGACAAGACGCTTGCCCACATCGTCGACAGGGCGATGGAAGGACATCGCGGGACCATCTGGGAGCTGGTCAGCGGCGGACTGACGGTGCTCCCATCGAAGGCGCATTCCAGTGCGACCCTCGTCGAAGCCGCTTGGAACGCCTACCACGTCTTCCATGGTTCCGGCCCGAACGGCGGTAACGTCATCGCCGACGTGTACGGTACGGGCGGCGGTTACTTGAACAACCAAGCCGGAGCCGGGGGCGTGGACGTCACACAGCCGACGCCGACCTTCCAAACGGCCTTCGGCCTCTTCCCCGTCACCTCCGATCCTCAGGCGGCCGCCGGGCGCGGCATTCCCGACGTCTCCGCCACGTCCGGGGGCAACATGGCCTACAAGGTGCCGTGGCCGGACTTCGAGCGCCACGGTACGGAAACCACGAACACCGGCGGCACGAGTGGCGCAGCGCCGCTTTGGGCGTCGCTGATGTCGCAGATCAACGCAATTTTCGCCGACCAGACACTGCCGCGGCTCGGCTACATGAACGACCTCCTCTACACGGCCGCGGTGATTGCTCCGGCGTCCTTCAATGACGTCAGGATCGGCAACAACACTTCGTCGGCAGTGCTCGGCGGATCGTACTATGTGGCGCCGAAATCCGGCTCGAACCCCACGATAGAAATAACTCCGACGGGGTACGGCTACGAGGCGGGACAGGGTTATGATCTTGCCACCGGCCTTGGCACGCCGAACGGCGTGTTGCTCGCGCGCGCGATGACCTGGATCGCGCACTCGCAGATGTGGTTCGACGGCGGCACCGAGGTGTTGACGCATGAAGCCGATGGTTGGCGCAGCTCGGTCAAGCAGACCCTTCTCCTGCAGACAACATCGGCCGACGAAACCGCCGTCCGTGTGCTCACCGAGGATGGAAAGATAAGGTTCGACAGTCTCGCGTCGAAGAAGTTCGCGTGGACGAGCCAGTTCGCGCAGCAGGTCCTTCAGTCGGACTTTGATCCGGCGCTCGTCCGGATGTTTGACGGCCGGTCGCAAGGCGCATTGGTCGAAAAGACGGTGAAGGCCGGGAGCGAGCTTGATGTGAAGATCGACGGCGAGAGGACGACGACTCCGCAGGCCACCCTAAGCACAGCGTACGGCTTTGCCGACTTCGTCTCGCCCACCGACATCGAAAGCTCCGTCCGGGTCGCGCGGCCGGTTGCCATCGCCGAGACCGTGGGGGGCGCCGATGATCAGGTCGCCGTTGTCCGCATGCGCCAGGCCGACAAAGGCGAGCTCACGATCAAGTTCTACCGCGTCGACGACTTGAAGGGGACGGTGAAGGGGCTGAAGCCGGGCGAGGAGGGGTACAACGCTGCCGCCAACGCGCGCGTCTACGAGACGAGCACCGGAAAGGAGAAGATCAACGGTCCGGGTTACGGGCTGTACCGCGAGCGTAAGCTCGTCGATATAGATGCCGGTGATATCGTCGCAATGAAGATCAAGCAGGACGGCCACATCTATTTTGCCTTTGCCGCGGCCAATGAGATGCGGGCCGGCGAGCCCGTCGGCCACCTCTGGAACTACGGCGTGAACACCTGGGGGTGGGAGAGTGGGTACAATGGTGGCGATCGTGACTTCAACGACCTCGTGGTCCAGATCGACTTCACCAGCGCGTACGGCAATGGATGGCTGGTCTAGCGACGGAAGCCGGTTGACCGGTACGGGCGCCGGTTTCAGGGCCAGCATAAAACCGAACATCATGGCTCCGAAAACGTCACGTCCTTGCCTTAATTCCTGCTAGGTTCCAGGCCTTAGGCGACGTCGTTTCCGGGAATCGCCTCCCGCCATGAATCTTGCTTGCTTGCGCGCTGTCATTCTTGTCGCGGCCGGCTTGGGCTTCGTGCCTCAGGCCACTGCGGAGCAATGGCGCATCGTTCCTGAGTCCTCGACCCAGATCCAGTACTCCTTCGCCCCGATCGTCAAACGGGTGGCGCCGGCGGTCGTCAACGTCTACGCCTCGCGCGTCGTGGAGCAGTCGCTCTCGCCGTTCATTTCCGACCCCTTCTTCCGCCACTTCTTCGGCGGTCCCGACGTCGGCGCCCCGATCCAGCGGGTGCAGCGCTCGCTCGGCTCGGGCGTGATCGTCGACCCATCCGGCATCATCATTACCAATCACCACGTCATCGCCAATTCGGACGAGATAAAGGTGGCGCTCGCCGACCGGCGGGAGTTCGACTGCGACGTGGTGCTGAGCGATCAGCGCACCGACCTCGCCGTCCTTCGGGTCAAGAATCCGGAAGGCGATCTGCCGTTTGCCGAGCTGAGCGATTCCGACCAGCTCGAGGTGGGCGACCTCGTGCTCGCCATCGGCGATCCCTTCGGCGTCGGCCAGACAGTGACGAGCGGCATCGTCTCGGCGCTGGCGCGGACGCAGGTCGGCGTTTCGGACTATCAGTTCTTCATCCAGACCGACGCCGCCATCAACCCGGGCAACTCCGGCGGACCGCTGGTCGACATGTCCGGCAAGATCGTCGGCATCAACACCGCCATCTATTCGCGGACCGGCGACTCGAACGGCATCGGCTTCGCCATCCCCTCCAACATGGTCCGCGTCGTGGCGGAATCCGCCAAGGCCGGCGTCGGCCACCTCCGGATGCCATGGATCGGCGTGCGCTTCCAGGAGGTGACGCCCGACATCGCCGACGGGCTGGGCCTGGAGCGGCCGCGCGGCGCGCTCGTCACCGAAGTGGCGCCGGAGACTCCTGGGGCGCGGGCGGGCCTCAAGACCGGGGACCTGATCGTTTCGATCGACGGCGTGGAGATCAATGACCCGACCGGTATCAACTACCGATTGGCCACCAAGGGGATCGGCGCGACCGCAACGCTCGTCGTCGTTCGCGACGCCAAGGAATATGTGGCCAAGCTCGAACTTGAAGCGGCGCCAGAAACCGTGCCGCGGGACGAGATCGAGATCGCCGGTTTTTCACCGCTGACCGGGGCACGCGTCCTCAACCTGTCTCCCGCGGTCGCCGAGGAACTCGCGCATGAGGGCACGACCGAGGGGGTCATTGTCGGCGCTGTCGCAGGCGGCTCGCTCGCGGACGAAGCCGGGCTCCTTCGCGGCGACGTGGTGATCGAGGTGAACGGCATCCGCATTACCTCGACACGGCATCTGGCTCAGGTCTGTGCCGATCGCGTGCGCTATTGGGAGATCGTGATCGAGCGGAAAGGCCGGCTCATTCGCTCCCAGTTCCGGGCCTGACTACCGCCTCACACGTCGTAACGGAAGATGCGGAGGCCATCGGTCGGGTCGACGAAGAGCTGCGTCGCCTTGGAGAACCCCGCCTTCCGGCCGAGATCGAGCCAGCCTGTCGCCGTCTCGGGAAGGTCGCTGGTCGCGATATGGTGGGCGATCTGATCCCACTCTTCCTTGGAGAGCATCGTCCAGAGCG
>DASSPO010000203.1:0-6224 GCA_035699585.1 Bauldia sp.
CGTCCCCGCGACCGACGCGATCATCCAGACGCCAAGCACGCGGTCGGTCTTCGCGTCGGCGACGACCTTGACGAAGCCCTCCGGCTCGCGGTTGGTCTTGGCGCGGCTGTTGGCGAGCATCGGGAACTTGCCGACCTTGACCTCGCCCTGCTCCTTCGCCTGCTCCTCGGTCAGGCCGACGCCGGCAATCTCCGGCCAGGTGTAGACCACCGACGGGATGACGTCGTGGTTCACAATGCCGGTCAGGCCAGCGATGTTCTCGGCGACCGCGATGCCCTCGTCCTCGGCCTTGTGGGCGAGCATCGGGCCGGGGATGACGTCGCCGATTGCCCAGATGCCTTTGACGCTGGTGCGGAAGCCGTGGTCGGTCTCGATCTGCCCGCGGTTGTTGGTCTGAAGCCCGGCCTTGTCGAGCGCCAGCCCCTCTGTGTTGGGGCGGCGGCCGATGGACACGAGCACGACGTCGGCCTCGAGCGTTTCGGACGCGCCGCCCTTCGCCGGCTCGACGGTCAGCGTGACGGACTTGCCCTTAACCTGGGCCTTGGTGACCTTGGTCGAGAGCTTGAACTCGAAGCCCTGCTTCCTGAAAATCTTGTTGGCTTCCTTGCGGACGTCGGCATCGAAGCCGGGCAGGATCTGGTCGAGGAACTCGACGACCATGACCTCGGCGCCCAGCCGCCGCCAAACCGAGCCGAGCTCTAGCCCGATCACCCCGCCGCCGATGACGACCATGCGCTTGGGAACCTCGGCCAGCTCGAGCGCTCCGGTCGAATCGACGATCCGCTCCTGGTCGATCGCGATCCCCGGAAGCGCCGTCACCGACGAGCCCGTCGCGATGACGATATTCTTCGCGCGCACGCTCCGGTCGCCGACCTTGACCGTGTCGGCGCTCTCGAAGGTCGCGTGGCCCTTCAGCCATTCGACCTTGTTCTTCTTGAACAGGAACTCGATGCCTTGCGTCAGCCCTTTGACCGCCTCGAGGCGGGTGCCGTGCATCGCGCCGAGGTCCAGCTCGACGCCGTTAGCCTTCACACCCCATTTCGCGAGCGTCCCGTGCGCCGCTTCCTCGAACAGCTCGGATGCGTGGAGCAGCGCCTTGGACGGGATGCAGCCGACGTTGAGGCAGGTGCCGCCCAAGGTCTCGCGGCTCTCGGCGCAGGCGGTCTTCAGACCGAGCTGCGCGGCTCGGATCGCGGCGACATAGCCGCCGGGGCCGGAACCGATCACCAGGACGTCGAAATCGTATTTCTCTGCCATCTTGCTCTTCCGTTAGCCCGTCACGCTGGCGCGGCACTCGGCGACGATCGGGTTCACCTGTTCCGGCTTCAGACTCATCTTCTCACGAACGGAGAAGCGTTCCTTCATCTTGTCCGACGCGCAGGTGCACAACTTGTTCGCAACGTCCTGCGTCACGCCCGAACGCATCGCGGAGGACGTGCACGATGAAATGAAATTCTCGTGGAAGCCCTTGTTGAAACTGTCATCGAACGATTTCTGCGTGTCGCCGCACGCGGCGAGGAGCGCGCACAGCGCAAGTGCCGTGAATCCAATCGTCCGCATCTGTCGCCCTTTCTTTAGAGGTCGATCAAGAGCCGCGTCGGGTCCTCGATCGCTTCCTTGACGCGCACGAGGAAGGTCACCGCCTCGCGGCCGTCGATCAGCCGGTGGTCGTAGGAGAGCGCGAGATACATCATCGGCCGGGCGACAATCTGGCCGTCGACCACCACCGGACGTTCCTCAATCCGGTGCATTCCGAGCACGGCGGACTGCGGCGGGTTGATGATCGGAGTCGACAGCAGCGAACCGAACACGCCGCCGTTGGAAATGGTGAAGGTGCCGCCGGTCATCTCGTCGACCGTCAGCGTGCCTTCCTTCGCCCGCCTGCCATAGTCGGCGATGGTCTTTTCGATGTCGGCGAAGCTCAACGCCTGCGCGTTGCGCACAACCGGGACGACCAGGCCCTTGGGCGCGGAGACCGCAATCGAGACGTCGAAATAGTCGCGGTAGACAATCTCGTCCCCCTCGATGCTCCCGTTAACCGCCGGCACGTCCTTGGCCGCGAGCGCGCACGCCTTCACGAAGAAGGCCATGAAGCCCAAGCGAATGCCGTGCTTCTTCTCGAACAGCTCCTTGTAGCGGCTGCGCGCTTCCATGACCGCCGACATGTCGACGTCGTTGAACGTCGTCAGCATCGCGGCGGTGTTCTGCGCATCCTTCAGGCGCTTCGCGATTGTCTGCCGGATGCGCGACATCCTGACGCGCTCTTCTCGGCGTCCGCCCGGCGCAGCCGGAGCTTTCGCCTTAGGGGCAGGCGCGGCGGGTGCCGGAGCCGCCGGCGTTTTGGCCTGGGGCGCCTGCACGCCCGCCTCCGCCGGGGCACTGCGTCCCTCGGCCGCGGCGATCACGTCGTCCTTCGTGAGGCGCCCATCCTTGCCCGTGCCGCGAATCTTGCTCGGATCGACATGATATTCGAGCACCGCCCGCCGAACCGCGGGTGACAGCGTGGTGATGTGATCGTCCTGACCAGCCTCGGCGACCGGAGCGGTCTCATCGCCGCGCAGCGCCGGGGTCTCGCCCGCGCCGGCGGGATTGGTGCTCGCATCCGCGGCAGCCTTCGCCGGAGCGATTGCGGCTGATCCGCCCTCGTCGATCCGGGCGATCGGCGCGCCCACGGCAACGGTGTCGCCTTGCTTCACCAATTGCTCGGCGAGCACGCCTGCGACCGGCGATGGCACTTCGACGCTGACCTTGTCGGTCTCGAGCTCCGCGATCGGCTCGTCCGCCTTTACGGCGTCGCCCGGCTGCTTGAGCCACTGCGCAAGCGTCCCTTCGGTGATCGATTCCCCGAGTACGGGGACTTCAACGTCAGTCGCCATATCTGCCCTTTATTGCGCGGCCACGGCCGAGCCTCCGGCGCGCTCACTGCGGCCTGCGCCCGGCTTTGTCGAGGGGTGGCCGAGCGCCGCGGCGATCAGCGCCGCCTGCTCCGCGGCGTGCCGCTTGGCAAGGCCGGTCGCGGGCGAGGCGGAGGAGTCGCGGCCGGCATATTGCGGACGCATGCCGTCGAAGCCCGCCTCGGTGAGGCATTGCTCGAGCAGGTCTTCGACGAACAGCCAGGCGCCGTTGTTCTTCGGCTCCTCCTGCGCCCAGATCAGCGTTTCCAGGTTCGGCATCGCCTTCAAGCGCCGCGTCAGAGGCTCGGACGGGAACGGATAGAGCTGCTCGATCCGAACGATCTCGGTGGTCTTGTCGCCGGCCGCATCGCGAGCCTCCATCAGCTCGTAGGCGAGCTTGCCCGAGCACAGCACCAGCCGCCTGGTCGCCCGATCGCCCGGGGGATTGAGATCGGACAGGATTCTCCGGAAGTGGCTGTCGCCGGTAAAGTCGCCGATTCCCGACACGGCGAGCTTGTGGCGCAGCAGCGACTTCGGGGTCATCAGGACGAGCGGCTTGCGGAAGTCGCGCCGCACCTGCCGCCTGAGGATGTGGAAGTAGTTCGCGGGCGTGGTGCAGTTCGCCACCTGCATATTGTCCTCCGCGCAGAGCTGCAGAAAGCGCTCGAGCCGCGCCGAGCTGTGCTCCGGGCCCTGACCCTCGTAGCCGTGGGGAAGCAGCATCACGAGGCCGCTGGCGCGGAGCCACTTGGCCTCGCCCGCGGCGATAAACTGGTCGATGATGGTCTGGGCGCCGTTGGCGAAGTCCCCGAATTGCGCTTCCCACAGCACCAAGCAGCGCGGATCCGCGAGCGAATAGCCATATTCGAAACCAAGGACTCCGAATTCGGACAGCGGGCTGTCGCACATCTCGAACCGGCCGCGCTCGATCGCCGAGAGCGGAACGTATTTCTCGCCCGTTTGCTGGTCGACCCAGACGGCGTGGCGCTGGCTGAAGGTGCCTCGGCCACTGTCCTGGCCCGACAGGCGGACTCCGCAACCCTCGGCGACCAGGCTGCCGAAGGCGAGCGCTTCGGCGGTCGCCCAGTCGAATCCCTCGCCGCTTTCGAACATCGCTTTCCTGGCATCGAGGATGCGCTGAAGCGTCTTGTGGATGTGGAAGTCTTGCGGAACGCGAGTCAGGACGTCGCCAAGCCTTCGCACCTCCTCGTCGGCGATCGCGGTCGGGGCGTTCCGCCGGCCAAGCACGGGCTCGTCCGGCCGGCCGAGGCCCGCCCAGCGGCCCCCGAACCAGTCGGCCTTGTTCGGGAGGTAGGAGACCGCCGAGGCGAAATCCTCCTCGAGGCGAGCGACATAGTCCGCCGCCGACCTGTCGATCCACGCCTGGTCGACCACGCCCTCGCCGATCAAGCGCAAGCCGTAGATTTCGCTGATCGGCGGATGCTGCTTGATCGCCGCGTACATCTCCGGCTGGGTGAAGCTCGGCTCGTCGCCCTCGTTGTGGCCAAAGCGGCGGTAGCACCACATGTCGATGACGATGTCGCGGTTGAATGTCTGGCGATACTCGATCGCCAGCTTGCAGCACCAGGTCACCGCTTCGGGGTCGTCGCCGTTGACGTGAAGGATCGGCGCCTGGATGCCCTTGGCGACGTCCGACGGATAGGGCGACGACCGGGCGAATTGCGGGCTGGTGGTGAAGCCGACCTGGTTGTTGATGATGAAATGGATCGTCCCGCCGGTCTCGTACCCGGGGAGGCCGGAGAAGCTCAGGCACTCCCACACCACGCCCTGGCCGGCGAAGGCGGCGTCACCGTGGAGGAGGATCGGCAGAACGGTGTCCCCTTCGGGGTCGTCCTTGAAGGTCTGGATCGCGCGCGCCTTGCCCAGAACCACCGGGTCGACCGCCTCGAGGTGCGACGGGTTCGGCAGAAGCGACAAATGGACCTTGTTGCCGTCGAACTCGCGGTCCGACGAGGTACCGAGATGGTATTTCACGTCGCCCGAGCCGCCGACGTCGGCCGGGTTGGTCGCGCCGCCCGCGAACTCGTGGAAGATCGCCTGCGCCGGCTTTCCCATCACGTTCGAGAGGACGTTGAGCCGGCCGCGGTGCGCCATTCCAAGGGCGATTTCCTTGACGCCATACTGGCCGCCATATTTGATTGCCGCCTCGAGCGCGGGGACCGCGCTTTCGCCGCCGTCGAGCCCGAACCGCTTCGTCCCGACATATTTCTTGGCGAGGAACTTCTCCCACTGCTCGGCGTGGATGACCTTGGCCAGGATCGACTGCTTGCCTTCGGGCGTGAACTGGACGGTTTCCTCGGGGCTTTCGATCCGCTCCTGGATGAAGCGCCGCTCCTCGACCTCGTTGATGTGCATATATTCGAAGCCGATGTGGCCGCAGTAGGTCTCCTGGAGCACCTTGACGATCTGGCGGATGGTCGCCTGTTCGTAGCCGAGCACACCGCCGATCCAGATTGGCCGGTCGATGTCCTCGTCGCCGAAGCCGTGGTACGCCGGCGTCAGATCCGCCGGGACCTCGCGGCGCATGAGGCCGAGCGGGTCGAGGTCGGCGGCAAGATGGCCGCGCACGCGGTACGTCCGGATCAGCATCATCGCGCGGATGCTGTCGTCGGCGGCCTGGCGGATCTCGTCGGGGCTCGCGCCCGAAGCTGCGGCGCGCTCGGCGACCGCCGCCTTGACCTTTTCGATCGTCGACTCGGTCGGATCGAGGCCGAGGTTGGCCTCGTCGAGCTCGTGCCAAGGCCAGTTCGGCCGAGCCCAGCTCGGGCCAGCCTCGCGTTCGATCATTCCGATAGCGTCGTTCATGTCCTCAAGCCGTCGCCAGAAGCTCCCGGAGCGTCCGGCCCAGCTCAGATGGGCTCGGGCTGACGGTAATTCCAGCCGCCTCCATCGCCGCGATCTTGCTCATGGCGTCGCCCTTGCCGCCGGAGATGATCGCCCCGGCATGGCCCATGCGCCGCCCCGGAGGCGCCGTTCGCCCGGCGATGAAGCCGACGACGGGCTTCCTGCGGCCGCGCTTCGCCTCGTCGGCGAGGAACTGGGCGGCGTCCTCCTCGGCGCTGCCGCCGATCTCGCCGATCATGATGATGCCTTGCGTCTCCGGATCGCCGAGGAACAGCTCCAGGCAATCGATGAAGTTGGTGCCGTTGACCGGATCGCCGCCAATGCCGATGCAGGTCGATTGGCCGAGCCCGGCTGCGGTGGTCTGCGCCACCGCTTCGTAGGTCAAGGTGCCCGAGCGCGAGACGATGCCGATCCGCCCGCGCCGATGGATGTGCCCCGGCATGATGCCGATCTTGCATTCGTCGG
>DASSPO010000204.1:0-10231 GCA_035699585.1 Bauldia sp.
TGACGCTTCTCTTCGCCCTGGTCGGGGACCTCTTCTTCCTGCCGGCCCTGATCGCCGGCCCGACCCGACGCTTCTTCGTCGAAAAGAAGCCCTTGCCCGAACCGGCAGAGAAAACCACGGTGTAGCCGGGGGTGCGGCCGCCCTCATTTCGGCCATTCTGTTCCTGTTGAGGAAGGTCCGCCCGTTATGTGGCATGAGACCGACGTTGCCGCGGCGGATGCGTTGCCTTATCTGAGGCGCCTGACAGCCCGCGGACCCTAAGGAGTCGACGGACGATGAATCGAAACTGCCGTGCGGCAAGCGGCGCCCGTTTGGGAGCGTTCGGAGGCATGGTTGTCGCGGGCCTGCTCGCGTTCCTGCCGATGCCCTCCCAGGCGGCCGGAGACGCCATCCTCGCGCAACTCGCCGGCAACTGGATCGGCCGAGGTACGATGAAACAGAGCGCCAATGCCGACGCCGAGCTGGTCTACTGCAAGATCGCCAACAAGCTCATCAACAACGGCTCGGCCCTGGAGCAGCGCGGGCGCTGCGCCGTGGCGACGAATTCCGGCCAGATCAAGGGGATGATCGAAGCCGCGGGCTCGGGCAGCTATCGCGGCACGCTTGACACCTTCAACACCCGCGGCCCGGCAAAGATCTCCGGCCGGGCGGCAAGCAACACGATCAATTTCAGCGCCGAGTTCGTCGACCGCAAGACGAACAAGCCGACCAAGGCGACCATCCGTCTGGTCGTCGCCAACGGCAAGTACCGGCTGGTATCGAACGGCGCCAACGACTCGTTTGTGGCAAGCGACATCACCTTCACGCCGCAGTAGCCGTCAGATCACCCCGAGCTTCTTCTGAAGGCTCGACGAGGAGGTCGTGTATTGGAACACGACCTTCCGTTCCGGCGCGCAAACGTGGACGGCCGCCTGCGCCATCAGCGCCGCCTCATGGAAGCCGCAGAGGATCAGCTTGAGCTTGCCCGGGTAGGTGTTGATGTCGCCGATGGCGAAGATGCCGGGTTCGGAGGTCTCGAACCGGGCGGTATCGACCGGGATCAGGTTCTCCTCGAGGTTGAGGCCCCAGTTGGCGACCGGGCCGAGCTTCATGGTGAGGCCGAAGAACGGCAGCATGCGGGTGCACGGCACCTCGGTCTCGCCGTCCTTGCCCTTGACGATGGCGGCGCCGAGCTGGCCGCCCTCGCCCTTGAGCCCGCTGACCTGGCCCATCTCGAACCGGATTTTGCCGTCGGCGAGCAGCGCCTTCATCTTGTTGACGCTGTCGGGCGCGGCACGGAACTCGTCGCGGCGGTGGACCAGCGTGAGGCTCCTTGCCAAGGGCTGCAGATTGAGCGTCCAGTCGAGCGCGGAATCCCCGCCGCCGACGATCATCAGGTCGTGCCCGCGGAAATCCTCCATCCGCCGGACCGAGTAGAACACGGAGGTTCCTTCGTAGGCCTCGATGCCCGGCACCGGCGGTCGCTTTGGCTGGAATGAGCCGCCCCCCGCGGCGATCACGACCGCCTTGGCCACAAAGACATCGCCGCGATCCGTGGTGAGCCGGAAGCGCCGGTCCGGGAGCCGCTCCAGGCTCTCCACCATCCGCCCCAGGTGGAGGCTCGGCTTGAAGGGGGCGATCTGTTCGAGCAGCTTCTGCGTCAGGCCCTCGCCGGTAATGACCGGATAGCCCGGAATGTCGTAGATCGGCTTCTCGGGATAAAGCTCGGCGCACTGACCGCCCGGCTTGTCGAGGATGTCGACCACCGCCGCGCTCAGATCGAGAAGCCCGAGTTCGAAGACGGCGAACAGCCCGACCGGCCCGGCGCCGACGATGACGACGTCCTTTTCGATCACGGTGGTCTCGGCGGGTGTTTGCAGCGAGGTGTCGTTCATGGGGTTGGCAGACCTGCTCAAGGGTTGCCGCGACGCTTAACGGCTCACCCGGGCGATGCAAAGGAACAATGTTCTTCCGCGTCGCCGAAGGCGAGCAATTTTCTCGTGGGCGACCGCCAAGTGCGACAACGAGGCTCCCCGCCCCCTGGTCGAAGACATGATTTCTCCTTCCCGCTCTGCCGAACCGGCGCGCCCGACCTGAAGCGGCATCCCCTTGCCACTGGGCACGCTCGAAAAGCACGCAATCCTGGCCGACGGGTCATCGGGTCGGGCAGAGGGTCGGGCGGCGGGGCGGCCCGCCTGGCCCGCGTCCGCGGCCGGGCGAGGTGAATCGCCCTCAGCCCTGGCGCTCGGGGACGGTGACGGTGAGCCCGTCGAGCTCGTCGCGGACGCGGATCTGGCAGGAGAGCCGCGAGTTCGGCCGGACGTCGTAGGCGAAGTCGAGCATGTCCTCTTCCATCGGCTCGGGCTCGCCGACGATCTCCTTGAACGACTCGTCGACATAGACGTGGCAGGTGGCGCAGGCGCAAGCGCCTCCACACTCGGCCTCGATGCCGGGAACGCCGTTACGGATGGCGTTCTCCATGACGGTTGAGCCGTTCTCTGCTTCCACCTCGTAGCGAGTGCCCTCGGTGTCGATGTAGGTGATCTTTGCCATGAAGTCCGGGAGGTGCGGGAGGAGCCCGGGCGTGGTCCCCGCCGAGCGATCCGGGCGCCCATATAAGGGATTTGCAGGTCGCCTTCCAGCCTCAAGCGCGGCCGGGGCGGCCGGGACTACTCCCTGAGGAAGTCGGCAATGAAGTCCCGCGCCCTCTCGTGGGCCCGCTCGAGCGCAATGAGGCGGCCGGTCACCGCGGCCTTCGCAAGCTCGATCTCGCAGGCGATGTAGGCGACCGAAAAGGCGCCCACGCCGCGCGCCGCGCCGACAAGGGCGTGCGCCGCGGCACTCCGTTCGGCCATGTCCGGCGCCGCCTTGATCCTCTGGATGCACTCCGCGGACTGGCGGAGGAAAATGCGCAGGACCTGCTTCTGAAGGTCCTCATTGCCGAGAGTCTGCTGGCGAAGATGTTCGAGGTCGATCGGCGCTCGAAAGCGAGCGTCGAGCCTCTTGGGTGCCGCCGCCGGGACAGCCTCGCGCCATGACATTCCCGCCTCCGCCGAAGCCCGCGTTTCCGTTTGGCGGGAATTTTATGCGCTTTGTGCCAAATGCGGCGTAAACGGGCGAAGCGGCAGTCGGCGAATTTTCTTAAACCCGGAGCGAGGATTCTTAAAAAATGGTTAACGGGTATCCTTAAGCGGGCGTTGAACGCTTGAACGAAGGCGATCAACCAGGCGGCGAGGCGCCAAGGACGGCATAGCCGGCTCGCGTCAGCCGGCAGACGAGCCAGTCGGGCTTCACCGGGTTCCGGAACCAGGGCTCCGCCCAGCCTCGCTCCATGCAGGATTCGACGGTTTTCCGGTCGATTTGGCGACCTTCCTCGTCGAACAGCGGCAGCTTGCCGCCGGCCTGTCCGAGGCCGCGGGAAAGGTACTTGCGCTGTGCAACGCTGGGACGAGAAGCGGCGCTTCCAAGGAGCCGATCAAGGGGGTTCGCGGCCGGTACTTCCTGAGCCCGGCCAACAGGCTCGGACATGACGCTCAACCTGCTTTCGAGCGGCGTCGAAGGCTTGAGTTTCTTGTACCGCTGCCATCAATGTGCCATTAGGATGGACTAGCGGCAAGCAAGTGGAGGCCGGGATCGGTTAACGATCCGAGGCGCGGAAGCTGCGCCGCGGCGGGGAGCGGGTACAAGGCCTTAGTCTTAACGCGTCTTTCTCCTCTCCGTGGAAGAGTTCCCCGTGCGCTTGCCGGGCGCCTGTGTATGCCCGGCTTAGCGGCCGACAAGGTATTGAGTACGGACGCGAGGCGAAAGCATGGCAACCAATCCGCGAAAAACCCCGAATGACGCGGCCCTTTCGGCGGTCGAGGAAGCGCTGAGGCTCGATTTCGGCGCTGCCGAGGAAGGCGAGCGGGACCGGACGGCGGGGCGCCGACCGCCGGAACCCAGGCCCCCCGAGTCCCGTCAGGCCGGGCCCGATGCCGCGCGCCGGCCAGATATGGCTCAGCGTCGTCCGGAGACCCCGCGAACCCCGGCGCCGCCGCGCCGCGCCGATGTGCCGCCGCCGCGCCGGCCCGAATCCGCCGCGGCCTACGCCGAACCGGCGCCGCAGCCGCTTCCTCCGCCCCCACAGAGCCAGTCGCAGCCTCAGCCGCAACCCCAGCCTCCGCCTCCCCGTCCACGCGCGGCCGAGCAGCGCGGGCGCGGCCGCTTCGCGGCCAACGACGACCGGCGTCCGGCGCTGCCCACCGGCGGCTATCCGCGCCGTCCGTCGCGACTCATCTATCCGCTGGCGATGGGCGTATCGGTGCTTTGGGCGGTGCTCGTCGTCAGCATGGGCATCTCCGGCGATGCCTTCACCGGCGGCTTCTCGCTGAGTTCGCCCAGCACGCTCAATTTCATACTGCTCCTCTTCCTGCCGATCGGCTTCTTCTGGGCGATCGCCACCATGGTCTGGCGTTCGCAGGAGATGCGGATCGTCTCCCGTTCGATCTCCGACCTCGCCGCCCGCCTCTCCGAGCCGGAGAACATCGCCACCGACGCGGTGGTGAACGTGAGTCAGGCGATCCGCCGCGAAGTCGCCGCGGTCGGCGACGGCATCGAGCGCGCGATCGCAAGGGCGAGCGAGCTCGAACTCCTCGTCCATAACGAAGTCGCGGCGCTGGAACGGTCCTACTCGGACAACGAGACGCGCATGCGCGCTCTGATCGACGATCTCGCCGGCCAGCGCGAGGCGATCGTCATCAACTCCGAGCGGGTGCGCACGTCGATCGTGAGCGCCCAGGAGTCGCTTTCGAAGGATCTGCGCCTGGCGAGCGAGTCGATCGCCGAGAACGTCACCCAGTCCGGCAACCGCATCACGATGGCGCTCAGCGAGCGCGGCGACCAGATCACGGCGGCGCTCGCCTCGGCAGGCGAGACCATGGTCGAGCAGCTCTCGAGCCGCGGCGAGGACCTTGTCACCCGGCTCGCCGACACGGTCAGCGACGTCGCCGAGTCCCTCGCGGCCACCGGTGCGGAGGTCACCGACGCGCTTCTTTCGCGAAGCGCCGACATCAACGACACGCTCGAGACGACGGGCCGGGCGATGGCCGACACCATCGCCGAGCGCGGCCGCGAGGTGAACGAGACGCTCGCCGCGGTCGGCGCCGAACTGGTGGAGAGTTTCGACCGGCGGACCGAGGAGATCACGCGCTCGATCAGCGAGACCGGCAATCTCGCCGCCGAGACGATCTCGACCCACGTCAAGGAAGTCAACGAGGCGCTCAAGACGAACTCGGACTCGCTCCTCGTCGATCTCGCGCTTCGCGGACAGGAGATCAACGACAAGCTGGACGAGACGGGCACGCGCATCGCCGAGACCATCACCATTCGCGGCGGCGAGCTGGCGGATCGCCTGTCGCGTACCGGCGACCGCATCTTCGAGGCGATTTCGGTCAACGGCACCGAACTCAACGAGCGGCTGGCGTCGACCGGCGAGGCAATGGCGAACCTCATCGAAGGCCGCACCAACGCGCTTCGCGAAGCGATCGACGCGGCCTCGACGAGCGTCTACGAGAGCTTCGACGAGCGCAGCGCGGAGCTCACCCAGCGGCTGGCGTCGGTCGGCGGCGAGGTGGCAAAGGCGATCGCCGTCCGCGGCATGAAGATCAACGAGACGATCATCGCCTCGGGCAACGAGATTGCCGAGACGGTTGCGTCCCGTGCCGGCGCCATCCACGAGCGGATCGTAGAATCCGGCACCCGTATCGCCGACCGCATTGTCGAGCAGGGCAATACCTTGCACCAGCGGATCGTCGAATCCGGTGGCCAGATCGCCAACGAGATCGAGACCCGGGGCGCCGCGATCCACGAGCGCATCCTCTCCTCCTCGCGCGAGATCGCCGAGACCATCGAGAGCCGGGGCACCGCCATCTACGACTCGGTGGTCGAAGCCACCCAGCATGTCGGCGATGCGATCGAATCTCGCGGTGTGTCGATCCATCAGAAGATTCTCGCCTCGGGACGCGACGTCGCCAATGCCATCGAGGCGCGCGGCGTGTCGATCCACGAAAAGATCATCAACTCCGGCACCGAGGTCGCCGACGCGATCGAGAGCCGCGGCAACGCGATTCACGACCGGATCGTCGAATCCGGATCGCGTTTCGCCGAGGTGATCGCCGTCCACAGCCGCGAGCTGAGCGAGGGCCTCGACGAACGCTTCGCCCGCATCGCCACCCTGATCGGCGAACGGGGACCGGCGTTGATCGCCTCCCTCGGCGACCAGGCGCAGGACATGGAGACGTCGCTTGCCTCCCGCCTGTCCGATTTCGGCGAGGCGATCCGTGGCAAGATCGACAATGTCTCGGAGTCGCTGGAGACCAACGCCCATCGCATTGCCGAGGCGCTTGATCACCGCTCGCGTCAGATCAACCAGACCCTGATCGAGCGGACCCGCGAGATTGCGGAGACCTTCACCGGCGGCCAGACCGAGTTTGCCGCCCTCATCGACGGCCGCCTGATCGAGGTGTCGCGGCAACTCGCCGACCGTACCGGCGAGGTGGCCGACACCATGTCGGAGCGCGCCGATACCATTGCCGCGGCGCTCGCTGCCAAGGCCGACCAGGTCGCCGAGGCGGTCCGCCAGGCGATCGGCGAGGTCACGCAGCAGCTCGTCGCGGAGGCGGGCGACGCCTCGCGAGCGCTCCGCGCTTCCGCGGCCGAAGCCTCGACCGTTCTCGGCAGGGCCGTCAACGAAATCGAGAGCACGCTCGGCGACCGCGCCAGCACCGTGACCGAGGCGCTCGAAACCCGGACCCGCGAGTTCAACGACGTGCTCGGGGCGCGGAGCGGCGAGCTCGCGGCCCTTCTCGACGGGCGGAGCAATGTGCTCCTGCGCACGCTCGAGCAGCGCGGCACCGACATTGTCGAGATGGTGGTGACCCGCGGCGATCAGATCTCGCGCGCGCTCATCGAGAGCAGCGACCGGGTCGCCCAGATTCTCGGGGGGACCAACGAGCGGCTCAAGACCGACGTGGCGGAGATCGTCGACCGGCTGGCGAAGTCCAACGAGGTGCTTTCAGGCCTCCTCGCCACCGCCGAGAGCAATCTCCTCAAGATCGAAGCGAACCTGTCGGGCCGTGCGGCCGAGTTCGGCAAGGCGATCGAGCACGCGGTCGAGACGACGCAGCTCTCTTCGCAGGAGCTCGGCAGCGAGGTCGAGAAGCTTACCGCCGTCTCGACCGCGATCCTCGACGGTGTCGCCAACGTCGTGAAGCGGTTCGAGGCCCAGAGCGAGTCGCTCACCGAGGCGACCCGCCACCTCACCGAGGTCAACCGGCAGATCGAGACCACCGTCGAGGAACGGCGCCCCGCGCTCGAGAACCTCGCGGCCGGGCTCCGTGCGCGAAGCGAGGAACTCGACGGCATGATGCGGTCCTTCACCCGCATCATCTCGGAGACCTTGAAGACCGCCGAGGAGCGGGCAACCGCGGTGAGCCGCATGCTCACCGAGAACACGGCCTCGGCGACCAAGGGCGTCATCGACAACTTCGAGAACCTGAGCCGCACGGCGAGCACCGAGAGCCGGAAGGCGGCGGAAGCGGTGCGCGACGCGAACCGGGCACTGATCGAGGAGATCAGCGCCGCGGTGGCGGAGGCCGCCAAGCACTTCGGCGAAGCCACGCGAGAAATGCGGGCCGCGACCAAGGACCTGCAGCGCGACCTCGACGAAACCCGCGCCGAGATCAAGAAGGGTGTGCTGGAGCTGCCCGAGGAAGCGCGCGAAAGCACCGAGTCCATGCGCCGCGTGATCGGCGACCAGATCCAGGCGCTCTCCGAGCTGTCCGAGATCATCGCCCGCCACGGCAAGACGCTCGACATCTCGAGCCCGGCGCTCGGCGAGCGTCACATCGGACGCCAGATCGAGGCGCCCGCCGCCGCCGTGGCAGGGGGCGGAGGCGAAGCCCTGGTGCAGTGGTCCGAGAGCGCAGCCTCTGCCACCACGAGCGAGCCCGCCCGGGCCCCTGAGGTGCGCCGTTCCGGAAATGGCGGGATGCGTTCGGTGCCGACGAGCCGGCCGGAGCCGGTGCGCGCCGCGCCCCAGCCGCCGCGTACGATCGCGGCCCCGCGCCCGACGACGGTTGCCCCTGCGCCGGTGTCGCCGGCGCCGGCCGCGACGCCCGCCGAGGGTAGCGAGGGCTGGGTTTCCGACCTCCTCCGCCGCGCCTCGCGGGATGACGAAACCGGGACCACCGCGGAGCCTCCCAAGGCCGAGACTCCGGCCGCCGCCCGCGCACCGGAAAGCAATGGGAATGGCGGTGCGGCGACCGCCAAGGTTGAGGCCGACCAGCCGCTTGGGGCCCTTTCGGTCGACATCGCCAAGGCGATCGACCATGAGGCCTCGATCGAGCTGTGGGAGCGTCACCGCCGCGGCGAGCAGAACGTCTTCACCCGGCGGCTCTACACCCTGCAGGGTCAGCAGACCTTCGACGAAATCCGCAAGAAGTATCAGCGTGACGCAAAGTTCCGCGCCGCGGTGGACCGCTACATCGGCGATTTCGAGAAGCTGCTTGCCGAGGTGAACCGCAAGAACGGCGACAACCGCGCCGCCAGCAACGCCTACCTCACCTCCGACACGGGCAAGGTCTACACCATGCTCGCCCATGCCAGCGGCCGCTTCGACTGAGCGGAAAGGACTTCGGGGCGCCGGGGGTCAACCCCGGCGCCCCGCCGTTTCCAAAGCGGCGACGCGGATCTCATCACCACGAAGTCACGCGGCAGCGACGGCACAAGGCCGCGATTCGCGCCACTATGATCCGCGCGACGCTGCCCGATTTCCGAGAGGCAAGCTTGGATTTTTCCGGCCGACAGGCGCGGGAAACGGCCTCAGCCGGACGAACAGCCCCGGTTCAGATCACGCTGAGGGTCCAGCGCACGAGCTCGACCAGCACCTCGGACAAGGCCGCGTCGAGGCCGGCGACGACCCCGTCGGCACTGTTCTCGAGGACGGCAGCATCACCGGTGATCGTCCGCGTGGCAACGATCCTGCCGGTCCGATCGTCCATGATCTTCACGAACACCTCGATGTGGGCGTAGCCGCTGTCCTTGCTCTCCTCGCGGAATTCGAAAGCCCGGATGTTGGTGATGATCTGGTAGTCGATACTCAACCCCTCGCCCGGTCGGCCGACGGCCTTGGCCTTCTTCGATTTCTCGAATGCCTCGATCGCCTTGGCCTGATAGACCCTGGGCAGACGATCGGGCCACTGGGCGTCGGGGTAGTAGAAGAGCCGCGGCCCGCTTGCGACCACGATGCGTTCGCTGTCGAGCGTCTTGAGCGCGCTCGGTTCGGGAATGAGAATCTGCGCCGCGGTGCCCTGTGAAAGTCGGGGAATGGCTTCCGGTCCCGCCAGGTCGAAGGTCTCCGGCGGCGGGCCGCGGAAAAGGCTGCAGCCCGCCACCAGCAACACCATCGCCAGCGGCGGCACGGTCCTGAGCGACCAGCCTTCAAGCCTTTTCAGGAACAACCAGGCCCCCACCTCTGAGCCGCCGCGCCCCTCCCCAAGGGGCGAATGAATCAGCGGCGATTGTAATCGCGAACGCCGGAATTGCCACCCAGGACGGCTCCGCCCGGATTGCGGGCAAAATCGGCGACCGCCCGGTCGATCCTCGCCACCGAGGCGCGTAGTTCATTGACCAGCGCGGAAACGTCCGCAAGCCCGCGTCCCGAGAAGCTGGCGAGGCCCGCCGCGATCTCGTCGGAGCGTGCGTTGAAGGACTCGGCCACTTCGCGCAAGGCCTTGGCCGCGCCGGCAGCCTCCTGGAAGAAGTTCCGGCCGACCCCATCCTCGTCGCCGAGCACCTCCTCGGCCTTGCCGAGCACCGTATCGATCTTGGTCGAGGCCTCGTTGAGCCGCGCCGCCAGCTCCTTCGCGTCGGCGACGATGGCGTTGAGATTGTCCTTCTGCGTCGTGAGGTTCTCGGCGAAATCACGCGCCCCGGCCACCGCTGCCTTGGCATCGGCAACGATGGTGTTGACCTCGGGGGTCACGGTCTTGAGCTGGTCGGAGAAGCCGGTGATGTTGTCCACGGCCGTCGAGACCTTGGCCGGATCGATCCCGGCCACGACCTCGTTCACGTCCTTGAGCGTGGCATTGAGGCCGGTGGAGAATTCCTTCAGGTTGGTGGCAATGGTCTCGGCCTCGGCGATCACGCCCTGGATGTTCTCGGAGGCCTCGGCCGCCCGCTGCATGAAATCGTCGGTGGAGGTGATGATCCCGTC
>DASSPO010000205.1:0-10606 GCA_035699585.1 Bauldia sp.
CACGGTATTCTGCCGCCACACTTCGGCATCCCTGCTTATCCAGGAGAACGCCGACCCCGACGTGCGCACCGACCTCGAAGCCCATTTTCAGGCCATCGCCCCCGAGGACCCTGGCCGATACGTGCACGGCAGCGAGGGACCGGATGACATGCCGGCCCATATCCGGACCGCCCTCACTCAGGTTTCGCTTGCCATCCCCCTCGCGGGCGGCCGGCTCGTCCTCGGGACGTGGCAGGGCGTCTACCTCTTCGAGCACCGCCGCCGCCCTCACCGCCGCGAGGTGGTGCTTCACCTCGTCGGTGAATGACGGGCGACGTTCACCCGCCAAGGGACCTGCCTGACCCTATTTGGAGATGATCGTGTCGATGCAGACGCGGTTGCCGTTTGCTGCCTGGCAGGTGATGCCGAACCCACAGGACGCGTCCGCCTTGATCGTGCCGCCAAGGATCTCGCATTCCTGCGGGTTCAGTTCAACCGCACCGCCGCCGAGTCCCGGCGAAGGGCGGAGATCGATCAACGCCTTTCCCAGCGCCCGAAGATCGAGATCGCCGGTCGGCCCGAGCAATTGCCCGGTGGCGACGACGCGGCCGCAACTGACCTGACCGCGATCGAAAACGCAGGCGCTTTTGCCCAACTCCTGCGCGGAAAGCGGCGCTGTACCGCAAACCGCGACAAACGCCGTGAGAAACAGGTGCCGCATCATAAGCTCCTCCTGAGGACAGGACTTGCGCCCCCGGGAGCCCCTCCTACCCCTACTCCTTCCGATGCACCGGCTCAACCGGACGGGCGTAGCCGCGCAACGGCCCGCGCCGCGACCGGGTAGGCGTCAGATCCGCTTCCTCCAGAAATCGGCCGGCGACAGTCCGGGCGGGCGGGGCGTCATCGTTCACACCCCCGAACCGGCCGCAGCTGCCGCGCGGTGCCGCTTCCCTGGCCCGTCCGAACCCTGTCACGTTTCGTCTCACCGCCGAACAAAGCGTGTCCGCAGTGCCGATGCGGACCTTGCTTTTTTTTGGCCCTGACGCAAGACAATGTGCGCTTGCCGTGGGTTCCGACACGAGGGGGCAATGGCCGACCTGTTCGAAAAGTGTGACATATTCATGAATCGCATGCGCCGTTCGACCGGCGCCGATTTCGACAAGCTCGACGACGTCTTCCACCGCGTCTTCCCGTTCAACAACTCCGCCCCGCATATCGAGTTTCGGGGACGCGACATGATCCAGGTGTCGACCAACGACTACCTCGGCTTCGCCATGCATCCCGAGGCGATCGCGGCCGCCCGCGCGGTGACCGAGGAGTACGGCATCGGCACGCCGCTTGGCGCCCGGCCGCTCACCGGCACCACCGCCCTCCACCTCGAACTCGAGGAGAAGCTCGCGAAGTTCCGCCGGACCGAGGCCTGCGCTGTCCACAATCTCGGCCTCGGCGCGATGTCGGGCACGATCTCGTGCCTGGTCGGGCGCAACGAGTACGTCTTCGTCGACTCCTACGCCCATGGCTGCGTCCACGACGGGGCGCGCCTTTCGCGCGGCCAGGCCTTCTGGTTCAAGCACAACGACCTCGCCGACCTCGAAAGCCAGCTCAAGGCCGTCCCGATCGACGCCCCGAAGCTGATCGCGGTCGACGGCGTCTACGGCATGTCGGGCGAGCTCGCGCCGCTTCCCGAGATCGTCGAGCTCAAGCACAAGTACAAGGCCCGCCTCCTCGTCGACGACGCCCACGGCACCGGCGTGCTCGGCGAGAATGGGCGCGGCACGGCCGAGCATTTCGGCGTCGAGGACGAGGTCGACCTCCACGGCGGCACCTTCGCCAAGTCGTTCGGCACCTTCGGCGGCTATATGTGCGGGCCGAAGAACGTCATCGAGTTCATGCGCTTCCAGTCGCAAGGCTATGTGCTCACCAAGGCGCTGCCGGCGGCGATCGTTGCCGCCACCATCAAGACGCTGGAGCTGATCCAGCGCATGCCCGAGCGGCGGAAGAAGCTCTGGGACAACCTCAACATGCTCCGCTCCGGGCTGCGCAAGGCGGGGCTGGAGATCGGCAACCCGCGGGGCGCCGTCACCTCGGTCTGGGCGCGGGGGATGCGGGCGCTGCCCGCCGTCTATGAGCTCGAGCACACCTACGGCATAATCGCCAATCTCGTCCTTTACCCGGCGGTCCCGATCAACACCTCGATCGTCCGCGTGACGCTGTCGGCGATGCACTCGCCCGAGGACGTCCAGCGGGTGGTCGACGCCTTCGCCGAGATCCACCGCCGCACGCCCCTCCACGACGGCGAGCCGGCCGAGCTGTCGCTGGTCGACAACGGGTGAGCGTTGAACGCCGTCGAGGTTCGTGCGGTCGAAAGCGCGGCCGATTGGGCAGAGTTCCACGCCCTCCGTCCCGCGCTCTATCGCGACGATCCCGCCTTCGTCCGGCCGCTCGCCGCGGAGGCGCGGCTGGCGATCGACCCGGCGCGGCACCCGTTCTATGAGCACGCCGAGCGCCAGGCCTTTCTCGCCCGCCGCAACGGGCGCGTCGTCGGGCGGGTCGCGGCGATCATCGACCGCCTGCACAACGAGCACTACGGCGACCGCACCGGTTTCTTCGGCTTCTTCGAATGCGAGGACGACCGCGAGGCTGCCCGCGCGCTGGTGGTCGCCGCCGCCGATTGGCTCGCCGCCCGCGGTCGCGACCGCATCCGCGGGCCGGTCAACCCCTCGCTCAAGGGCGAGTTCGGCGTTGTCGTCCTCGGCAACGACGATCCGCCGGCGATCATGATGGCGCACACCCCGGCCCGCTACGGCCCGCTCATCGAGTCTCTCGGCCTCGCCAAGGTTCACGACTTCCACGCTTTCGTGCTGACCCGTGAGGGCGTCATCAGCCGCAACGAGCACTGGAAGCAGCTCGGCGCGCTGACGGAGCGCATACTCGCCCGCCATCCCGAGCTCCGCATCGTCCGCGCCACGAAGCACGATCTGGCCGCGACCCTGAAAGATGTGAACCAGTTCGGCAATCGTATCCGCGAGACGGTCTGGGGCTTCACCCCGATCACCCCGGCCGAGCTCGATTTCCTCACCCATCGCATCAAGCGGGTGATGATCCCCGAGCTGGTGCTCACCATGCGCCGCGGCGACGAGCTGGTCGGCTACGTGATGGCGGTTCCCGACGTGAACCAGGCGCTCAGGCGCACCCGTGGGTCGGGCGACCTCGTGCGCCTCGTCCAGATGCCGTTCCTGATGCCGAAGATCCGGCGCGCCCGCATGTTCGGCATCGGTGCCGACCCCAAGCTCCGCGCCCTCGGCATCCTGCCGGCCCTGTTCCAGACCATGATCGAGGGCGCGCTCTACCGTTTCGACGAGTTCGAGTTCGGCTGGATCTCGGAAGCGAACCTGCAATCGCTCCGCGCCGTCCAGCACGTACTGCCGATGGAACCGCGGAAGACCTACCGGCTCTATGAGGCGCCGCTGCCGCTCGTGTGACCCGAGCCGCCCCTGCCGCCTGCGTCTATCCCCCGATCGTCGCCTTCACCGATGCCACGGCCCGGATTGCGAGCGCGGCGATGGTCAGCGTCGGGTTGGCGGTCGCCGAGGTCGGGAACACCGACGAGCCGAGCACGAACAAATTCGGATGATCGTGGCTGCGAAGATCGCGGTCGACCACCGACGACCGCGGGTCCTCCCCCATTCGCGCCGTCCCGATGATATGCCCGGCGCCCTGCGCATCGGGGCTGTGGGTTACCTGCGTCGCCCCGAGCTTGGCGAATATCTCGTCATGGGCCGCAACCGAGGCGGCGAAACCCGCCTTGGTGTAGTCGTCGAGGCGGTAGGCGATCCGCGGCAGGCCGACGCCGTAGATGTCGTAGAGGCCGTCGTCGAGGGTTACCCGGTTGGCGGGATCGGGCGGCTGCTCGACGAGGGAAGCGAGCCGGACGTGACGCGCCGACTGGTAGGCGAGCGCGTTGTTGAGCGCGCTGCCGCGCTGCCCCTGGTTGGCGAGATCCTGCGCGGTCGAGATGGGTGCGCCTGTCGGCCACGACCAGCCGTCGTTGCCGATCTCGATCCGGAAGGCGCCGCGCTGCTTGCGGAAATCGCCGTCGCGGAGGTTCTCGATCCCGGAGGTCGATAGCGGGCCGCGATACGGCCACACGGGATCGTTGGCGAAGGCCCAGGAAAGCTGCGTCGGATGGTCCATCAGGTTCCGCCCGACCTGGTCGGAGGAGTTCGCGGCGCCGTTCGGCGTCGCCTCGCTCCGCGAATTGAGGAGGAGCCGCGGCGTCTCGATCGCATGGGCGGCGATCACGAACACCTTGCCCGTCGCCCTGCCCTCGCTCCCGTCCCACCGCTTGAACCGTACGGCTGCGACTCTCCGGTCGGGGCCGACCTCGACGAACACCGCGTTGGTCTGTTCGTGGAGCGTGGCTCCGGCCGCCACCGCCTTGTCGACGTGAACCGTCGCGTCGTACTTCGCCTGGATCGGACAGACGGGGATGCAGCTCGCGTTGCCGCAGCATGCCGGGCGGTTGTCGCGGTCGGCGGAATTTCGCCCCTGCGGCGTCGAGCGGACCTCGTACGCGGTCCCGCTCAGCGCCTTGAGGAAGACCTTGTCCAGATAGGTTTGCGGAATCTCCGCCATCGGGTAGGGCGTGGTTCGCGGCGCGCCGAGGTCGACCGCGGAGTCCCCCGAAACCCCGATCTCGTTCTCCGCCTCGCCGTAGAAGGGCTCGATGTCGTTGTAGGAGATCGGCCAGTCGACCCCCTGCCCGTAGAGCGACCGCAGTCGGAAGTCGTTGGGGAGAAGCCTGAGGCACGTACCGAGCCAGTGCCAGGTCGTCCCTCCCACCACCTTGACGTAGGTGCTTGCGAACTTGTCGGGACCGACCTGCTGGTACCAGAAATCGAGGTTGTCGGAGGTCGGATGCATCGCCTGGGGCACAGGCGGGTAGGGACATTCGGGCACCTTGTCGAGCGCATTCCAGAAATTCTCGACCGCCCGGTGCCGGTCGACCTTCGCTCCTGCCTCGAGGATCGCGACCTTGACGCCCCCTGCCGCAAGACGCGAGGCCATGAGCGCCCCGGAAATGCCCGACCCGACAATGATCACGTCCGCATCGATGTCGTCGCTCATCGTCGCCTCATGCCTTCGGCGGATCGGCCCAATAGCCGGTGTCGCCGCCGCACACGCCCCAGGGTTTGCTGAATGTGAGCGCGTTCCAAAGGAGTGCCTGCGTGAATGTGGCAACCGCCTCGACCTGGGTCCCCGCCGGGCTCGAGCCGTCGTCCTTCGGCATCGTCGTGTAGACCCCGGAGTACCATGCCGCCACGATCGCATTGGCGAGGGGCGTGACCGGGTCGTAGCCCTCGGCGATCAATTTCGCGATCTCGTCCCCGTGCCCGGTAGCAAGGAAGCCGCCAAGAATGGTGGTCGCGGTTCCGGGGTCGAGGTTCGGCGTCGCCGTCAGCGTCTCGGAAAGGGCAAGAAACGCTGCCGGCGTCACCGTGGTTTGGGCGAACAATGCCGGCGGGAAGCCGGCGGCGCCGACGGAAGCGATTGCGGCGCGGACGGCCGTAAGAATCACGTCGCGTCGCGAGACCTGCACTGTCATGGGCTCCTCCCGGGCAGTCGCGGGTGCTGCGGTGGATTGGCGCAACACTGCCACGACTTGCCCCGATGGCCAAACCGGGCCTCGCCGGATGGCCCGCGCGGATGATGTCTCCGACGGGCGCCGACCTGTGCTACAAGAGGGTGGGGCGGCCTGTCGCACGTTTTGGGGTAATGATGGGCCTGAGGGAAGACCGCTTCGAGCGGGTCAGCGAGCTGTTCTTCGAGGCCGCGGCCGTGCCGGAGCTTTGGCCAGACGCGCTTGAGGCGCTGGCCGAGGCCGCCGGAGCCGCGGGAGCCGTCCTGTTGCCTGTCCGGCCGGGTACCTCGAAGGCGATCGCCTCGCCCGGGGTGAAGGAGCTGGTCGCGGCCCACGTTGCAGAGGGCTGGCACCCGGGCAATCCGCGAATGCGGCGGGGCCTGGAGCTCACGGCGGGCGGCTTCCAGGGGCTGATCACCGATCGCGACATGTTCGGCAAGGAAGGAATGGCGGCGGGTGGCTTTTCCGCTTTCCTTGAGCGCCATGGCTTCGGCCCTGTCGCCGGCATGGTGCTGGCGCGTTCGGGCCACGATTTCGTCGTGCCGGTGTCGATCGAGCGCCGCACGTCGCAGGGTCCATTCACGCCTGGTGAGGTGGCGACGCTCAACCGGTTGATGGGGCCGCTCAGGTCTGCCGCCGGGCTCGCGATCAGGATCGGCTTCGACGCATCACGGAGCTTTGCCGAGGGCGTTGCCGCGATCGGCGAGGATGCTGTCCTGGTCGGCGACTTCGGCCGGGTACTCCACGCCACCCCCGGCTTCGAGCGCCATCTCGGCGGCGCCTTCGCACTTCACGGCGGTCGGCTCGCCGCGATCGAATCGGATACGGATTGCCATCTCGTGGCGGCCATCGCCAGGGCGAGCCGGGCCGGGCCCGCCCTACGCCGCGTCTCGAACGGCCTTGCCGTGCCGAGGGCCGGCCGTCGTCCATTGTTCGTTCGCATCGTCCCGGCGGTCGGCGTTGCCCAGGACATCTTCAAGCTGGCCCGCGCCATCGTCATCGTCACCGATCCGGAACGCGGCGGCGACAATGCCTTCCATATCCTGATCGAGACGTTCGGTCTCAGCGCCGCCGAAGCGCGCCTCGCCCGTCGCATCGGCCGGGGCGAGACGCTTCGCGACATCGCCGCCGCCGAGCGCATGTCGGTCGAGACCATGCGGACGCGCCTCAAGTCGGTGTTTGCCAAGACCGGCACGCACCGCCAGGCGGAGCTGGCGCTGCTCGTCGCCTCGATGTCGCGCTGAAGCGTCGCTATTGCGGATAGCCGACGGCGATCTCCGATACGGTCGGTGCAGCCGCCTTGAGGACCTTGTTGTCGGAGCCGAGCTGTTGGTCCCCCATGATCGAGTCGAACTCCGGACCATATTCGCGGCTCCAGTCGAGGTCGAAGGAGACGCTCATGATGCAGCCGCCCGGGATCGCCGATAGCGTGCCGCTCGGAAAGCTCGCAGCGCCGCCATAGTCCCACCCGAAGCCAAGCACCGAGAACGGGGCGCCGTTGATCGCCTCGACCTCCTCGAGGCTCGAGCCGAGGCGGACGCCGCCCGGGCCTATCCATTCCGATTCGTCGCGGATGATGATTGCGGCGGGTCGGGCCCGATTGGCCTCGTCCTGCCATAGGACGATCAGCCGGCGGGCCGGATCGTCGGGGAAGACGAGCGTCGCATCGAGCGTCGTTCCCTCAGGCCCGTCGATCGTCTCGGCAACGACGTTGTCGGAGCCGAACAGTTCGGCGAGGAATTTTTCGCTGCTCTCCGCGCCGAACGGTCCCGCGCATTCGAGGTGAAGCGGCTCGCCGGTCTGTCCTGCGGCCGGAAACGATGCCCCCACGCCTAGAAGGACGGCCGCGAGAATCCTCAGCACGTGACTCCTCATTGAGACACCTCCGGTCGCAGGATGGTGTGCATCGGCATTCTGCGTCCATTCGGCCATGGGGCCAATGTCAAATGTTGAACAGGTGCGATTTTTCGAATCCACGCGGTAGTTTCGATCCGATTCCTCGCACGAAGGTTCACAAACGTTTTCCCCAAGGTCTTCTCAGGGCCGTATTCCGGCCGCATTTCCCCCAAACCGTTACCACCGTCCAGCCCGTTTTGGCGCCGCGGTGTCGTGCGCGAAGGAGTGGGGTCGGGTGGAGTCGAGAGGAGTCTCGGTTCTGGGATTGCTGGTCGGGCTTGCCGGTATCGTTGCGATGACCGGCGACGCCCTTGCTGCGCAGTGCGGCAAGGCAGCCTGGTACGACCTCGACGGACAGACGGCGAGCGGCGAGCGTTCCGACGGCTCGGTCCTCGCCGCCGCTCACCGCAGCCTGCCCTTCGGTACCAAGGTGAGGGTCGAAAATCTCGCCAACGGACGCGAGGTCATTGTCCGCGTCAACGATCGCGGCCCCTTCGTCGGCGGCCGCGTGATCGATGTCACCCGCGCCGCGGCCGAGAAGCTCGGCATGATCAAGTCCGGAATCGCCAATGTCCGGGTGACGGTGGTCGACAGCGACGAAAGGCTTGACGGCTGCGAGGACCCCTCGCCCCGTGTCATCACCGCCGACGCCGTTGCAGCCGACGGCGTCAAGGCAAAGGCCAGGCCGGAGGAGGACGAGGAGTCCCAGGCGGATTCGACTGCCGCCGCCGAGCCGCTCGACGCCCAGACCGCGGCGGTCGAGGAGGAAACCGCGGCGGTGGCCGATGGCGAGGCCGTGCCTCCCGAGGAGCCCGTCGCCGAGAAGCCGGCGGAACCGGCTCCCAGGAAGGTCCTGGTTGCGACCGTCCTCTACGACGAGGGTACCGATGGCGCCGGCGAGGCAGAGGCGCGGCGTCCGCGGGGCGGGTCGGCGGAAGCCGCGACCTTCACCGAGGAGCCTCAGACCGAGGACCTTGAGGACGCCAAGATTGTTGCAACGCTTGTCGAGATTCCCCTGCCCCGTCCTCGTCCGCCGGTATTCGAGGACGCGGTGCCGACCTTCAACCGCACGCTCGCCCTTCGCTTCCTCGACGCTTTCGCCCCGGACCATACGGGTCGTGGGTCGACTTTGCCCCTGGGCTATGCGCCGAGCACGCCGCGCGGCGCGGTCATTACCGAATAGTCACCGCCTTCGGCATTGTCCCCACTTTCCGCCATCCCCGATCTTGGGGGTAGCGCGAATCCCAACCGCATCCGAAATTTCACTGAGAGCGCCGGGGGCTACCCCAATCTCCCAACCCCGTGGCGACCGGGCGGGCCGCTTTGGATCCCCTGTCCTTCGCGGCCCGCCTTGCTCTCTTCGCGAGAGCCGATAGCGCCCGGCTTGCGGCAGGCCCAACTCGCCCGAAAAGCCGGTCGCCCTGCCCCATGCCCGAGGAATAACCGGCAACAGCCTTTCGCATACCCTCATCGAAGCGGTAATTCTCGTTCGGGAACGGGAGTTGGGGAGGGGTGCGAGTGGCAACGGCGGTTCTCGTCGTTGTCGCCTGATGGGGCGGCGACGTGTTTTCTCTTGCTCATTTGTGGATGCTTGCGGGCGCGCTTGCGCTCGACGCCGCCGTCGGCGATCCCGACGCGCTCTGGCGGCGCGCGCCCCATCCGGTCGCCCTCCTTGGCCGGCTGGTCGACATGCTCGACCGCGCCTTCAATCGCCCCGGCCTCCGCCCTGTCTTCCGCAGGGGACTCGGCGTCCTTGCCGTTCTGCTTCTCGTCGCGGCCATGGCCACCATTGGCCTTGTCATCGAGTACCTCCTCCATCTCATTCCCTACGGCTGGATCGGTACCGTGATCGTCGCGGCGATCCTCCTCGCCGGGCGGAGCCTTGACGACCACGTCCGCGCTGTCCGGCGCGCCTTCGCCGCTGGCGGCCTCGATGCGGCGCGCGCCACCGTCTCGCGGATCGTCGGCCGCGACCCCGCGAGCCTCGACGAGGCCGGTGTATGCCGGGCGGCGATCGAGTCGACCGCCGAGAATTTCTCCGACGGCGTGGTCGCGCCCGCCCTTTGGTTCGCGCTTCTCGGGTTGCCGGGCATGTTCGCCTACAAGGCGATCAACACCGCCGATTCGATGATCGGCCACATGTCGCCGCGCTACGAGCGTTTCGGCTGGGCGGCGGCTCGGCTTGACGACCTCGTCAACCTCCCCGCCAGCCGCCTTGCAGGACTGCTCCTTGCCCTCGCCGCGCCGGCTGCCGGCGGCTCCATCGGCGAGGCGCTCCGTGTCATGCGCCGCGATGCGCCCGGCCATCGCTCGCCCAATGCCGGCTGGCCGGAGGCGGCGATGGCCGCTGCCCTCGGTCTGGCCCTTCTGGGTCCGCGCCGCTACCGCGGCGTGCTCACCGCCGCCCCCTACCTGAATCCGGCCGGCCGGCGGAACGCCGCGCCGGAGGACATCGGTCGCGCCCTTCGCGTCTACCGTACCGCCTGGGCGCTCCTCTTCGTCCTTTCGGCGCTTGGCGGGGGCCTCGTCATCGCCTTTGCGTGACGCCGGCAATGGCGTCCAGCGCTGCCTCGATCGCGTGTTCGTAGCGGAGCTCCGATGCCCGCGCGCCGAGGCCCGACAGGAAAGCCCGGCGGAACCCGTCGCTCGCGAAGATGCCGTGGACGTAGGTGCCGATCACCCGGCCGTCGGGAGACTGCGCGCCGTCGGGCCGCCCGTCGAGGTCGAGAAAGGGTCGGGCGCAGTCCGCTCCACTGGTCCGGCCGAGGTGGATCTCGTATCCGGAGACGCGCTCGCCGCTCGCCACGTGTCGTCCGGCCACCGGCACGGTGATCTTGTCACCATCCATCACCGTTTCGACGTCGAGCAGTCCCAGCCCCGGGGTATCGCCGCTTTGGCCGTCCGATCCGGCGAAATCGGCGACGCGCCGACCGAGCATCTGGTAGCCACCGCACAGGCCCATGACCACCCCACCCCTGCGCCAATGCGCGCCAACATCGATGTCCCAGCCTTGGGCGCGGATGAAGGCGAGGTCAGTGATCGTCGATTTTGACCCTGGTATTATTATCAAGTCTGAACGCGCGGGAATCG
>DASSPO010000206.1:0-10575 GCA_035699585.1 Bauldia sp.
TACTTCCAGGCGCCGGCCTGCCAGGCCCACGCCTACGCGCTTTATCTCTGACCTACGGCCGTTGTCGCGAGGGCGTCGTCGATCGCCTCAAAGGCGGCCTCGCCCCGCGCCGCCCGCGCCACGTCCCGGGCAGCCTGGAAAGCCGGCGGCGGCGCCTTGGCCGCAATGCCGGCGAGAAGGGCGGTGAGCTCGTCCGGCCGGAGCGCCGGGGCCATCAATGCCAGGTCCTTCATCCGCCGGTCCGGCGGAATGGAGGCGAGCATTGCCTCAAGCGTCGCAAGCAGCTTCTGTGCCGTGAAATGACGGAGGAGTTCCGGCATCGCCGCGGTTTCCTCGGCCAAGAGATGGCGGAAGTAGTCCGCGACGAAGCGGCTGAAATCGAGATAGAGGACATGCGCCGCGCGGCGGCGCTCGTCAGGGGCGCTCGCGCGCTCGACCTCCGCGAAACCGCAGCGAAGCTTCGCGAGGTCGGTTTCGAGATGCTCATGCTCGGCGTCGAGCGCCGCGGCGACGGCCGGCGCCGCCTCGCGGATGAGAGGGTGGATGTAGACGTCTTCGTGGCGGCTATGGGCTTCCAGCGTTGCGTCGAGCGCCTGCCACTCCGCAACCACCGCAGCCCACTCCTGGCGGTCTGCGGGATCGGCCGCGCCGATACGCGCAAGCAGCGTGCCGAGGGCGAGGCGGAGGCCCTTGTGGTATCGGCCATAGAGGTCGGGCGCGGGGGACATCGAATTTTCTCCTTCGGTTTGGCGGTGGCCCCCGCTACCAGCCGCCGCGACGGCCGTCTTGAACGAATCCGACATCGGTCGGATCGGAATCGCGCGATTGACAAGGGCGGCCCGGCATGGTGAGCCCGTGACGCCTCAATCGCGCCGGATTGCGCCTGTTCTTGTCGGCGCCGGCAGGAAAGGAGCGGCGATGCGTCCCTTGAGCGGCGGCAGGTTCGCGGTGACGGTGGGCTGGCGGCTAGCCGCTTTCGTCGCGCTTTCGCTTGCCGGACCGTGGCTCGCCGCCACGATCCAGAGCGCCACCGCCTGCACCGAGACGGAAGGCGCCTGCGCCGCGATCTCGGTCGCAACCGGGACGCTGCTCAGGCCGCTGATCCTGATCCTGCTTGCGCTCCTTCTCCTCCGCCCCTGCTGGCGACGCATGCGGACGCTCGGCATGTGGGGGATCGCCGGGTGGCTGGTGCCGGCTCTCCTCCTTCTCGACTGGCGGACGCTGACCGTGTTCGGCCCGACCTACGTGCCGGTGTCGTTCGGGCTGGGCCTCCTCAACTCGGGCTTCCCGTTCTTCACCGTCCTGGCGCTTCTCATCATCCTTCTCATGATCCTTGCGAGGCCTGCCGGGGGACAGGGCGATTCGCTCTGGCGGCGCCACGGGATCGTCGGACAGCTCGGCTGGCTGGCGGCACTGGTCGCAGTCATCGCCGGCGGGGTGTCGACGACGCTCTATCTGATGCTGCTACAGGAGATGTCGCTGACCCGCATGGCGTCGCCGCTGTTCGCCCAGGCGGCGCAGGCGGGGCGCATTGCGAGCATCGCCTGCCTGGTCGCGATGCTGGGCGTCCTCTTCATGATCGTGGGTGAGCCGGTCCGTCGCCCGGCGCCGATCACCCCGGCCGAGCCGGCCTGAAGCCGGCGCGCCATGCCCCGCTGGTCGCCGGCGCAATACCTCAAGTTCGAAGACGAGCGGACCCGGCCGGCGATCGAGCTTCTATCGCGCGTGCCGATCGAACAGCCGAAGCGCGTGCTCGATCTCGGCTGCGGGCCCGGGAACTCGACGGAGCTGCTCGCCGCGCGATACCCCCAGGCGGAGGTCGTCGGCCTCGACTCCTCGCCGGAGATGATCGCCGAGGCGAGGAAACGCCTGCCGTCGGCCGAGTTCATCGTCGGCGACATCCGCGGCTTCGCGCCGAAGGCGCCATACGACCTGATCTTCGCCAATGCCGTCTTCCAGTGGGTGCCCGATCATCTCGACGAGGTCGCGCGGCTTCTTGCGACCTGTCCGAGGGGCGGTGCGATCGCCATCCAGATGCCGGACAACCTCAACGAACCGACGCACATGCTGATGGCGGCGGTGGCGCGGAGCGGGTCGTGGCGGGAGAGGTTCGCGCGGCCGATCCCGAGGGACCCGGTCCCGGCGCCATCGGCCTACTACGACCGGCTGAAGCCGCTCGCCGCCTCGGTCGATGTCTGGCACACGACCTACTATCACGTGCTTCCCGATGCCGCGGCGATCGTCGAATGGGTAAAAGGCACGGGCCTCCGGCCCTGGCTCGACCGGCTCGACGACAGCGACCGCCGCGCCTATCTCGCCGCCTATAGCGAGCGCATCGCCGAGACGTACCCGCCGCTCTTCGACGGCAGGGTGATGCTCCGCTTCCCGCGCCTCTTCGTGGTCGCCGTGCGCAGCTAGCGGCGCTCGACACCAAACGGCCGCCGCGCGCGGCGATCGTGCTAGACTGACACGAGTCGGAATCGAAAGCGTTCGTGAGAGCCCCCGCCGATGGACCTCGACGCCGTCTTCCTCGCGCGGGTGCAGTTTGCCTTCACCGTCGCGTTCCACATCATCTTTCCGTCCTTCACGATCGGCCTCTCCGCCTGGATCGCGACGCTGCTCGTGATGTGGCGGCGAACGGGGGAGCTCCGCTACCGCGAACTCGCCCGGTTCTGGACCCGCATCTTCGCCGTCTCGTTCGCGATGGGCGTGGTTTCCGGCATCGTGCTTTCCTACCAGTTCGGCACGAACTGGAGCGAATTCTCGCGCGTCGTCGGCAACGTCGTCGGCCCGCTCATCGGCTATGAGGTGCTGACCGCCTTCTTCCTCGAGGCGACATTTCTCGGCGTGCTGCTCTTCGGCTGGAACCGCGTGCCGCCCGGCCTTCACGTCACGGCGGCGATCCTTGTCGCCGTGGGCACCCTGTTCTCGGCCTTCTGGATCCTCTCGGCCAATTCGTGGATGCAGGTTCCGGCCGGACACATCGTCCGCGACGGCGTCGCCTTGCCCGCCGACTGGCTCAGCGCGATCTTCAGCCCGACCTTCCCGATGCGCTTCGCTCACATGGTGACGGCGGCCTATCTCACGACGGCGTTGGTGGTGATCGCCACCGGCGCGCGCCATCTCCTTGCCGGCAAGAAGCCGGCGCACGCGATGACCATGCTGAAGATGGGGCTCGGCATGGCGGTCGTGCTCACCCCGCTCCAGCTCATCTTCGGCGACGAGTCGGGCCGCGACGTCCTGCGCCACCAGCCGCCCAAGCTCGCGGCGATCGAGGGCAAATGGGATGCCGGCACGGAGGGGCCGGTGCCGCTGGTGCTGTTTGCCATTCCGGACGAACAGGCGGAGGAGAACCGCTACGAGATCGCCGTCCCCTATCTCGGCAGCCTGATCGTGACGCGGAGCCTCGACGGCGGCTTTCCCGGCCTCAAGGCCTTCGCGCCGGGGGACCGGCCGCCGGTGGCGCTGCCCTTCTTCGGCTTCCGCGCCATGGTCGGCCTGTGGGGGATCATGGTCCTGGTTGCCTTCATCGGCGCGTATCTCTGGTGGCGCGGGCGGCTCGCCGAGGCGCGCACCTATCTCCGCCTCGCCTCATGGTCCTGGCCGGTCGGCTTCCTCGCCATCCTCTCCGGCTGGATCGTGGCCGAGGTCGGGCGGCAGCCGTGGGTGGCGACCGGCATTCTCCGCACCGCCGACGCGGCGTCGCCGGTGGGGGCGGGACAGGTGGCGACGACGCTCGTCCTGTTCGTCGTGGTCTATCTCGCGATCTTCGCCGCCGGCATCGTCTACATCAACCGGCTGATCGACAAGGGGCCGACGCCCGAGCGCGAGCCGCCGGAAGGCGTGCCGCACCGCCCGATCACCGCGGCGACGTCGGTTGCGCCCGGCGGCCCGACGGGCGGCGAGGAGGTCCGCTGATGGAGGCCTATGTCCCCTTCATCTGGGCGCTATTGATCGCCGCGGCGGTGGCGCTCTACGTCATCCTCGACGGCTTCGACCTCGGCATCGGCATCCTCTCGCCATTCGCGCGGAAGCAGGAGCACCGGAACGCGATGATCAACAGCATCGCGCCGTTCTGGGACGGAAACGAGACCTGGCTCGTGCTCGGCGGCGGCGGGCTGTGGGTCGCCTTTCCCGACGCCTATGCGGTGATCATGCCGGCAATGTACTTGCCGGTGATCGTGATGCTGCTCGCGCTCATCTTCCGCGGCGTCTCCTTCGAGTTCCGCGAAGTGGCGAAGTCCCATCACCGGCGATGGGATTATGCCTTCGCCGGCGGGTCGATCATCGCCGCCTTCATGCAGGGCGTGATCCTCGGCGGCCTGCTTCAGGGCATCACGGTGGTCGAGGGACGTTTCGCCGGCGGGCCGTTCGACTGGCTCTCGCCGTTCGCGCTGATGTGCGGGCTGGGGCTCCTTGCCGGCTACGCGCTTCTCGGCGCGACGTGGCTGATCCTCCGCACCGAGGGGAGTCTCGCCGAATACTCCCGGCGGCAGGCGCGGGTGCTGCTCGTGGCGGTGCTCGGCTTCATTGCCCTTGTCAGCCTCTGGACGCCGCTCGGGATCGAACGGATCGCGACGCGCTGGTTCTCGACCCCCAACATCTTCTTCCTGTGGCCGGTACCGTTGCTCACCGCGCTGCTGGCGCTCGCGGTCTGGCGCGGGCTCGACAGGAGGCGCGAGGCGATCCCGTTCCTCGGCTCGGCGGGGCTGTTCCTGCTCTGCTATCTCGGGCTCGCGATCTCGACCTTTCCCTACATCGTGCCGCCGTCACTGACGATCGTCGCGGCCGCGGCGGTGCCGGAGAGCCAGGTTTTCTCGCTGATCGGCGTGGTCTTCCTGCTGCCGATCATTCTCGGCTACACCGCCTTCGTCTACTGGACGTTCCTGCGCGGGAAGGTGGCGATCGGCGAGAGCTATCACGCCCATTGAGCATCTTCGGCCTTCCCGACGGCGGCCGGCCTTGGTAGGACCCGGGGCCGCGTGCGTGTCCTGCCATGAACATCGATATCTCCGACATCATCACCGATTTCCCCGACTTCCGCGTGGCGGTGGTCGTGGCCGAACGGATCGAGATCGAACCGGGCCGCCCGCCGGAGCTGTCCGCGATCATTGCCGAGCGCGAGGCCGCCTGCCGCACTGCTTGGGGCGGAATGGAGCTGTCGGAGATTCCCGGCGTCGCCGCCTGGCGCAAGGCCTACCGAGCCTTCGGCATCAAGAAGACGAGCTACCGCTCGTCGGTCGAGCGGCTGGTCAAGAACGTGCTCGCCGGACGCGCGCTGCCTGAGATCAACAGCTTCGTCGACGTCTACAACGCCGTCTCGCTCGCCCACGTCATGCCCCTTGGCGCGGACGACCTCGACAAGGTCACGGGCGACATCGCTTTCCGCTACAGCCGGCTGGGCGACCAGTTCCTCGACATGGCGAGCGGAACGGAGGAGGGCGGCACGCCGGAATCCGACCCGCCCAAGCCGGGCGAGGTGGTCTATGCCGACGCCGAGAAGATCCTCTGCCGTCGCTGGAACTGGCGGCAGGACGTGCGCTCGCTGGTGACGCCGCTCACCACGCGGGCGGTGGTGACGATCCAGGCGAACGGCGTCGGCGACCTCAATGCCGCGGTCGCCGACCTCCGCGCCATGCTCGGCCGCTTCACCGGCGCCGAAACCAGCGTCACGGTTGCCGACCGGATGCGGCCGTTTGCCGAGCTGGAACCGTCGTGATGCACAGCCCGGCTCGACCGCCTTCCCGAGCTTCCTGAGGCTCGGCCAGCGCGATTCTCGGCCGAGCGTCACCTGCCGCTCTCGCGAACGGCAGGTGCGCCCGCTTGCCCGCCCCGTTCAGGAGCCCGGGGCGTGCCCATGCGTGTGCGCGCCACCGGTGTGATGCTCGCACGTCACGCGTGGATTGAATTGCGCGAAGATGCCGTTGGGATTCTCACGGTAGAGCCAGACGTGGCGGTCGTGATGGGGCTCGAAATTGTGCGCCTCGTCGATCGGCGTCGCCGGGTCGTCGACCATGGTGTCATAGGGCATGCCGTGGAACGAGGGCGGCATGTCGTTGCCGGCCTCCGTCCAGGCCTTGACGAAGACGAGGTTCTCGATCGCGATCAGCGCGAGCGAACCGTCGGCCTGAGGCTCGTAGATGAGAACGCCCGGACGCGTGAAGTCGGTGTGCGTGCCGGTGCCGTCGACGCGGGGGTTCGGCGGGGCTGAGATGCCGAGCAGGTCGGGCCGGAAGTAGTGAACGCCCATGGCGCCGTCCTCGCGCGGCCTGCCCATCATATCCGCGGTCTCGCACATGTTGGCGGGATCGCGGATGTAACCCTCGGCGAGCGCCACGTCGATATCGCGGAATCGCTCGGTGGCGAGGCGGATCTCGGCGAGGCTCGGCTCGCCGGCGAGCGGCGCTGACGATGCGTCGATGCGTGCCACTTCGGCCGGCGTGAGCGAGGTGGCGGCGGACGCGGCGGTCCCTGACATGAAGGCAAGAGTCAATGCGATCATGGTCGCGGTTTTCGCGGACATGCTAGTGTTCTCCTGTAGTCGAGATGCGGGTGTCGGGTGTCTGTTGCGGTTGTCTTCGGACTCGCTGTCCTCGACGCGGAGCGACATACGTTCGGCGGCCCGGGACTTGAAACTCAATGATTGTATGGAGGTTATCGACCTCATGAATTTCGCGGCGCTCGACCTCAATCTGCTTCGTGTCTTCGATGCCATGGCGATCGAGCTGAATACGACGCGAGCCGGAGAGCGCGTGGGTCTCAGCCAGCCGGCGGTGAGTTCCGCGCTCGGGCGGCTCCGCCACATCATCGGGGACGAGCTGTTCGTGCGCGAAGGCAATCGCATGGTGCCAACGGAACGCGCCCTCATGCTCAGCGAGCCGATCCGCGAGGCACTCCGCCGCATGGAGGATGCGCTGTCGGCGGTCGCGCAGTTCGAACCATCGACCGCCACGCAAACCTTCCGGATCAGCGGGTCCGACTACTTCTCCGCGCTGCTGATGCCGCGCCTTGCCGCCGCCGTGATGCCGGCGGCTCCGGGCGTGACGCTGCAGATGGTCGATCATCCGAGCAGCGACGCGGTGCGGCTCCTCGGCGAAGGGGCGATCGACATGGCGATCGTGCCGGTCGAATGGCGCGTCGGAGAGGGCGACCAATCCTCTCCGGCCCTGGTCGACGCTCGCTACGAGGTGCCCGACTGGGTGTGCCGGCGCAGGCTGGCACAGTCATTCACGGTCTCGGTCGCGCCGAAAGCTCATCCAGTGCTTGCCAAGGCCGGCATCCGGCCCGGCCACCGGATCCCTCCCGAGGTTTTCTGCGCCATCCCGCAGGTGCTGATGTCGATGGACGGGAGCAAGACCGGCACCCTCGACCCGGTGCTTGCGGAACGGGGCCTGCGGCGGCGCGTCGCAATGACGGTGCCCCACTTCCAGGCGGTGGCGCTGGCCATCGCCCATGCCGGCCTCCTCGGGAACCTGCCGATTCATTTCGCCCGTTCGGTTGCCCCGCTGCTTGACCTCGAGCTCTACATGCCGCCGTTCGACCCGCCGGTCACCGACGTCATGCTCTTCTGGCACCGCCGCGTGGCAAACGACGCCGCCAACGCGTGGCTGCGGGACCGCATCGCGGAGGTGCTGGACTTCGGGCCGCTCGACATGAGCGTGCCGCTCGCCGCCTGAGACTTTCTTGCGAAGGGAACCTTGCTTCTCCCGGTCCGGGTTGAGTCCGCGGCCCCGTCGACTTCCTAGGCGAACATGCGCTCCAGCTTGTCGAGGCTCGACTGCCAGCCCATGCGGTGGCTGTCGCGCTGATCGCTGCTCGCAAAGACGCGCTGGACGAGACGGAGGCGGGTCCCGCCGGGAACCGACTCGAAGTTCAGCTCGACCACCGTCTCGTGGCCGCGACTGCCGTCCGGCTGCTGCCAACCCCAGGTCAGGACCAGGCGCCGGGGAGGGCTGATCTCGCGGTAGACGCCTGAAGCTATGTGGGCCTCGCCGCGCTCGTTCCGCATCACCGTCCGCCAGGCACCGCCCTCGCGGAGGTCCATGGCGCACTCGGCGGGTCTCGTGCCGAATCCCTCCGGTCCCCACCAGTCGACGAGGATCTCGGGATCGGTCCAGGCGCGGAACACCTGATCCGGGGGCGCCTTGAAGACGCGCTCGATGACGAGCGTGCGGTCATCGACGCTCCCTTCGCGGACGGCCCGCGCACTGTTCGCTTCCACGGGCTCAGGCACTGTCCTTCTCCCTCTTTCCGCCCGCGTTCTGTCTCGCGAGCACTGTGTCGAGGCGGTCGAACGACACCTCCCAGAAGGCGCGATAGGTCGCGATCCAGTCGTCGACCGCGCGGATCGCCTCCGGCCGCACCCGGCAAACCCGCCATTGGCGCTCGACCCGCCGTTCGATCAGCCCGGCCTTCTCCAGCACGCGGAGGTGCTTGGAGATGGCCGGCTTGCTGACGGAGAAGGGCGCCGCGATATCGCCGGCCGAGCGCTCGCCCTCGCGGAGAAGGCGCTCCACAATGGCAAGGCGGATGGGGTCGGAAAGGGCGCCGAAGACGGCGGGGAGTGCGATTCTGGGCTCGGGCAACGGGGCATATCCTTTATTTAACCGTAATGTTAAATGAAGAATTCCGCTCCGTCAACCGGGATTTCGTCGGGCGGCGATTGCACGGTATCGGAAAAGGATATAGGTATAAGAATATCTTTATGTCCGTTAGCGAGCAGGCCCGTGACCGGCAGCTTTCCCGTCGAACCGATGATTGCAGCCCTCAAGGCGGCGGGCGAGACGACGCGGCTGCGCGTGCTTGCCCTGCTCGGTCAGGCGGAACTCTCGGTCAAGGACCTTACCGCCATCCTCGGCCAGTCGCAGCCGCGCATCTCGCGTCACCTCAAGCTGCTCGCCGATGCCGGGCTGATCGACCGCTATCCCGAGGGCGCCTGGGTGTTCTACCGGCTGACGGAAGCGGGAGCCGGAGCCAAGCTGGTGCGCGAGCTGCTCGCGCTCACCGCGGCGGACGACCCGGTGCTGGCGCGCGACCGCGACCGGCTCGCCGGAATCAAGCGCGAGCACGCGGAAGCCGCCCACCGCTACTTCGCCGACAACGCGGGCGAATGGGACACGATCAGGGCCTTGCACGTCGCCGAGGACAGGGTCGAGGCCGCGATCCTCAAGGCGGTCGGCAACAAGCGCTTCGGCAGCCTCCTCGATCTCGGCACCGGCACCGGTCGAATGCTCGAATTGCTCGCGCCGCTCTGTGACCGCGCCGTCGGCATCGACGCTTCCCCGAACATGCTCGCCGTCGCCCGCGCCAATCTCGACCGCGCCGGCGTCACCAATGCCCAGGTCCGGCTCGGCGACATCTACAATCTGCCGCTGCCGCGGGACGCCTTCGATCTCGTGACCATCCATCAGGTGCTCCACTATCTCGACGATCCCGAGCGCGCCCTCGGCGAGGCCTCGCGCGTGCTCCGCCCGGGGGGACGGATGCTCATCGTCGATTTCGCCCCGCACGATCTCGAGTTCCTGCGCGAGAAGCACGCGCATCGCCGGCTCGGCTTTGCCGAGGACCAGGTGCGTCAGTGGATCGAGGCGCGCGGCCTCGCCCTCGAGCGCGTGGTCGACCTTCCCGGTCAGCGCAACAAGCTCAAGGTGACGATGTGGCTTGCCCATGACCGGCGGATGCTGGTCGCAGCCAATACCGAGCGGGAGGTGGCGTGATGGCGTTCGATGCAACCCGGCCCAGCCGCCTGCTCGGCTCCGACTCCCGGCTCCGGGTGTCCTTCGAGTTCTTCCCGCCCAAGACCGAGGCGATGGAGGAAACGTTGTGGAAGTCGATCGAGCGGCTGGCACCGCTTGGCCCGTCGTTCGTCTCCGTGACCTACGGCGCGGGCGGTTCGACGCGTGAACGCACGCATGCGACGGTCGCGCGCATCCTCAAGGAGACGCCGCTCACGCCGGCCGCCCACCTCACCTGCGTCGCCGCGACCAAGGACGAGGTCGACGCGGTGGTGCGTGCCTACCGCGATGCGGGGGTCCGCCACATCGTGGCGCTCCGCGGCGATCCGGAGGGCGGCGTCGGCACCGCCTATGTGCCGCACCCCGACGGCTACGCAAGCAGCGCCGACCTCGTCGCCGGGATCAAGTCGGTCGGGGATTTCGAGGTGTCCGTCGGCACCTATCCGGAGAAGCATCCGGAGAGCCCGAGCCTCGACGCCGACATCGAGATGCTGAAGCGGAAGGTGGATGCCGGGGCCGATCGGGCGATCACCCAGTTCTTCTTCGACAACGATCGCTACGAGGCCTATGTCGAGAAGGTGCGCGCCGCGGGACTGAATATCCCGGTGGTGCCGGGCATCGTCCCGGTGCACAGCTTCACCCAGGTGGCGCGCTTCGCCGCGCGCTGCGGCGCCTCGGTGCCCGACTGGCTCGCCCGTCGCTTCGAGGGGCTCGACGATGACGCGCCGACCCGCCAACTCGTCGCCGCGGCGGTTGCGGCCGAGCAGGTGCTCGACCTCGTCGACCGCGGTGTCACCGACTTCCACTTCTACACCATGAACCGCGCTGATTTGGTCTACGC
>DASSPO010000207.1:0-8373 GCA_035699585.1 Bauldia sp.
ACTTTCGTTATCAACTTTCTCATCGTGGCATTTGTGCTCTTCCTAATCATAAAGGCGATGAACCGCATGAAGAAGCCAGTCGTCGCGGCCCCCGCCCCAGCTCCTCGTCAGGAAGTGTTACTTGAGGAGATCAGGAATCTCCTTGCGGAGCGGACGTAGCTTCATACCAAACGGGCGCCGGATAATGTTTGGTCGCGTCCAGCGACGCAACTCCTCCCGCTAAGAAAGCGGGCCACGCCGACAGTCGATCGACTGGGTTCTTCAAGCTGTTTAATGCGCAGTCTGGATGATCGCGGCGTATCGCCTGGACGGCCGCGTGGCTCCCCGAGGCGCCACTGCGAACCCATTGGAAAAGGCAAACCAATGAAAAAACCGGTCCTTCCGAACCGATTCTTTCACCCGCCTGCCACTGGGTTAGGAAGCGGTTCCGCAGTGAGCGGAAGATTCATTGAAAGCGCCGGTGCCGACCCCTCTGAACCGGCGCTTCACTCGTTCGCGACATCCCTCGCCACTAGGCACGCTCAAAACACCCGATCCTGGCCGGCTCTCGATTCCACCGCGCCTGATGCGCAACCGACGCCACCCCGCCACTGGGTCAGGAAGCGCAGGCACGGAGCCGCTCAGGTACCGGTCACTCGCCGGCTATGCAACGATCCCGCGGTTGAGCGCCCACGGGCGATACAGCGAATTCTTCCCATCTGAAAAAGCCGTCAAGTCGATCGAGCGGTCTTGATTCGAGACGTGGCATCGGCTGCCTCGGGCTGTGGCGGACGCCGCGGTTGTTCACCTCCGGCAGTAATTCCACGAAGATCGCGAACCTCTGATGCGCGGAGCGACTTGATGATCGGCGAGACGTTGGCGCGAAGGCGGCTGCTTTCAACTAGACCCTTTCCGCCCCAGCGCCGCGAGTTCCGCCGCGTGGCTCCGGTTTCTATTTGGCACCGGCGCGGTCGTCAAAACACGCCCGCGACGCTCCGTGAGTCAACCGCACCTCGTCCTTGGTCGTGCTAGGGTGCCGACGATACGGAGGTCTGCGCATGAAATGCGACGGGTTTCACGTGTCTACGAAGGGGGGATGGCCATGTGTAGGTTTCTTTTCGTTCTTGCCCTCATTGCCAGCAGCGGTACCGCCGTAGCCCAGGACGATCTTGTCGCCGCTGGCGAGAAGGTCTTCTCAAGGTGTGGACAATGTCATTTAGTCGGCCCGCCGACGAAGTTTGTGAAGTCATGGCCCCATCTCAATGACCTGTTCGGCCGAAAGCCCGGCAGCCTTCCCAACCAGAAATATTCCAAGGCGCTTGTCGCGTGGGGGCAGGACAAGGTGTGGGACGAGGCGCTGCTGACGACCTTCCTCCGCGACCCACAAGGAGTGGTGAAGGGCACCGAAATGGCATTTATCGGCCTCAGGAATGACGAGGAGATCAAAGCGGTGCTTGCCTATTTGGCAACGTTTGATCCGGATGGAATGGCCTCGAGATAAGGCCGAGAATCTCTGGAGCCGTAACCGGAGACAGGATCCCTGGGACTGGCGACGTACGTGCTTTCTTCGTTCTTCCCATCCAACAGAGGGGCCTCACGCCGGCAGCCGATCGACCAAGTTATTGACGTTAGAGACGTGCCACCGACCTCCGCCCGCGGTCGGACACAGCGATTGTTCAGCGCCGCCGCAAGACCGAGGAGGTCGCGACGTCTCAGGCGCGCAGCGACTCGATGGGGAGGACCGTTGGCGGCGAACGCGGTTTGCCTCAGCGACCTGGACCTTGCGGCCGTGGACAGCGGCCTCAGCCGCCTTGCTCCGGCTCCCAGTGAGCGCCGACCGAGTCCGTTCCGAGGTCAGCCGCCGGTCCTTCGCGGCGAGAGCAGCGTAGAGGTGCAGCATGACGGGTCTGCATCTGCACCCAATTCGGACCCGAGCTAAACGGTCGTTGATACTGCGTGTCAATCGGCGCCGAATGTTGACCCCTCGTATTGCCTCACGAAGCAATGTTACCCGAGTGCGATTGGTTGGGTGCAGGCTGAGAGCTGAACCGACCGAGCGTCGACACGTGCGCGGCCATAAGGCCTGTGGGCGGGGCGGAGTGCCCATCACACGAAGCGCCGTCCACAGGCCCGGGCGGCATGACGGCTGCGGTCGACGTTTGCGACACCATGGTTACAATCAACGTCTCCGTTGCCTTGCGCCGCAATGATCGAATCAGGCGCTGCACAATCGAATGCTGCTTGTCGCTAAACGCGGCCGGATCGATCGCGGCGAGCCGGCGCACGATGGCGAGGGCCGTGATCTGAGGCTCCGCCGCGATCCAGCTCTCGATGGTCGCCAGATGCGGATCGAGCTTGGACGGCATGCGCATCCGTTTCTTGTAGTACCGTTTCGGCCGGCGATGTGTGGAGCGTACCTCGGCGGTCTGGGCCGTCGTGTCGAGCGATCGCGCAAACCCGGGCGGATCGACCGGGAATGGGGCGGCGGCGGCTGCGAGACCGCGCTTGCCGATCCGCTCACCGAGCTCATCCTGTGCCGCGCGGACCTCAGCCAACAACACCACTGGGTCGAGACCGCGATAGGTCTCGCGCAGCCTCCGCTTGATGGCCTTGGATAGCTTGGGATGTGCCAGCGCTCGCTCGTATGGCGTCGCCGGCGGGTAATAACGCTTGGTGACCCTCGCACCCTCGCGATGCTTCTCCCTGAGCTTGAACGACGGCTGGAAGAAGTTCACGTGCAAACGGGCCGCCGCGTAAAGACGCGCCATCACGCGGGCCGTCTCTACGCCGTCAAAGCGACCGTAGCCGACCAAACGGCGCACCACCGCCCCGTTCTTCTGCTCCACGAATGCCTGGTCGTTCTTCTTGTAGGCGCGCGAGCGCGTCACCTCGATCTTCTGTTCGCGACACCAGGGCACGACCACATCGTTCATGAACGCGCTGTCGTTGTCGAAGTCGGCACCACAGATCAGCCATGGAAACAGGCTCTGCGCCCGTGTCATTGCCTCAAAGACGAGGCTGCCATCGCGGGCCACCAGCGGCAGGCACTCCGTCCACCCAGTCGCGATATCCACCATCGTCAGCGTCTGGATGAACGAGCCCGACACGCTCGTACCGCCGTGCGCAACCATGTCGATCTCGCAAAAGCCCGGTGGTGGGCTGCCCCAGTCGTTGAACGTTCGGATCGGCACCTCTCGCCGGATCGCCGAGTAGAAGCCGACGCGCCGACGGCGGCCGCCCGCCGCGGCGACCTTCACATCGACCAGCATCCGATCAATCGTCGCTGCGCTCACCGACAGAAGCAGCTCACGCTCTTCGCTCGTCGGCTGCAGCCGGCCATGCCGCTCGAGCGCCGGAATCATCGCCACGAGGCGCTTGCCACATACACGATCGGAGGCTTCCCACAGCGCAGTCAGTGCATCCCGAACACCCGCGTACTTGCATCGCCGGCCAGTCGGTAGCTGTGCGGTGTCATTGACTGCGTGAGGCATCTCCTCACATGGCTGCAGTCGGAATGTCCGGCTCGCCGATACGGCCGACAAGGCCCGCACCGCGTGCTTGCGATGCCAACCCGTCGTCGCCGTCAGTTCGTCCAGGATGCGCCCCTTCTCGCGCCGTCCCGCCGCCCTGTAGCGCTCCGCCACCGCCTGCACCACCTCGCGCCGTGCGCCCATGCTGATCCGTCTCGCCATCGGCGCCATCGGCCCGATTCGGCGACGCCATCCCAGTCGTCAGCGCAGAATCTTCGGTAACATTCTCGATGAGGCAATGCGGTCAAAATTGCACGCCGATTCACAGCATTTCTCCAAGAGTGAAATAATTGGCGTCCACGGTGTCGAATCTTGGCGCGCGGCCCCCGGATCAGTGCCCAAGGCCTATCTTGGCTTTCGGGCCTTGACATCGACATACAGAGGAATGGGGGCGACGAACGCCCGGAGGACCTCGGCGGCTTCGCCTGCCTAGTTTCGCCGTGGCCAATCGAGGCAGTCATCTGCGCGCGTACACATGGAGCGGCCAGGACGCCCGATCAACGTTACCTGGCAAACCTGTTACACTGACCTAGTCCTGTAGAGCCATCCAGCATTTGGAGGTGTGATATGGCAGAGGACGACCTCAACAGTGCCATCAAACGGAGCCATGCAGCCGTGGCTGCGATCTTTAGCGGCAATCCTGAGCCGGCCAAAGAGCTGTTTTCAGACCAGGACGACATCACTCTGGGGAATCCGTTCGGGCCGTTCGCGCGCGGTCGGAGCAAGGTTGTCGAAGCGTTCACCGCAGCCGCGATGAACTACCGAGACGGCGAAGTGACAACCGTGGATCTCGTTGCGAAGTACGTGTCCGATGATCTTGCGTGCGTCGTCGAGGTGGAACACGGGCGCGCCAAAGTCGGGGGCGGCGAGCATATCGTGGCACTGGCGCTGCGAGTGACCAGTCTCTTTCGACTCGAGCAAGGAATCTGGAAACTTGTCCACCGGCATGCGGACCCGATCACGACACCACGACCAGCAGAGTCCGTGATCAGCGGATAATACGACCGATCCCTGGTGGCACGGGGCGTGGCGAACTCGTCAAACCTGGGCGCGATCTTCGAAGCTGATTTCGGCAAAACTTGCTGGACGGCAAGTGGCCACCAGGCGCGCTGCGGGGCGATGCCAAGCCCCGAGTACCTGCCAAGTTAAGGCCGAAAATGGGCGATATACGATCTTGTTGAGAAGTACTCTTTGGCGGTTTGCCAAGCAACACCGTCCTTGAAGGATCACGCCAATGAGATAGTGCCCACCAAGGGTTAAATTTCAGCCGTTTGGCTAGCGATCAGTCCTCAACGGGAGAGAAGGGTTCTCTCTAGATTTTCCCGGACGGAGAGTCGCCAAGGTGACGTTCACCGAAACCCGTGATCTGCTAAACTGCCTTCTGGATAGAGCGATGCAGATGAGCAAATCCACCGGACGCCACCCGGAAGCAACCGTTGCTTCGATAGGGAAAAGTCTCCAGTCGGGGCATGAAGCCTATTTGCGCCGTGACTGGGCCGATGCATATCGCCTGCTGTCGCGGGCGGATGCCACAGCCCCATTGGGCGCTGAGAATTTGCAGATGCTGGCGGAGGCGGCATATCTAATTGGTCATGTCGACGAGTATCTGCGGGCCCTGGATCGCGCCTATCACGGCTACTTGCACAGGGGCGAATGCCTGCGTGCGGCTCGTTGCGCTTTTTGGATTGGTCTGTGTCTTCTTCTGCAAGGTGAGACAGGTCCCGCTACCGGATGGTCGGGCCGGGCCCGTCGCCTTATCGAACGAAACGGGCCCGACTGCGTGGAGAGGGGGTACCTCCGGCTGCCCCTCGCCGAACAAAGTCTCATGGCTGCGGACAGTCAGGCCGCGTATGACACAGCGGTGAGCGCTGTCGAGATCGGCGAGCGCTTCGGCGAGCCTGACCTGATCGCCTGTGCCCGGCACTTGCAAGGCCGGTCGCTGATACTCCAGGGTCGGGTTACTGAGGGACTCGCGCTGCTGGACGAGGCGATGGTCGCGGTTGTTGCGGGCGAACTCTCACCGATCATGACCGGGCTGATTTACTGCAGCGTCATTGACAGCTGTCAGCAGATATACGCATTCGGGCGTGCGCGAGAGTGGACCTCCGCCCTGGCACGATGGTGCGCAGATCAACCGCAGTTGGCCAACTTTACCGGCATTTGCCGGGTGCGCCGCGCGGAGATCCTGCAACTGCAAGGCGCCTGGCCGGATGCCATCGAGGAGGCGCGTCTAGCCTGCGGCCAGTTCTCAGAGCAAGCCAAGCACCTTGTTGGCGCGGGGTTCTATCAGCAGGCAGAAGTGCAGCGTCTTCGAGGTGACTTCGAGGCGGCGGAAGAGGCCTATCAAGCGGCAAGCGGGCGGGGATACGAACCGCAGCCGGGCCTGGCCTTGTTGCGCCTGGCACAGGGACGTGCTGACATTGCCGCGGCAGCAATCCGTCGAGTTGTCGCGTCGGCCAAGACAGACCAGCTGCAGCGCACCCGGCTGCTGCCCGCTTATGTCGAAATTGTGCTGACTATGGGAGCAATTGAGGAGGCGCAGAGCGCCTGCCGGGAGCTCGATGAACTAGCCAGGACCTACGATACCGAAGTGCTCCGCGCGATTGCTGATCAGTCCCGCGGCGCAGTCAAACTGGTCGAAGGCAACGCCGGGGCTGCGCTTGAATTACTGCGCTCCGCTTTTCACGTTTGGGAGCAGGTCGAAGCACCCTATCCCGCCGCCCGTGCACGTGAACTGATTGGACTTGCTTGCCGCGCGCTTGGAGATATGGACGGAGCAGGCTTGGAACTTGAGGCGGCGAGGGTCGCGTTCGAACGTCTCGGTGCCGTGCCGGACCTTGCCCGTGTCGACGCGCTCAAGAAGAGATCGTCCCCTGCTCAACTCCATGGCTTGACCAGGCGCGAGTTGCAGGTGCTTCGACTGATCGCCGCCGGTAAGACGAACAAGGTGATTGCCGCAAAGCTGTTCGTGAGCCAGAGGACAGTTGACCGCCACGTAAGCAATCTCTTCGGCAAGCTCAACGTTCCTTCGCGGACCGCGGCCACGAGCTATGCATACACGCACAAGCTTATCTAGACTTCTTTCGTCCAACAGTGGGTAAAACTACCCAGGGCGCTCGCCGCGCAAAATTGGGTGGTTTCGCCGAAGCGCGGGCTGGCCCACCATCGTAGCCTCCTGTCGCGAATGCGATCGGGCCAAGGAGACAGCGATGAACATGACCGTACCGGAGCGTCCATCGACGCGGGCCGCGTGGGATAGGATTGCGCCAGGCTATGACAAGACCAACACCCCAACGCAGATGTGGCTGGGGAACGAAGGCCTCCGCCGTGCCGAACTCCGTCCCGGCATGCGTTTCCTCGATGTCGCAGCTGGCAGCGGCGCTCTCAGCATCCCGGCGGCGCGCATCGGCGCGCGAGTCATCGCGACGGACCAGTCTCCCGTCATGCTAGATCTGCTCAGTCAACGCGCGCTCAAGGAGGGGCTTAGCGTCGAAACCCGAGTGATGGACGGTCATGCGCTCGAGTTCGATGAAGGCACCTTCGACATTGCCGGATCGCAGTTCGGCGTCATGCTGTTTCCCGATATGCGCAAGGGTATCAGCGAGATGGCGCGCGTCGTCAGGCCCGGCGGCCGAGTGCTGATGATTGTCTACGGCGAACCGCACGACCTCGAATTCCTCGGCTTCTTCATGACGGCAATCCAGACTGTTCGTCCCGAGTTCACCGGCCCGCCGATGGACCCCCCACCGCTCCCGTTTCAGCTCCGCGATCCGGATAGACTGAGGAAGGAACTCGCCGCTGCAGGACTAAAGCAGATCAAGGTCGAGACTATCACGGAGACCACCGAGTTCCTAACCGGCAAAGAATTGTGGGAGTGGGTAATCTGGAGCAACCCGATTGCCGAAGAAGTTCTCGGGCAATTGAGTCTGACGAGCGACGACCGCGGCGCCATCGAGAAGGCGCTTGAAAAGCTAGTCCGCGAACGCGCGGGCGGTGTCGGGCCAGCCGTTCTGACCAACCCTATAAATATCGGTATCGGCACGAAATGAATCACGGCGCAACGAGAGCTAAACAAACCGCAACATGGATCGAGCAAATGGCGGCAAGGAAGTTCTTCCAACGCCGATAGCCTTCGAAGGGCTGTTCGGCATCGTGCCTTTGCTCTCGACCTTGTGGCGGACGGATTGCTGTCATAGCGCTTGTCGCCATGCAGGATTGGATACTCGGGCATCTGCTCCACCGACCGGGCGCAGCACGCGCCGTCGGTAAGAGCGAGGATCTTCGTGGTCCGCCCACCGCGCGATCGCCCGAACGCCTACGAGCCACATAGGTAAGGCGGAACTCAGCGCCGCCAGTTTGTCGGACAATGATTACCACCGCGCATTAATAGCGGTCAGTTTGTCCGTGGTAGTCTCAGTGCTCGGGCTCGTCCGTCGCACTGAGTAGTTCCGCGATCGCTTGACGAATATGCTGGTCGTTTCCGGAGACGGCCAGGGCCTGCTGTATGATTGACTCCTGCGCGACCGGCGAAAGTTCCGACCAGCGCAGCACGGTGGCCATTCCAATGCGGCGAAGAGCGACGTCCTCCTCGCCCACGGCCCGGAATACCCTCGCAATCACGGGAGCCTCGCTCATCCACCGCACCTTCAGTCTTAGCATGACTGCGTCGGCGGTGTACATGCGGCCGCAAAGGGCCCGGACTGGGCCGATGCGGATGCCAAGCCGGTGCTGCGCGGATCCTTGAGTGCAAAAGCCTCCCTGCTAACCGAAAGGCACCGATTTTCGCGGGTAAGGCGATCAGTGCGCCGGCGGCGGCCGTCCTGCTCCGTCTGGCGGCGCAGATTCACGCTCGTTCCGGAGGCTC
>DASSPO010000208.1:0-9668 GCA_035699585.1 Bauldia sp.
GCGAAAGGAAGGTCAGGGCGGCGCTGTAGGTTTCGGCGCTGGCGCGGCCGAGAACCAGCGGTACCGGCGTCTCGCTATCGGCGTAGGGAAGTCCCGTGCCGACCAGCGCCGCAAGGTCGGGCCAGCGTTCGATGCGGCCGAAGGCCGGCATGAAGAACTCGCTCGTGTCGAACAGGACGAAACGGTCGGGGCCGCCGGCGACCGTGCCGGGCGCGCAGATCGCATCCGCTTCGGTGTCGAGGACGGCCTCGACCGAGATGACGTTCACGCCTGGGCGGAAGTGAGTCATTGCCACCTTGATCGGCAGGCTCTGCAGGATGTCGCCATCGTCGGATGTGAGCGGCACATTGGCGGCGATGAAACCATTGGCATAGACGTCGATATGACTGCCCGGCCGAACCTCGCCGGTATAAGCGGCGTCGAGATAGATCGTCGCCTCGCCATAGGCACCGGAGAAGAAGTCGCCCGGCAGGCCGATATAGAAATCGGAACGGAACCTCCGGCCGTTGAACTCCTGCGTCGGAACGCCAAGCTCGGAAAGCGTGAGCCGCCGTTCGCCCTCGATCATTGGCACCAGGGGAAGGAGGACCGGCGTCGTATCGATGGTGGTGCGATCGACGTCGAGCGGCCGGCCGACGCCATCGGCAACATAGCCGATCGCCGCCTTCACGTCCGGCCAGGCCGGACCCGACACCACAAGCGTCGGCGCCGCGCCCGGAGTGTCGAGGAAGCCGACGGTCGGCGCCGAGTTCGCTTCCGGTGGAAGGCCCGGGATCACCGCGGCAAGTTCGCCCACAGTGCCGACGGCGAGACTGAGCACGCCGGCGGGGGGGCCCTTGTAGAGGCCGTCGTCCACCGAGACGACCGCCTGGCGGAAATTGCCGCGAAGCACGATCGCCTGGACCAGCCGGGCGAGATCGGACTCGGCATAGGCGCGCTCGCCTCCCGGGGCGATCAGGTGGATCCGCGTCCGCCCGATGGGGTCGAGGCCGACCGCGGGAAGGTCATCGAGACCGCCGAGGGCGGTGGGGTTGCTGTCTTCAAAGATCAGGCCGGTGCCGTCCGCCTCGAACTCGGTCCAGAGATCGTAGGTCGAGGGAATGGCGCAATCGGTCCGGTGCCGCTGGCTCACCTCAAAGGAGATGACGTTGCTTCCGGGACGGAGGGTGCCCGGCGGGATCGGCGTATCGAGATGCGTCGGGTTCTCGCGGGCGGCGAGTGGCTGGTCGACCACCAGACGGTCGTTGAGAGTGATACGAAGCTCCGAGTCCTCGGGCGAGACATAGATCGCGCTGTTGAAGGCGATGGTGAGGGTGGCCTGCCGCTCCGCCTGTTCGGCGGTGAGCCAGAACCCCCAGCTTCGTCTCCCCATCTCGCCTTCGAACCGGAGCTGGGCCGAGGAGAGCAGGTAGCGGTCTATGACGGCTCTCTGAGGCTCCGCGACATCGAGGTCAGGCGCCGCGTCCTTGCCGCTTTCCGAAGGCTCGCCGCTGGTAAGGTCGTTCGGGGTGACGGAATCGGCCGGTATCGGGCTCACCGGATCAGTCCCTGCCGGGGCGGATTCGCCGCCGATGTCGAAAGGGCGGAACCCGGGGGGGCCGGCCGGCGCGCGCGGCGCCGGGGGGGCCTGCGGCTGCGTTCCCGGCGCCGCGGCCGGCGGCAGCTCGCCGCGCTCGGGCGACATGTCAAAGGGCGCTTGTGCCGCCGCGATCGCCGGCGCGAGCAGCGCGGCGGCGAGCAGGGAGGCGATGCGGCGCGACGGGATCATGTTGCCGGCTTCCCGCTCGCCGCGCCGGACAGCTCCGTATCGCGGGCGGCTCCGATCCGGCGCATGAGATAGGCCAGGCCGCGGAAGGTCTGGTAGATCGACAGCTTGAGGAACCACAACGATCCGCGCACGATGCCGATGTTGACGCGCCGCGATTCCTGGAAGTCGCTCCACTGCTTGGAGTTGGCGAAGATCAGATCAGCGATAAGCCGGAAATGGACGGCCCTCACCGGCTGGAAGCGGCAACCGATGATGATCGTGTTGCCGTCTTCGACGAAGCTCCGGACGATCAGCGGCAGGGTGTCGGCGCCGATGTCGCCAAGCGGCGTGAAGCGAACCGCCGCCTCGTCGTCCGTGCGCATGCGGTCGGCAGCCTGGTGGACCACCCTGATGCGGGCACCACCCAGCGAGACGTCCTCGATCGTCCCCGGGACGACTTCCCCGTCGTGGATGAAGTCGCAGCGCCGCGAGATGTTGACCCTGTGAGTGCTTTGTGGATTGCGGCGCTCCGAGACCACGCCGAGAGCACACCCGACCATCAGCAGGTTGAGGAGATTCCAGCCTCCGACCACGAGCGCGACATCGGCGTCGTAAGGCTGGGTGACGATGCGCCAGACGGTCATGCCCACGCCGGCCAGGAGAACCGCGAAGATGATGTAGAACGGCCCGCCGAGCTCGGAGATATAGTTCCGGTCGAGCGTCTCGTCCTTGGCGGTGACCTTGAAGGTAGGCTTGCGCGGATTGACCATCACCGAGAGCAAAGCCGGCAAGAGATAGATAGATTGGATCAATTCATATAATTCAGAGATCCATGGCCAACGAAAACGCCCGTAGAGGTAGTTCTGCATCATGAGGTTCACGATCATATACATGAGCGTGTAGGCCATGAACTCGCCGCCGGAAGCGACGAATATTTCCGCGCCAAAGAAGAGAAAGAAGAGAGGCGCAATCAGAAAGATTATACGCGGGATGGCGAATAGCCAAAACAGCGTGCTCGACATGTAGCAAAGCCGCTGCGGGATCGTGAGCCCTCGCTTCAGCGGCGGGAAGCGGAAGCGAAGAATCTGCATCATCCCCTGCGCCCATCGGGTCCGCTGCCCGATGAAGCTCGCGAAGGTCGCCGGCTGGAGCCCGGCAATCAACGGCTTGTCGACGTAGACGCTGTCCCAGCCCCTGGCATGAAGCTCGAGCGCGGTCTCGGCGTCCTCGGTGATCGAGATGCCGGAGAAGCCGTTGGTGGCCTTCAGCGCCTGGCGGCGGAGGACGGCGGCGGACCCGCAGAAGAAGGAGGCATCCCACTTGTCCAGGCCGCGCTGGATGATGCCGTAGAACATCTCGTTCTCCGACGGCATCCTGTCGAAGGTCTTGAGGTTCCGCTCGAGCGGATCGGGGTTGATGAAGAAGTGGGGCGTCTGGACGAGGAACAGCTTGGGATTCTCGGCGAAGTAACCCACGGTTTCGGTGAGGAAGTCGCGCGCCGGAGCGTGATCGGCGTCGAAGACGGCGACGAGCTCGCCGCTCGAATGGGCGAGCCCGTTGTTGAGGTTCCCGGCCTTGGCATGCTCGTTCCTGGCGCGTGTCAGGTAGTTGACGCCGAGATCGTCACAGAGCGCCGAAAGGCGGGATCGGCGCTCCTGGGCGGCGATCGCCTCCTCGACCTTGGCGGAGCGACATTTCTGGTCCGTGCCGCCATCGTCGAGGAGCCAGATGGTCACCTTCTCGGCGGGGTAGTCCATGCCCTTGGCGGCGGCGAGGGTGGTGGCGAGAAGGACGGTGTCCTCATTGTAGGTTGGCACGAAGACGTCGACGGTGGGCGGGTCGGCGGGAGGTGGCGGCGAAACGCGTTTGGGGAGGGGCTTGGCGACGACGAAGAGGCTGAGGCCAAGCATGAACACGTTGTACATCTCGGCGACGTAGAGAAGGATGCCGGGGACGAAATTCTCGAGCTGGTTGACCGGAGGAATGGTTTCGGTGGTGCGCCAGTAGACGTAGCGGAGCACGATCGCGGTGCCGAGCGCGAGCGCGATCAGCCGCCAGATCCCCTCCGGGTGGATGGTCTTGAGTACAATCATCGCCGCGACCACCAGCGAGCCGCCGATCAATTGCGCCTGAAGGCTGATGGGCAGCCCGATCAGGAAGAGCGCGGCCGCTGCCGCCGCCGCCCAGAGAAGCGCGAAACCGATCTTGATCATGCCGCCTTCATTTCCATCGGTTCCGCCGTTGCCCGCTCATGACGGCGCTGCCGCCAAGCGCTCCGTCGCCACCTTCAACCGAACTTCTTCAACAAACCTTTTCGCGTTTTCCGTTTCATTGTCCGGGCCCCGGCACCTGTGGGTAGTCCTCGTAGTCGCCAGGCTCCGGCAAGGGCACGATGGGTGCGTCGATCGGCGGCTCCGGCCCGACTGGCTGCGGTTCGCGAATGACGATCCGACGCGGTGGCGGCGCTTCGCGGGCCGCCACCGGGAGCTCGGGCTCGACCGGGGCCGACAATGCGCCGAGATTGGCCGAAACGCGCGGCGGTCTGCCGTAGGGATTCCAGAGAGGGGAGGGCAGGTAACCGACGATATCGAAGTTGTACATGACCCAAAGCAACTCCTGCTCCGTGGCCTTCACGTCGCACAGCCGGAGCCGAATGCCGATCGCGCCCGCCTTGACGAATTGCGGTCGTTCGATGTGCTGCCAGGCGTAGAGGCAACGGTCGCCGGTCCGCGCGACCCCGGTGGCAAAGCCGAAGGGGCCGTACTTGTTCTGCGTGTAGATCAGCGACGTCTTCATCGGCACGCCGAAGAGGTACCATTCGAACTCGCGGGCGATCTGGGTGGGAAGGATCGAGGCCTCGCCGAGGGCGTTGTCGTCGACAGTGACGTAGCCCACCGGTCCATACAGCGTGACCGTGAGGAAATTCTGACCGGAAACCCGCGAATTCGTGGCGAGGACGGTCTCGCGCACGATGGCGTCGCGGTAGCGTTTCTCAAGGACGGTGATGATCGCCGGCCCGCCGGCCGGCAGGCGCGCGAAGGATTCGACCGGGGCGATCTCCGACCTGACGGTCATCACCCGCGGGCCCGGTGAGACGCAGCCGGCGAGACCCAGCGCCGCCAGCACGAACGCGCAGCACCGCGCCGCGGCGGACGGAGACCGACCACGGCGCGCTTTCGCACGACCTCCCAGCAGTGTTCTGACAGGGTCAATCACATGGCGAACCTCGCGGCACCGCCCGCTCCGGCGACGCAACCTGCGGCCGGTTCGACCGTGTAGAAGTATGCTTAATGAATCGCTAATCGGACGGCGTCGGCGAAGGCATTCGTTAGCCATATTTGCCCGATCCTTGCCGTTTCGCGCGGCCCGAGCGGGATTGCGTTCGTGCCTGGTTGCCGGCAAGACCATTAAGTCGGGGACACGCAGGGGCAGGCAGCTTGGACAAACGGTTGAGAGGGGCGCTTCTGGCCGCGATGCTCATCTCGGCCGCGCCGGCCACGGCGGCGGAGGAGGGCGTTGCGGCCGACCGCATCCTTTTCGGGCAGTCGGCGGCGTTGAGCGGCCCCGCCGCCGAGCTCGGCATCGAGATGCAGCGGGGCATCGCCGCCGCCTTCGCCGAGGCCAACGCCGCCGGCGGAATCGCGGGGCGGCGGCTCGAGCTCGTCTCGCGCGACGACCGCTACGAGCCGGAGGCGGCCGTCGCCAACACCCAGGCCCTCATTGCGGAAGACCGGGTCTTTGCACTGATCGGCGAGGTCGGCACCCCCACCTCCGCGGCGGCGGAGCCGATCGCGCGGGCCGCCGGCGTGCCGTTCATCGCCCCGTTCACCGGGGCGGAGTTCCTGCGGGACCCGGCCCTCACCAACGTCGTCAACGTGCGGGCCTCGTATTTCGAGGAGACCGAGACGATCGTCGAGCGGCTGGTCGCGGATGCCGGCGCGAGCCGCATCGCGGTCCTTTTCCAGGACGATTCCTATGGGCGAAGCGGGCTCGCCGGGGTCGAGCAGGCTCTCGCCCGGCGCGGAATGGCGCTCGCCGGCGCCGGGGCATATCTCCGCAATACAACCGCGGTGAAGACGGCGCTCCTCGCGCTCCGCGGGGCAAATCCCGACGCGATCATCGTCATCGGGGCGTATCTGCCGAGCGCGGTGTTCACCCAGTGGGCGCGGAAGCTCGGGGTCGGCGCCGTCGTCGTCAACATCTCCTTCGTCGGGGCGAACGCGCTTGCCGCGGCGCTCGGCCCGGCGGGCGAGGGGGTCTACGTGACGCAGGTCGTGCCGTTCCCCGAGGGGGATGCGATGCCGCTCCTTGCCGAGTACCGCGCCGCGCTCCGGGCCCACGATCCGGAGGCACCGCCGGGATTCGGGTCGCTCGAGGGCTACATCGCCGGCCGCCTCACGGTAGAGGTGCTCCGCCGGCTCGGACCGGAACCGACGCGCAAGGCGTTCCTGGCGACGCTCGCCGGGGTGGGGGCATTCGACATCGGCGGATTCCGGCTCCGCTACGGGCCGCGCGACAACCGCGGCTCGGACCAGGTGTTCCTGACCATGATCCGCGGCGACGGGACGATCGTGCCGGTCGAGTCGTTCGCCCGATGAGCGCGACCGGCACGGCGCCGAGGCGGCGCGCGCGGATCGGCCTCTCGGTCAAGCTCTACGTCGCGATCGCCGGCGCGGTCGCGCTGACGCTTGCGGCGAGCGTCGTGGCGTGGATCTCCTTCGTCGAACTGGGCCAGCTCCAGCGCCGCATCACGCGCGAGCACATCCCGTCGATCACCGATTCGCTGCGCCTTGCCCGCCAGAGCACGCTGATCGCGGCGACGGCGCCGGCACTGATCTCGGCGACGGACGAGGCGGAACGGGCGCGGGTGATGACCTCGCTCCGGCAGCAGGGCGCCGAACTCGACGGGCTGATCGCGCGCGTCGCAAGCGAGGCGAGCGCCGGGCCCGATGCCCCGGAGGACCAGCGGCTGGTGAGGGAGATCCGCGGCGCCAGCGAGGAGCTGACCGCGACCCTCGACCGGCTCGACCAGTCGGTCGCGCGGCAGCTCGCGCTCCGCGCCGAGCTTGTCGGCGGCGTCGACCGGGCCGCCGAGCTCCACCGCCGGCTGATCGAGCTGCTCACGCCGCTCCTCGACGACGCCACGCTCTATCTGGTCACCGGCTACCGGACCCTGGACGACGCGGCGCCGCAACCGTCCGAATCGCGGCTGAGCGAGCGAACCCTCCTCACCTACGCAGCGATGTCGCAGTTGAGCATCGAGGCCAACCTCATCGGCGTGCTCCTTGCCGAGACTACCGACCTCCGCGACGCGACCCTCATCCCGCCGCTCGTCGAGCGCTTCCAGTCTGCTGCCGATCGGTTCGAGCGGGCACTCAGGGTGATCGGGCCGGGCGAGCTTCCCTCGGTGCGGGAGACCGCGGCGGAGCTGATCGCGCTCGGCCTCGGGGAGAGAAGCGTCTACCAGCTTCGCCGCAACCTGATCGAGGAGGCGGCGGCGGCGGAGAGTCTGGTCGCGCAGGCGCGGACGTTCGCCGCGACGCTCACCGGGGACGTCGACAACCTCGTCAAGCACGTCGAGGCGCGCACCGCCCAGGCGGTTGCGGCTTCGAACCGGGCGATCGAGGTCGGCGAGACGCTGCTCCTCGCCCTCAATGCGGTCAGCATCCTCGGCGCCTTCATTATCGGCTGGGGCTATGTGCGTCGGCAGATCACCGCGCCGGTGGTGAAGATCACCGATGCAGCAGCGGCGTTCGAGGAAGCCCGCTACGATCCGCAAAGCCTGGCGAGCGTTCGGGACCGGACCGACGAACTGGGCGACCTCGCCCGGACCTTCAGCCGCATGGCGGAGGAGGTGCAGGCGCGAACCGACACCCTCGACCGGCTGGTCGCCGAACGTACGAAGGAACTCAACCAGAAGAACGCGCTTCTCGAGGAGGCGAACCAGCGCATGGACGCCGAACTCGCCATCGCCCGGACGCTCCAGGCGGCAATGCTGCCGCAGCGGCTCCCGGAGAACCCGCGCTACACGGGAAAGGCGACGATGGTGCCCGCCCGCGAGATGGGCGGCGACTTTTACGATTTCTTCCCGGTCGGCGACAACCGGGTGGGCCTCGTCATTGCCGACGTGTCGGGGAAGGGCGTACCGGCGGCGTTCTTCATGGCGATCTCACGCACCATCCTCCAGAGCAGTGCCCGCGAGCGCCGCACGGCGGGAAGCTGCCTCGCCGACACCAACGACCTCCTTTGCCAGCAAAACCCGCTCGACCTGTTCGTCACCGCCTTCTACGGCATCCTCGATCTTGAGACGGGCGCGCTCAGCTACGCCAACGCCGGGCACAACCCGCCGCTGCTTGCCCGGAGCGACGGCAACGTAACCCATCTTCCAGGCACCGGGGGGATGGCCATGGGGGTGATGCCCGGGCTGGCCTACGCGGAGGGCCTCGTGACGCTCGCCGCCGGCGACACGCTGATCCTCTATACCGACGGTATTTCCGAGGCCATGGACCGGGAGGGCCGCGAGTTCACCGAGGCGCGGCTGATCGGATCGCTGTCGGAGAGCCACCGCCAGTCGGTCGAGATCGTGATGTCGTCGCTGATCGATGCGGTGAGCCGTTTCGTCGGCGATGCGCCGCAGTCGGACGACATCACATGCATGATCGTGCGCTACAAGGGCCCGCCGCCGGCGAATTATCGCGAAGCCGCAGAATGACCGCGGATCAGCCGCCAACCACCGCCTCGGCCTCCTGGCGGGTCCCGACTACGGTAAGGATGGAGATGAAGCCGCTGATCTCAAAGACCTCGCGGATATGAGGCTTCAGTCCGCAGAGCGCCAGCTTCCCCTCCTTGAGGCTGAGGCGCTTGCCGAGCATCAGTACGAGGCGAAGCCCGGAACTCGAGATATAGTCGAGATTGGAAAAGTCGAGCACGATCCGCGTCTCCCCCTTCTCAAGATGCGAGAAGAGTTCGGTCTCGGCCGCGTTGACAGTGTTGCTGTCGAGCCGTCCCTCCGGCTTGAGCACCAGCACCCTGCCCCTGATCTTTTCGCTCGGGATCATTTCCTGCTGCCCCGTCCCTTCGTCGCCCCCCAGGCTGATAGTCCCAGGCGGCGTGCCGGTCCAGCCCCCGCCGGAAGCCTCATGGCCGCGCGCCCTCCGGCACAAACCGTTTCCGCATCGTGAGCACGTTCCGTCCGTTTTCGCGCCGATAGGCGACGTCGTCCATCAAAGTCTTGACGAAATGCACGCCGAGGCCGCCGATCGGCCGGGACTCGAGGTCGGCGTCGAGGTCCGGCGGCGGCACCTTAAGCGGGTCGAAGGCGATGCCGTCGTCGGAGAGTTCGGCGACGATTTCGTCATCGCCAAGCGCGAGGGAAAGGGCGATCTCGTGCTCGCCGCCGTCGGGCCAGGCGTACTCAATGGTGTTGGTGATCGCCTCGTCGAGGGCGAGATTGATGTGGCCGACAGTCGCCTCCGGCACATGGCGATCCCGGCAGAAGCGCGCGACCTCCTCCGCCGTCCGGGCGATCGCGGCGAGGCGGTTGGGGAGGCGGAGCGACAGCGTGCGGCCGGTCATTGCGCCGCAATTCCGGCAGCCGCCGATGGCTCGGCGGACGGCGGCGCCGGCAATTCATCCACCAGCCGGCTGATCAGCCACGAGGCGCGCTCGGTAAGGTTGGTGATGGTCAGGATTGTCATCTTGTCGGCCGGGGCGAGGCTTTCGTCGCTCGCGAGATACTCTTCGCGAAGCCGCCGCATCAACGCCCCACGGTCGCCGCTCATCCGGCGGAGGAGCGCGCGATCATCCTCGCCGGCGGGTGCCATCGCCTCGACCAGGGTCAGGAGCACGGCGTCGAGGCCTTCGACGACACTGCCCGTCAGCCGCCGCGTCGTCGGGTTCGCGCCGGCCTCGACCGCGGCAC
>DASSPO010000209.1:0-21445 GCA_035699585.1 Bauldia sp.
CCAGGTACCCCGCGATACCTGGCAGGTCCCGGGCGAATTTCAGGTTCCTAAAGGAATAAACGCGGTGAAGGACCTGGAAGGGACCGCCTGTCTCCAGCGGATCGCCGTCGTGGCCGATGCGCTTTTCGACTTCGACAGCGCCGACCTCCGACCCGACGCGGAAGAAACACTCGAAGCGGCGCGTGTGAGAATTGCCGAAGCTGGCAGCGGGACGATTACCATCGTTGGCCACACCGATGCCAAGGGATCGGACGCATATAACGATCGCCTCTCGGAGCAGCGCGCGACGATCGTGCGCGACTGGCTCGTCGCTCATGCCGCGGTTCCACCGGATACGGGGATCGAGGGGCGCGGCGAACGGGAGCCGGTGGCTCCCAATGAGAACGCCGACGGCAGCGACAACCCCGAGGGACGACAGCAGAACCGGAGGGTCGAGATCGAGATCGACGCCTGCAGCTGACTCCCGCTACACCGGCGATCTCCGGCCACCAATCCCGCGACCGCCCGTGGCCATAGGACCAACGGAAGAACAAAACCGGCTGAGCGCCGCGATTGCCGCGGCGCCTCTTTCTGCCGGATGATGGGGGCGCGGACCTAGTGGACCGAGGCGCCCTTCAGACGAGAAATTTCGTCCTTTAGCTGCAACTTGCGCTTCTTGAGATCGGCGAGCATCAGATTGTCCGTGCCCGGGTGGTTGAGAGCGTCCTCGATCTCCTTCTCGAGCGCCTGGTGCCGCCGCTCGAGTTCGGCAAGGTGCGATTCCATGGCCATCAGCAGGGCCTCCTGTTGACCGTGAGAACAATAGAGTTTCGCACAGCATACTCGGACTGTCGAACACCGGGCCGGCGATTGCTGCGCTGCATCATGGCTTTTCCCCGAGTCACACCGTCCCATTCGTATCTGTGGAAGGGACGGCCATGTTTCAACCGTCTCCGGCAAAGTGGTTCAGGCCGGACTGCTCATCGTGCTATAGCCTCGTCGGTCTTTCGGTTGCCTTCACGGAAAGGTGCGAAAGCGAAAGAAAGAAGCGATGAATTCTGGCGGTCGGCGCCTGGGCGCAGAAGAGGAGGAGGCTATCCGGCGCGAACTGGCGGAACTCCGCCAGGAACATCGCGACCTCGATGCAGCCATCGCCTTCATGGTCGAATCGGGTGCCGCCGACACAATCCGTGTGCAGCGCATGAAGAAGCGCAAGCTCGCTCTCAAGGATCGAATCGCCCGCCTGGAAGATCGCCTTCTTCCCGATATCATCGCGTGAATCCGGCGCGGCTTGCGGCGCGCGATGCTCCCCCACTATGATCCGCGCCCGTTCCGCGTGGGCCTGAGTAGAGACGAATCGCCATGATCGAACCGACGCCGCCCGTCGCCATCCTCATGGGCAGCCAGTCGGACTGGGCGACGCTCCGCCATGCCGCCGACACCCTTGATTCGCTGGGCATCGGCCACGACGACCGAATCATCTCCGCCCACCGGACTCCGGACCGCCTGATCACCTTCTGCAAGGGGGCGCGCCGCGCCGGGTACAAGATCATCATTGCCGGCGCCGGCGGCGCCGCGCACCTTCCCGGCATGGCGGCGGCGCTGACGCCGCTTCCCGTTTTCGGCGTCCCGGTCGAATCGAAGGCGCTTGGCGGCCTCGACAGCCTCTATTCCATCGTCCAGATGCCGGCGGGCGTTCCGGTCGGGACCCTTGCCATCGGACGCTCCGGGGCGATCAATGCCGCGCTCCTTGCCGCGTCGGTTCTCGCCCTCATCGACGACGAGGTGGCAAGCCGGCTCGACGGCTGGCGGGTCGCCCAGTCGGCGGCGGTCGAGGAGCGTCCGAGCGACGATGAGTGAGGCGCCGCCGCTCCGGCCGGGAATGATCGTCGGCATTCTCGGTGGCGGCCAGCTCGGACGCATGCTGGCGATGGCTGCCGCCGAACTCGGTCTCTCCTGCCATATCTACTGCCCCGATCCGAAGAGCCCGGCCTTCGCCGTCGCGGCGGCCCGCACCATCGCGCCCTATGACGACGAATCGGCACTCGCCGCCTTCGCCGGGGCCGTCGACGTCGTCACCTACGAGTTCGAGAACGTCCCCGTGGCGACCGTGCGTTTGCTCGAGGCCAAGGTGCCCGTCTTTCCGGGCTCGGGCTCGCTCGAACCGGCCCAGGACCGGCTCGCGGAGAAGCGGCTCATCTCAGGCCTCGGCATCCCGGTCGCGCCGCATGCCGAGGTGGCCAAGCAGTCCGACATCTACTCGGCGCTGGCCCGCACCGGCCGGCCGGCAATCCTCAAGACCCGCAGCCTCGGCTATGACGGCAAGGGACAGGCGCTGATCCGCGCCGGCGACGACCCGGTCGCGGCATGGCGTGCGATCGGGGAAAAGCCGGCCATCCTCGAGGCGCATATTCCCTTCGAACGGGAAGTCTCGGCCATAGTCGCCCGCGGTCGCGACGGGATGAGCCGCGCCTTCGATGTGACGGAGAACGTGCACGAGGGCGGGATCCTGGCGACGAGCACGGTGCCGGCGGCGATTCCGGACGAACTCGCCGCCGAGGCGGTCGAGATCGCGATCAGGATTGCCGATGCGCTCGGCCACGTCGGCGTCCTCGCCGTCGAGATGTTCGTGGCCAATACCGGCGGCCAACCGCGCCTGGTCATCAACGAGATCGCTCCGCGCGTCCATAACTCCGGTCACTGGACCAGCGACGCGACCCTCTGCTCCCAGTTCGAGCAGCACATCCGCGCGGTCGCCGGCTGGCCGCTCGGCGACCCGGCCCGGCATGGCAACGCCGTGATGACCAACCTGATCGGCCAATCGGTCGACAACTGGCCGGCGCTTCTCGCCGATCCCGGCGTCCGGCTCCATCTCTACGGCAAAGCGGAGACGCTGCCCGGCCGCAAGATGGGCCACTACACTCGCGTTGCACCGCGAAACGGCTGATTTTGGCCGATTCGCTTTTGACAGTCGGCGAGGGCTCTGGTAATCAGCCCGCCGATTCCGAGACAAACACGGGTGATTGCGCGTGCAGGTGCTCGTTCGCGACAACAACGTCGACCAGGCGCTGAAGGTCCTCAAGAAGAAGATGCAGCGCGAGGGGCTTTTCCGCGAGATGAAGCTCCACAACCACTACGAAAAGCCGTCCGAGAAGCGGGCGCGGGAGAAGGCGGAGGCGGTGCGCCGCGCACGTAAGCTGGCCCGCAAGCGGGCGCAGCGCGAAGGCGTTCTCGCCGTCCGGACCAAGCGCTGACCCGCCCTGAAATAGCCGGCTTTCGGCGTTCTGCTTCCGGTTCCACGAGGCGGGACCAGCGGCCTCCGGGTCGAGGGGATACCGGGGCGGCAATTGCAAGAGGCGGCGCCGGAATGCCCGAAATCGAGACCGGGAGGGGACGGCTAGCATTCGCCGTTGCGCTGCTCGGCCTACTCGCTGCCGGCTGCTCCACCGATCAGTCGGCTTTCAACAAGGCGGTGATCGACCCGGCGGCGGGATCGGAGGCGAACATCGGGTCGCTGACCTCGGTCATCGAGCGGAACCCGAGTGACGCCAACGGCTATAACGTGCGCGGCACGGCCTACGGCCAGGCCGGCAAGCTCCGCGAGGCGATCGCCGACTTCGACACCGCCATCAAACTCAACCCGAGCTTCTACCAGGCCTATGCCAACCGGGCGCTGGTCCAGCGCCGGCTCGGCCGCGACGACCTCGCGCTCGCCGATTACAACCGCTCGCTCCAGATCAATCCGAGCTACGACGTCGCCTATATCGGCCGAGGCAACATCTACCGGCAGAACAAGCAGACCGCTCTCGCCCTCGCCGACTTCAACCAGGCGATCGCGTTAAGGACCAACGACCCGCGCGCCTATCACAACCGGGCGCTGATCTACCAGGCCTCCGGCCAACAGCAGCTCGCCATCGACGACTTCTCGAAGGCGATCGCCATGTCACCGGCGAACCTCGAGCCGTTCGAAGGCCGCGGCCTGTCCTACCTCGCGATGGGCGACTACAAGGCGGCGCTCGAGGACTTCAACGAGGTGGTGAAGCGCGACCGCAACTCCTTCACCGGCTGGACCAATCAGGGCCTCGCGCTGGAGAAGCTCGGGGAGCGGGAGAAGGCGTTCGCCGCTTTCGCCAAGGCCGCGGCGCTCAACCCCAACTACCGGCCGGCGACCGACGGAATGAAACGGACCGCCCCGACCAACACGGTCGCTCAGAGCACGACCTGACGCGGGCCGGGGCCCGAATCCTCCTCCGAGGCGCGAGGGCTGACGAAGGCAGGGACCACCTCGCCGCGACAGCGCTTCGCGGGGTTTGGCGACAGAGGGTGGCGGTGGCGGGCCAAAAGCTGTATCGATCCGCCGGAATTTAGACTTTTCGCCAGAAATCCGGCCATGAACGATACCGCGACCACGCCCAAAACCGCCGCCACCGTGTACCCGCCCGTCGAGCCGAACCCGAGCTTCCCCAAGCTCGAGGAGGCGGTCGGGGAATGGTGGAAGGAAAACCGCACCTTCCAGCGCTCGATCGACCGGAGGCGCGAACAGGGCGCGCCCGAGTTCGTCTTCTATGACGGCCCGCCCTTCGCCAACGGCCTGCCCCACTACGGGCACATCGTCACGAGCTTCGTTAAGGATCTCGTCCCGCGCTACCAGACGATGCGCGGCAAGATGGTGGAGCGGCGTTTCGGCTGGGACTGCCACGGGCTTCCCGCCGAGCTCCATGCCGAGAACGAGCTCAAACTGTCGGGCCGCCGCGACATCCTCAAGTACGGGGTCGCGCGGTTCAACGAGTACGCCCGGAAATCGGTCATGCAGTTCCGGAGCGACTGGGAATACTACGTCAACCGCGCCGCGCGCTGGGTCGACTTCGAGAACGACTACCGCACCATGGACCTCTCCTACATGGAGAGCACCATGTGGGCCTTCAAACAGCTCTGGGACAAAGGGCTGATCTATGAAGGCTATCGCGTCGTGCCCTACTCCTGGGCGGCACAGACGCCGCTGTCGCACTTCGAAACCCGCCTCGACAACTCCTTCCGCCCGCGGCAGGACCCGGCGATCACCGTTACCTTCAAGCTTCGTCCGAAGCAGGGGGAGGCGATCGCGCCGAAGCTGCTCGCCTGGACGACCACGCCGTGGACGCTGCCATCAAACCTCGCGCTCGCCGTCCATCCGGAGGCCGACTATGCGCTCCTGGAGAAGGGTGGCGAGCATTGGATCCTCGCCGATTCATCCCGTGACCACTACGCGAAGGAGCTCGAGGGCTGGGTCAGGGTCGGCACGTTGAAAGGCGCCGAGCTGATCGGCCGGACCTACGAGCCACTCTTCCCGTTTTTCGCCTCGACGGAGAAGGCCTTCGTGGTGCTGGGCGGCGAGTTCATCGAGCTTGGCGAGGGTACCGGGGTGGTTCACATCGCTCCCGCCTTCGGCGAGGACGACATGGCGGTGGCGCAGGCCGCCGGCTTGCCGGTGGTCGACCCGGTCGATTTCGAAGGGAATTTCACTGCCGAAGTGCCCCCCTACGCCGGCCAGAACGTCTTCGAGGCCAACAAGGCGATCATCCGCGATCTGAAAGCCGCGGGTGTCATCGTCCGCCACGAGACCTACGAGCACAACTATCCGCACTGCTGGCGGACCGACCAGCCGCTCATCTACAAGGCGATTCCGTCCTGGTACGTGAAGGTCACGGCCTTCAAGGACCGGATGGTCGAACTGAATCAGGGCATCACCTGGGTCCCGGAGCACGTCAAGGACGGCATCTTCGGCAACTGGCTGTCGAATGCCCGCGACTGGAACATCGGCCGGAACCGCTTCTGGGGCGCTCCGATCCCGGTGTGGAAGTCGGACAATCCGGAGTATCCGCGGATCGATGTCTACGGCTCGCTCGACGAGATCGAGCGGGACTTCGGCGTGCGACCGAAGGACTTGCACAGACCTTATGTCGACGAGCTGGTCCGGCCGAACCCGGATGACCCGACCGGCAGATCGATGATGCGGCGGGTCGAGGACGTGCTCGACTGCTGGTTCGAGTCCGGCTCGATGCCGTTCTGCCAGGTCCACTATCCGTTCGAGAACAAGGAGTGGTTCGACAGCCACTTCCCCGGCGATTTCATCGTCGAGTATGTCGGCCAGACGCGAGGCTGGTTCTATACGCTGATGGTGATGGCGACGGCGCTTTTCGACAAGGCCCCGTTCCGGAGCTGCATCTGCCACGGCATCGTGCTCGACGAGAACAAGCAGAAGCTCTCGAAGCGCCTGAAGAACTATCCGGACCCGGTCGAGGTCTTCAACACCTACGGCGCCGACGCGCTCCGCTGGTACATGATCTCCTCGCCGCTGCTTGCCGGCGGCGACCTGGCCATGCCAAAGGACGGCCGCGCCATCGGCGACGCGGTGCGCCAGGTGCTGCTCCCGATCTGGAACGCGTACTCGTTCTTCACCCTCTACGCCAATATCGACGGCATCAGGGGCAGGTTGGTCACCACCGCGGACGCCGAGCTCGACCGCTACATCCTCGGCAAGACGGCGGAACTGGTGCGAGCGGTCGAGGCCGCCATGGACCGGCTCGACATCGCGGCGGCCTGCGATGCCCTGCCCCCGTTCATCGAGGCGCTCAACAACTGGTACATCCGCCGCTCGCGCGACCGTTTCTGGAAGAGCGAGAAGGACGGCGACAAGCGCGCGGCCTATGACACGCTTTACACCGCGCTCGTCACCATGACCCGCGTGATGGCGCCGTTCCTGCCGTATCTCACCGAGACCATCCATCGGGCGCTCTGCGAGGGTGAAAGCGTCCACCTTCAGGACTGGCCGGATGCCGGGGCCTTTGTCGTCGACACGATGCTTGTCGAGCGGATGGACCTCGCCCGCGCCGCATGCTCCGCCGCGGCCTCGATCCGCACGGCGAAGAATCTCCGGAACCGCCTCCCGCTCCGGACGCTCACCATTGCACACCCGAGGCACGGGCTGCTCGAGCCGCTCCGCGACGTCATCGCCGAGGAAGCGAACGTCAAGGACGTGGTCTTCGCCGACAACCCGGCCGCCTTCGGCGCCGAGGTGCTGTCGGTCAATCCGCGTATCCTCGGCAAGCGCCTCGGGAGCGCCATGAAGGAGGTCCTCGCCGCGGCGAAGTCAGGTCAGTGGGCGCGTGTCGGCGGCGACGCCGTGGAAGTGGCCGGCCAGGTGATCCGCGGCGAGGAGTACGATCTTCGCTTCAAGGCCGCGGAGGGCCTCGACGCGGTGAGTTTCGACGGTTCGGCCGGTGTGGTGGTGCTCGATACCAAGATCGATGCCGAGCTCGAGCGCGAGGGCCTCGCCCGCGACTTCATCCGCCTGGTGCAGGTGGCGCGGAAGGATGCGGGGTTCAACGTCGCCGACCGCATCAGGATCGAGGTCAAGGCCGGCCCGGCGGCCAACGACGCCATCGCCGCCCATCACGACACGGTCAAGCACGAGACGCTCGCCGTCGATTTCGGCCGGACCGAGTCGATGCCGCGAGGCTTCGTGTCCGAAGGCAAACTGGGCGACGAGCCGATTGCCATCGGCGTCACCCGAGCAGCCTGACGCGCCAGGGGCGGGCGCGCGAGGCGCCCGCCCCGGCGAAACTACTGCAGCCTGGGTTCGACCAGTCGCCAAACCGCCGGCACGGCCGCTGCGGCAAGCACGATCTTAAGGAGGTCGCCGAGGATGAACGGCGCCACGCCGCCGGTAAAGGCCGCAGCGACACCGAGCCCTGTCGCACCACTCGACAGCGTCGCGAACCAGGCGAGCCAGAGGAAGCCGCAGGCGAAGATGACGATGGCGCCGAGAAGCATCGCCGAAAAAAGCTTCGGTAACGAATTGCTCCAGCCGCGGTCGGCGGCTGCCCCGACGATCCAGGCGGCGGCGATATAGCCGACGAGATAGCCGCCGGTCGGCCCGAGGAAATAGGCCGGCCCGGCAATCTGCGGGGGCGTGTTGGTGAAGACCGGGAGCCCGAGGACGCCCTCGGCCAGGTAGGCGAGGATCGTGATCACGCCGAGTCGCGATCCGTATGCGGCGGCGATCAAAGGAACCGCGAGGGTCTGAAGCGTCATCGGCACCGGGTAGAACGGCACCTTGATCTTCGCCGATATGGCCAGAACCATCGTCCCGGCGATCACCAGAAGAATCGCGGTAATGATCCTGGCGGCGCCTTCCGGCAGAAGGGTCTCCGCGAGCGCGGCACGCGCCGGAACGTGTGATTGCATTGTCATCTTGCTTCACCCCCGACAGCAGTTTGGTTCGTATTGAGCTATAAGAACAATCCGCCGAGCCGACAAGCAGAACGGAAGGGTCCGCCGGCGTCCCTCCGCCGCACCCGATGGACGCCCGGCCCGGCCTCCCTATGCTTTGCGGGGGTCGCGCCAGCCACGAACTTCGACCAAGCGACGCTTCAAGGACAGCGGACTGCATGGACACAACCACAGAGCCCGGCTTGAGCCAACTTCCTGCCGGCCATCCGCCGGTAAGGCACGGCCGGGTCGGCGTCCTCCTCGCCAATCTCGGCTCGCCCTCGGGCACCGATTACTGGTCGATGCGGACTTACCTCAAGGAGTTCCTGTCCGACCGCCGGGTGATCGAAACGCCACGCCTCCTGTGGTGGCCGATCCTTAACGGCATCATTCTCTCCACCCGTCCCCAGAAGTCCGGCCACGCCTATGCGGCCGTCTGGAACAAGGAGCGGAACGAGGCGCCGCTCATCACCATCACCCGCGCCCAGGCGGAGAAGCTCCGGGCGATGCTCGGAGGGGAGCGGATCGTGGTGGACTGGGCGATGCGCTACGGCGAGCCGTCGATCCCGTCGAGGCTATGGGCACTCAAGGAGCAAGGCTGCGACCGCATCCTCTTCGCCGCCCTCTACCCGCAATATGCCGCCGCGACCACCGCCACGGCGAATGACGCGGCCTTCGCGGCGCTCGAATCGATGCGCTGGCAGCCGGCGATCCGGACGCTCCCGCCCTACCATGACGATCCGGTCTATATCGACGCGCTCGCCGCGTCGCTGACCGCCGGCCTTGCCCGTCTCGACTTCGAGCCGGAGGTGGTGATCGCTTCCTTCCACGGCCTTCCGAAAGACTATCTCGACAAGGGCGATCCCTATCACTGCCAGTGCCAGAAGACGACGCGGCTGCTTCGCGAGCGGCTCGGCTGGCCGCAGGACCGGCTCAGGATCACGTTCCAGTCGCGCTTCGGGCGTGCCGAGTGGCTCCAGCCCTATACCGACGTGACCATCGCCGAGCTCGCCAAGAGCGGGGTCCGGCGGCTCGCGGTGATCACGCCGGGGTTTTCGGCGGATTGCCTGGAGACGCTGGAGGAGATCGCCATCCGGGCCCGCGAGACGTTCCGCGAGGCCGGCGGGAAGCACTTCGCTGCCATCCCCTGCCTCAACGACAGCGCCGAGGGGATGGCGGTTCTCGGCCATCTCGTGCGGCGCGAGCTGATGGGCTGGCTCTGATTCTTCTGGTGCCGCGCCCTCCGGCCCCATACATCTCGCCTTGAGGAACGCCGGCAGGTGCAGATTGCACCCCCGGCGAGGGCCGCATAGACGGGGACGGAGCATCAGCTCTCGGCCCGATTCGCGGAGGTTCGTCTCGATGTTCGGATTCGACTGGGTCGTCGTCGCGATCGTCATCCTCATCATCCTGGTGATGATCGCCGGGATAAAGACCGTCCCCCAAGGCTATAACTACACCGTCCAGCGCTTCGGCCGCTTCACGCGGACGCTCAAGCCCGGCCTCAACCTGATCGTGCCGTTCATCGACCGGATCGGGGCGAAGATGAACATGACCGAACAGGTGCTCGACGTGCCGACGCAGGAGGTGATCACCCGCGACAACGCCACGGTGTCGGCCGACGGCATCACCTTCTACCAGGTGATCGACGCACCGCGGGCGGCCTACGAGGTGACCGGACTCCAGAACGCGCTCCTCGCCATCACCATGACCAACATCCGCACCGTGCTCGGCGGCATGGACCTCGACGAGGTCCTCTCCAAGCGCGACGAGATCAACGACAAGCTGCTCACCGTGGTTGACGCCGCGGCCTCGGCCTGGGGCGTCAAGGTCACCCGCATCGAGATCAAGGACATCTCGCCGCCGCGCGATCTCGTGGACGCGATGGCGCGCCAGATGAAGGCCGAACGCGACAAGCGCGCCCAGATCCTCGAGGCCGAAGGCCTCCGCGCCTCGGAGATCCTCAAGGCGGAAGGTCAGAAGCAATCGCAGATCCTGGAGGCGGAGGGCCGCCGCGAAGCCGCCTTCCGCGACGCCGAGGCCCGCGAGCGGCTCGCGGAGGCGGAAGCGCGGGCGACGACGATGGTGTCGGAGGCCGTCGCCCAGGGCGACGTGCAGGCGCTCAACTACTTCGTCGCCCAGAAATACACCCAGGCGCTCGAGAGGCTGGCGAGCGCGCCCGGCCAGCGCGTCCTGATGCTCCCGGTCGAGGCGACGGCGCTGATCGGCTCGCTCGCCGGGATCGCCGAACTGGCCAAGGCCTCGTTCGGCGAGGAGGCGGCGGCCCGGCGCGGCACGCGGGTGCCCACGACCGGCGGCGGAGGCACGCCATGATCCTCGACTTCATCCGCGACCTCGGCGCCTGGGCCTGGTGGGTGGGCGGCGCGATCCTGCTCGCCCTCGAGATCATCGCGCCCGGCAACGTCTTCGTCTGGTTCGGCATCGCCGCGATCCTCACCGGCGCGGCCGCGCTGGTCGCGGACATCGCCTGGCAGTTCCAGCTCATCCTCTTCGCCGTCCTGTCGCTGATCCTGGTGATCGTCGGCCGCCGCTATTTCGGACGGGCAGGGGCGAGCGAGGAGCCGCTCCTCAACGAGCGCGCGACGCGCCTGGTCGGCCAGAGCTACGTGCTTGGCGATCCCATCGTCGACGGGACAGGCCGAATCAGGATCGGGGACACCGTGTGGCGGCTCACCGGGCCGGACCTCCCGTCGGGGACGAAGGTCCGGATCGTCGGTCACGACGGCTCGGTGCTGCAGGCGGCCAAGGCGGAGGGCTGAGGCTTCCCTAGGCCGCGCCGAGGCGAAGGAAATCGTGCATGTGAACGATGCCGATCGGCCGCCGCTCCTCGACCACGAAGAGGACGGTGAAAGGCCGGTCGGCGGTGTTCATCATCGCCAGCGCCTCGCCGACCAGCGTGTCGGGCGAGATGGTCTTGGGCGATCGGTTCATCACGTCATCGACGCGCCGCTCCAGAAAGTTCGGTGCGAGGCTGCGGCGAAGATCACCGTCGGTGAGGATGCCGACCAGCGCACCGTCTTCTCCGACAACGCCGAGACAGCCGAAGCCCTTTGCCGTCATCACCGGGATCGCCTCGCTCATCGCCGTGCCGAGCGGCACGAGGGGCAGCGCATCGCCGCGATGCATGATGGCCCGGACGAAGTGAAGGCTCGCGCCGAGCCGGCCGCCGGGATGGAAGGCGTGGAAGCTCTCGGCGGTGAAGCCATGGCTTTCGAGAAGCGCGATGGCAAGCGCGTCGCCGAGGGCGAGTTGCATCAGCGTCGAGGTCGTGGGGGCGAGCCCGTGCGGGCAGGCCTCGGTTGCCTTGGGAAGCACGAGCACGATGTCGGATTCGCGGGCGAGCGTGCTCTCCGGCGTCGAGGTCATGGCAATGAGCGCAATGTCGAAGCGCCGCGCGTATTCGACGATGCTCCGGAGTTCCGCGGTCTCCCCCGACCAGGAGAGCGCGAGTATCACGTCGGCCTTGGTGATCATGCCGAGGTCGCCATGGCTCGCCTCGGCGGGATGGACGAAGAAGGCCGGGGTCCCGGTCGAGGCGAGCGTGGCAGCGATCTTGCGGCCGATATGGCCGCTCTTGCCGAGCCCGCTGACGATGACCCGGCCGTTTCCGCTCCGGATCAGGTCGACCGCGGCGGCAAATGCGTCGGCCAGCCCATTGTCGAGCGCGGCGGCAAGAGCGGTCAGCCCGTCGCGCTCGAAGTGGATGGTGCGGAGCGCCGACGCCGCGGCGCTGTCTGGAGCCGTTTTGACCACCTCGATCTTTCGCTTCGCGGGATTCGTCATTGCCGTCCCAGTTCCAGGCCGTTCTCCGAGCGGATCCGGTTTAGCAGCTTTCCAGGCCGCGGAGAACGCGCCAAGGGCTACGCTGAGCCGCCCCTCACCTCAAGCAGCTTCGCGAGTTCCTGTCGGAACGGCCCGGCGAGGTCCTCGCGCTTCAGCGCCAGGGCAACGTTGGCGGAGAGAAATCCGAGTTTGGTGCCGCAGTCGTAGGTCCGGCCGGTATAACGGCAGCCGTAGAACGGCTCCGTCTCGGCAAGGCGGAGCATCGCGTCCGTCAGTTGGATTTCGTTGCCGGCCCCACGAACCTGGGTGCCGAGCAGGTCGAATATCCTCGGCTGAAGGATGTAGCGGCCGTTGATGTAGAGGTTGGACGGCGCCTCGGCCGGTTTCGGTTTTTCCACCATCCCCGTGATGCGGAAGGCTTCGCCGACCGTCTCCCCGACCCCGACGATGCCGTATTTGTCGGTTTCGGCAGGGTCGCATTCCTCCACGGCGATGACATTGCCGCCGGTCCGTTCGTAGACGGCCACCATCTGCCTGAGACACCCAGGGTCGCACACCATGTCGGGGAGGAGGACCGCGAAAGGCTCGTTGCCGACGATTTCCCGCGCACACCACACGGCATGGCCAAGGCCAAGCGGTTCCTGCTGGCGCGTGAAGCTCACCGCTCCGGCCTTCGGCCGCTCCCGCTCCAAGTCCTCCAGCGCCGCCTTCTTGCCGCGCTCGCGAAGCGTCGCCTCGAGCTCATAGGCGAGGTCGAAATGGTCCTCGATCGTCGCCTTGCCGCGACCGGTAACCATCACGAAATGCTCGATCCCGGCTTCCCGGGCCTCATCCACCGCATACTGGATCACGGGGCGGTCGACCACCGTCAGCATCTCCTTGGGCACCGCCTTGGTGGCCGGCAGGAAGCGGGTGCCGAGGCCGGCAACGGGGAAGACGGCAATGCGGAGGCGAGGCTTCACGATGGCGGTCCCTTTCCTTGAGAGCTGGCGGACGCTAGGAGGAAGGGATGACGAATCCGTTGCCCGCCTTCCATCGATTTTAACGCAAATCAGAGCAATCCCGTGACGCCGCTCCGCTGCCACCGCAAGTCCAAGAAATGAGCGTGCTCGTCACCGGCGGCGGCGGCTATATCGGCAGCCACATGGTCTGGCATCTCACCGACGCCGACGAGGACGTTGTCGTTCTCGACGACTTCTCGACCGGCTTCGAATGGGCGATCTCGCCGGAGGCGGAAGTTATCACCGGCGATTGCGGTGACGAATCTCTGCTCGCAAAGATATTCGACCGGAAGAAGGTCGACGCGATCATCCATTTCGCCGGGTCGGTCATCGTCCCGCAGTCGATCGCCGAGCCGCTCGGCTATTACCTCAACAACACCGTCAAATCGCGAAACCTGATCGAGGCGGCCGTCCGGGCCCGCATCCCGCATTTCATCTTTTCATCGACGGCGGCGGTCTACGGCACGCCGGCGGTCTTTCCGGTGCCGGAAGACGCACCCCTCGCCCCGGAGTCGCCTTACGGGCGGTCGAAGCTGATGACCGAGATGATGCTGGCCGACGCAAGCGCCGCCCATGGCTTCACCTACGCCGCCCTTCGCTACTTCAACGTCGCCGGAGCCGATCCTCGCGGCCGCACCGGGCAATCGACGCGGGCGGCGACGCATCTTGTCAAGGTCGCTTGCGAAACCGCGCTCGGCAAGAGGAACGAGATAACGGTCTTCGGCACCGACTACCCGACGCCCGACGGGACCTGCATCCGCGACTACATCCACGTCACCGACCTCGTGGCCGCCCATGCCGATGCACTCCGCTACCTCCGCCAGGGTGGCAGCAACCTCGTCGCCAATTGCGGTTACGGGCGGGGGTTCTCGGTGCTCGAGGTGCTCGACACGGTCCGGCGCGTCTCGGGTCGCGACTTTCCCATAACGCTGGGCGACCGCCGACCGGGCGATCCCGCCGCGGTCGTGGCCTCCCCCAGGCTGATTACGGAACGTCTCGGCTGGGAACCCAGATACGACAACCTCGACGGTATCGTTCAGAGCGCCCTCCGCTGGGAGGAGTTCTTGTCGCGAAGAAACCGGGTTTAGGTTCGGGCTCACGCAAAATTTGCATCTTGTTAACCATCGCGCCGTCAGAATCGCGGGCGGCGGCGGGCTTGCGGGGCCCCTCGCGCCGCATGTTATGGTAAACGGCATCGGGCTGTGGCGGCACGGACGAGAAGGTGAAGGCCATGCATCCGGTGGCAGGCTCTGCGGTGCGATTCTGGTGCGCCACCATCCTGATCTTCGTTTTCGGCCTGATGGTCGGGGCAGCCCAGGCGGCGAGCCCGCAGCAGTGGGTCAAGTCCTTCTGGCCGACCGCCAAGGCCGCCGGCATCTCAAAGGCGACGTACGACGCCGCACTCGGCAATTTCACGCCCGACCCCGAGGTGCTGAAAAAGGCGAGCAACCAGGCCGAGTTCAACCAGAAGATCTGGCTCTATCTTCATGGCGCAGTGTCGGAGCGGCGGATCGTCACCGGCCGCACCCTGCTCGGCCAGTACGGGCCGCTCCTCGGCAAGATCGAGTCGCGGTACGGTGTCGACCGGCACATTCTTGTGGCCATCTGGGGCATGGAGTCGACCTACGGCGAAGTCCTCAACAACCCTGAGATCGTCAAGAACACGATTCGGTCGCTCGCGACCCTGGCCTATCAGGGTGGGAGCCGCGCCAAGTTCGGCCGCACGCAACTCATCGCCGCCCTCAAGATACTCCAGCGCGGAGACATTACGCCCTCGCGCATGACCGGCTCGTGGGCCGGGGCGATGGGCCACACCCAGTTCATCCCCACCACCTACGCCGCCTACGCGGTCGACTTCGACGGCGACGGCAAGCGCGACATCTGGAACAATATCGGCGATGCGCTGGCCTCGACCGCCAATTATCTCAAGAAGTCCGGCTGGCAGGGCGGCGCGACCTGGGGGTACGAGGTCACGGTTCCCAAGGGATTCAACTTCGGCCTCGCCAAGTCCGAACGGTCGCTCGCGAGCTGGCAAAAGCTCGGCGTCAAGCGGGCCGGCGGCAAGGCATTCCCACGGCCGGGAGAATCGGCACGGCTCTTCGCGCCGGCTGGTCCCAATGGCCCGGCGTTTCTCCTGATCAAGAATTTCAAGGTGATAAAGCGCTACAACAACGCCGATTCCTACGCGCTCGCCGTCGGACACCTCGCCGACCGGCTGAGGGGCGGCGGACCGTTCACCGTCGATTGGCCGGATGCCGACCTCCGCCTCTCCGATTCTGAGCTGATGCAGGTTCAGAAGCTCCTTGCCGAGCGCGGCCTCTATGACGGCGACATCGACGGCAATATCGGGAGCGGCAGCCGCGCGGCGATCATGTCCTACCAGGAGACGATCGGCATGACCGCCGACGGACAGGTCTCCCAAAAGCTCCTGGAAATGCTTCAGTCCGGCAAGTAGGGGCCAAGCGTCATCTTTCCGCCGAAGAGGCGGGAAAGGCTCCCCGGGGCCGACGGGCGGTTTTCCTTCCCCGCGGATTGCCCTATCTCGGTAGCGAGCACGCCAGGTACCCCCAGACCGGAATGACACGCAGATTCGCCCTCGTCCTGCTCATCACGCTGCTCGGCGCGACTTTCGTCGCCACCGATTTCGGCGCCGGCCTCACCGGCGCCCCGGTCGCCGAGGCGCAGCAGAAGAAGAAGCGGCCGGGCGTTTTCGAGCGGCTGTTCGGACCACGGGAACCGCCGCCCAAGACCTCCTCGCGGCGGAGTTCCTCCCCGATCAAGCGCATCCTGCCGACACGGAAGAAATCGTCGCCGACGCGCACGTCGCCGCGTAAATCGACCTCGATTCCAGTGGTCGAGGTCGGGGCCAAGGACCCTAACGCGAAGAAGATCCTGATCGTCGGCGACTACGTCGGCGACGCGATCGCCTGGGGTCTCGACCAGGCGCTCGCGAACGAGCCGAAGCTTGCCGTCATCGAGCGGACCAACGCCTCATCCGGCCTTATCCGCACCGATCATTACGACTGGAACCAGGAGCTTCTCGGCATTCTCAACGAGGAGAATCCCGATATCGTGGTCGTCACCCTGGGCACCAACGACCGCCAGGAGCTCCGCGAGGGAGAGGAACGCTTCCCGGTACGCTCAGAGAAGTGGCAGGAAGTCTTCGTCGCGCGCGTCGATGCCATGGCCGACACGCTCAAGGTTTACGGCAGGCCGTTCTTCTGGGTGAGTTCCCCTCCCCTCCGCGGCGAGAACGCCACCTCAGATATCGCCTACATGAACGGGCTGATCGAGCCGCGCGTCGTCAAGGCCGGCGGATATTTCGTCGACGTCTGGAACGGCTTCACCAACGCGAGCGGCCAATACATCACCACGGGGCCGGACATAGAAGGCCAGGTCAAGGCGCTCCGCACCAGCGATGGCGTCAATTTCACCAGCGTCGGCAAGCAAAAGCTCGCGTACTACGTCGAGCGCGACATCCGCCGCCACACCGGCGTCGGAGCCGGCGCCGTCGACCTGCTTGCCTCGGGGTCACAAACGAGCACGATCGAGATCGGTCCAGACGGCAAGAAGCGGTTGGTCGGGCCGGTGATTTCGCTCTCAGACCCGCCGCCCAACGTGGCCGTTGCGCTCGCCGGCGCCCCCGATCCGGTCACCTTCGACCCGATCAGCGGCAAGGTGATCGTCGAGCCCAAGACGCCGCCGCCGGATGTCGTTCCCGAATCGGAAACCGTACGGTATCGCCTGGTGGTCAAGGGACAGGCGCTGCCGAGCGTCGCCGGCCGGGTCGACGATTTCACCTGGCCGCCGTCGCAGCGCGCGGATCAGGCCTTCCTTGCCCCGCCGGTGCCCGCCGAAACCTCGACCGACGGCGAAGCGCCCCTTCCCGAGGAGGACGAGCCAAGCGTCGCGAATTGACGGCGCGGAAGATTCAGCCGCGCGAGACGATGACGCCGTATTGCGTGAGCACCATCCAGCGGCCGTTCTGCTTGGCGATGCGCTGGACAAGACCGAGACCGGGGAGCGACGAGCCCGGCACTACCTCGAAATAGCCGCCGTTGCCCTGGACCAGTGCACGGCCGTTGCGCACCCGCCACAGCACCCAGTCCCGCGCCACGGGAGGCTTGCCGCCTCGGGCGATCGCACCGGTCGCCTCGGGCGAGACTGCGGCCAGGCCGGGCGCCGGCTGCCGCGAAAGACTCTCCGAGAGAGCGAGGACTCTTTGGGCAACCTCGGCCTGACCGCGCTCCGCGCTTGCGATCCGCTGGTCGAGCGCAGCAAGAACGCTCGCGGCGGAGCGGCCGCTTTGGCCGACGCTGTCCCTCAGCGATTTGATCTCGGCGGCGAGTTGTCCGATGCTCGACCGAAGGGCCGCGACAGCCTCCTCGGTGGTGGTGTCGCTGTCACGCGCGGCTAGGACTTGCCCGATCCCCATTGTCGCGACGGCTCCGAGCAGCCCGCCCAGCGCAACCGCAATTGCGATGACCGCGGCCCGCGCCGTCAACCGCCGTGGCAAGCCGAACGTCGACGTGGTCCCGACCGAAGCCTTCGCCGGCCCAGGCCCTGCGCCGGCCTCGTCACGGTCCGTTCGGGCTTCAGGAACGATGATCGCGGGCAGCCAGATCCGCCTCTCGTCCGAAAGCCCGACTTCACCCGTTGTGCCCGCCGCATCAAGCCGATCTGCCATGGGAGCAACCTCCATTTTACCTATCGCTAACCGCGTTTTGGTTAGCGACGGGTAAAAACGGAGAACCTAGCGGGCTATTCGCCCTGCTGGCGGGCGCGGCTGTAAGAGGCGATGATCCTCTGGATCTCGTCGCCGATGTCCTCACTGTCGCCGCCCGGGCTGGGCTCCGGATCGGCCGGCGGCTCAGGTGAGGATGGGGGCGGCGTGCGCTCCTCGGATGCCTCGGCCGTTTCGACGTCGAGGTCGACCGATTTGGCCTTGGCCGGGTCGCTGTCCTCGACCAGGACATCGACGGCCTGGGCAATCGCGGCAAGAATCGAGCTTTCGAGGGCGTCCTTGTTGCCCTCCTCCGCCGCGGGTTTGGTCTTCGCCGCGCCGGCCTTGGCGGCACCGGCGCCCGCCGAGCGGGCGGCGGAGCCTGACGGAACGGGGCGGGGCGATGGCGGCTTCGGCGACGGCGTTGCCGTCGTGCCAGCGACGGGCCGAACGGGCGGCTTGGCGCGGGCCGCGGTATCCCCGGTCGACTTGGCGCCGAAGGTGCCTTTGGTGATTGCGGCAAAACGCGAGGCGACGGTTGCGCGAAGATCGGCGGTGCGGGACGCCGGGGTCGGCTCGCGTTTCTCCGCCGGCGCCTCGGTCTTTGCCGGCTCCTCCATATCGAAAGAGGGTTCGGCCTTTGCGATCAACGCCGGAGCCTCCTCCTTCGCTGCCGAAGCGGGTCGCACCACCCGACGGCGAATCGCCGGGGGTTTCTTGGCGGCGCCGGCCTCCTCCGTCTCCACCGCCTTCGGCACCGGCGCCGGAGGCGTGGCCTTCGGCACCGGCCGCGTCGCGGTCGGGACAGGCTTCGCCACCGTCGGCGCTCTGCCGATGATCCAGGACGGAAGCATCGCCTTCTCGCGCTCGTCGAGCTCAAGTCCGGCGTTGCCGATCAGGTAGAGCACCTGTTCGCGGAACACTTCGGCGAGCCGCTCGGGCGTGTCGGTGGTCGAGAAGACGTGGCCCTTGAGCGCCAGCCCCTTGACCACGAACAGGACCTGCCGGCGGTTGACGTTCCGCCCCGCGGCAATGAGCTTCTCGGTGACATTTTCGGCGGTGTTCTGGAAGTGGTAGCCGTGCTCGCCGATCTCCTGAGCGAGGAGGCGAAAAAGGTCCGCAAATGTGCGCGGCGAGAACATCGGAACGTTGGTCGCAGCGTGAACCTTCCGCGCGAGCGATTCGATCTCGTTCCGGTCGGGGGCCGTCGCCAGCGCTGCCGCCGCCCCCTCGGCTGCAGCCGGGGTTTCATCCGCTGCCGGCGCCGCCGGCTTCGGTTCGACCGCCTCGCCGGCGAGGACCGCACCGAATTTCTGCGCGTCGATCATGCCATCGGCGATCGCCTTGTAGGCGGCAGTCGTCGCCTCGTCGCCATAGATGACCGTGTTACGGTTGTGGGCACGGAGCCGGAGGAGGACCGGCGTGAAGTCGGCATCGGCCGAAAGCAGAATGAACTCGTCGGAGCCGGCGGGGTGGTCGAGCGCGTCGATCGTGTCGATGACCATGTGCAGATCGGCCGCGTTCCGCTTCCGGCCGGGCTGGTGCGGGCAGTCGATGACCTCGAAACCGCTGGCGATCAGCGCCGAACGGTTAAGGCCGAGCACCGCCGGATCGGCATAGCAGCGCCGGATCAGCACGCGCCGCCGCGCGCCGTTCTCCAGCGGCGGCATGATCAGCTTGCCCGACTCAAGCGCTGCCACCCAGGCCGCCGACGTCTGGGCAATACGTTCGGCGGTGTTGCCCTGCTCTCCTTCCTGGCCGCGGTGGAAACTGTCGTAGTCTACGAACAGCGCACTCTTGATCGTGTCCGCCATAACCCTCGCTCGAGCGTCGCCCCCGCCCGGATTCGACGTTTCTCAGAGCCCACCAGCGGGCCCATCCATAGCCGCTTCAAATACCCCTGTCTTGTCTGTTTTTTCGTTAACGCCAACTTGCGGCGATCTTGGGTCGACGACCGGCCCGGCGCAAGGTGCCGGTCGGAACCAGGAGTCTCCGGCGACGACGGCCTATTTGAAGTTGTCCTTGCGCGTCCTGATCTCTCCGAAGACCTCCGCCGGGCTCGCGTCCTGCATGCCGAGGAGGTCCCGCACCGCCGGCTCGTTGACGCGAAGGAACGGGTTGGTGCGCTTCTCAAGACCGATGGTGGTCGGAAGCGTCGGCTTCCCGGCGGCGCGAAGCTCGTCGACCTGGCGCGCCCGCAGGATCAGTTCGCTGTTCGCCGGCTCAATGGTGAGGGCGAATCGGGCGTTGGCCTGGGTGTATTCGTGACCGCAATAGACGGCAGTGTCGTCGGGAAGCGCAATCAGCTTCTCGAGCGACCGCCACATCATCGGAAAGGTCCCCTCGATGACACGGCCGCAGCCGATGGCGAACAGCGTATCGGCAACGAAGGCAACTTTCGCCGCCGGGACGTAATAGCTGATGTGCCCGAGGGTGTGGCCGGGAGTGTCGATAACCTGGATCCCGTAGGCGCCGAAGGGAACGACATCGCCCTCCTTCACCGTCTGGTCGATGCCGGGAATCTTGTCCGCTTCGCCGGCCGGACCGATCACCGAGCAGTCGCAAGCCTGCTTCAGCGTGAGAATGGCCTCGGTGTGGTCGGCGTGATGGTGGGTGACGAGGATTCGGTCAAGGCGCCAGCCGCGTTCGGCGAGATGGTGCTTGATCGGATCGAACTCCGGCGCATCGATTGCCGCAGTCAGGCCCGAAACCGTGTCGTGGATGAGAACGCCGAAATTGTCGCTCCGGCACGGAAACTGGTCGATGATGAGCGTCATGGTCGCTCGCCTCCCTCTCGGTCGAATCCCTGGTTCCTGCCTAGCATCTCGGGGCTCGGCTCTGCCACCGCTCCAGACTACATTGTCGCCATGTATCTGGATGTAGTCGATCTCAGAGCCTTCTATGCCGAGCGACTCGGCGAGATCGCTCAGCGGCTGATCGGAGCGCAGCTGCGCAAGCACTGGCCATCGCTTGCGGGCGAAAGCGTCCTCGGCATGGGTTATGCCACGCCGTACCTTCCCGGCCTTGCCGCAGGGGCCGAGCGCGTGGTTGCCTTCATGCCGGCAGTACAGGGCGTGGTCAACTGGCCGCCGGAGGGACCGAACGCGGCGGCCCTCGTCGCCGACGACGCGCTGCCGCTTTCCGACGCGATGATCGACCGCGTGCTCGTCATCCACAGCCTCGAGATGTCGGAGAGCCCGCGCGAACAGCTTCGCGAGATCTGGCGCGTGCTCGCCCCGGGCGGACGCGTGCTCCTGGTCGTCCCCAACCGCCGCGGCATCTGGGCCTGGGCGGAGAAGACGCCCTTCGGCTACGGCCGACCCTTCACGCGGGGACAACTCACTGCCCTCCTCCGCGACACGATGTTCTCACCGCTCGGCTGGTCGGAAGCCCTCGCCGCCCCGCCGATCCGGCGGCGCCCTTTCCTCCGCACCGGCAACGCGTGGGAGCAGATCGGCGTCGCGCTCTGGGGCGCATTCGCCGGCGTGATCATCGTCGAGGCGACGAAACAGCTCTACCAGGGAATTACCGCGCGTGCCCGCGGCCGACTCAAGCCTGCGTTCCGACCCGCCCTGATCCCGCCGGGGGCGACGGCGCGTGGGAAGGGTGCGGCCGCCTGACCAAGGAACGACGCCTTCGGCTTCGACCAGAGCGAGACTTCGACCCGGCTTCCTGGGGCTTTGCCAAG
>DASSPO010000210.1:0-3816 GCA_035699585.1 Bauldia sp.
AGGGTTCGCCGCGCTTGAGGGAGAGCGGCTTTTTCGTGTCGTACCATTCGAATCCCCACATCAGGTGGCGCGGCCAGACATGGGCGGGGAACCGGCCGCCGATAAGGACGCCAGGCCACGCGTTCATGTGGTAGCTCGTAAACGGCGGGAGCTGGGTGAGATAGACCGTTTCGTCAGCGACGAAGATATAGGGCGTAATCAGCTGAATGATCGGGCGGTCGGGATGGCGCCATTCCCGGCGGCTCACGATCGCCAGCATGTCGTTGAGCGTCGCGGGTCGAATCGCCGCCCGGTCGCCGTCGAGATTGACCACCGCAGGGCGCTCGTCCTTGTCGAAGCGAAAACCGAGATTGATGTCGATGGGGCAAGGCACCTCGAACAGGCGGGCCTCGTGGTCAAGCACGGCGGGACAGAAGTTGACCGCCTTGGCGTGTTCCGGTGGCGGGTCGTTTCTTGTCAGCCGCCGCGGTGCTTCCCAGATGAAGCCGGCCTTTCGGGTATCCAGCAACCATCCGACCTCCAGCGCCCGGCCTTGCGGGCCCGACACGCGATTGGCCACCAGGGGAAGCTTCATGAGAGTCCCTCGCGATCAGCTCGATTCGGCGGCTCACTGACACGACGCCAGAGCGCCCGCCGAGCGCTACCCGGGAAACGCAGGACCGAACGGGCGCGTTTGTCAATGGCCGAATGCATAGGCCCCGACAGGATGACCGTGCACAGTCGCTTCCTGAAGATTTGGCAAACCCGGCTTTAAGCAACCGTTCAGGCAGTTTGTGAAGACTGGGGCGCCATCAGGTGAGGGCGGTTTCGACCCCTACTCACCACCAAGGATCGGAGACAGGAGCCTGTCATGGCACGGTTTGAGATCGGGACGCCTGAGCTGGCGACCATGGCCGAGCAGCAGCCCAATGCGGAAGGCCTGTTTGCGCTCGGGATGCTCTACGCCAATGGTGACGAGGTCGAGCCCGACCTCGTGGCGGCGCACAAGTGGTTCAATCTTGCGGCGATGCGTGGCTACAAGGAGGCCGCCTGGCACCGCCAGTTGATCGCGGAGGAGATGTCGCCCGCCCAGGTCGCCGCCGCCCAACGCGCCGCGCGCGAGTGGCTGCAGACTCACTGAGGCGATCCCGACATGACCTTTGAGGCGCGGGCCAGGTCCCGCGCCTCGGGTTGACTCCGGCTCCGCGGCACGCTCGGCCCGCGCTTCTCCAGCTACAACGAAGCCTGTTCCGGTCTTGCGGCTGAAAACATGAGGCGGCGTTGTGTCAATGGTTGTCGCGGGGGATCCCCATGGTGTGGGCGACGTCGTGATACTTGACCGCCGGCTTGAGGACCATGCCCTCGGAGAACTGGTCAACCATCGAGCGCTGGATCTCCTGCCAGGGCGTCTGGCTCTTCGGGATCGGGAAGCCACCACGGGCGGCAAGATCGGCGCGCCGTTTCTGAAGCTCCTCGTCAGAGACGAGGATGTTGGCCTCGCCCTTGTTCAGGTCGATGCGCACCCGGTCGCCGGTCTTCAGGATCGCGAGACCGCCGCCCGCCGCCGCCTCGGGCGAGGCGTTGAGGATCGACGGCGAGCCGGATGTTCCCGACTGACGGCCGTCGCCGATGCAGGGGAGCGAGTGGATGCCGCGCTTGATGAGGGCCGCCGGCGGCTGCATGTTCACGACCTCCGCGCCGCCCGGATAGCCGATCGGCCCGGTGCCGCGAATGAACAGCATGCAGTTCTCGTCGATCTCGAGTGACGGGTCGTCGATTCGGCGGTGGTAGTCCTCCGGCCCGTCGAAGACGATGGCGCGGCCCTCGAAGGCGTTGGGGCTTGCCGGATTGGAGAGGTAGCGCTTCCGGAATTCGTCGGAGATGACGCTGGTCTTCATTATCGCCGAGTCGAAGAGGTTGCCCCTAAGGACGATGAAGCCCGCGTCCTTGACCAGCGGATCGTCGATCGGGCGGATGACGTCCTTGTCGAGGCTTTCGCGACCGCGGCAGTTCTCGCCCATGGTCTTGCCGTTGACGGTCAGCGCGCTCTCGTGAATCAGGCCCCTCTTCATCAGCTCGTTGACCACCGCCGGCACGCCGCCCGCGCGATGGTACTCCTCGCCGAGATATTTCCCGGCCGGCTGGACGTTGACGAGCAGCGGCACCTCGTGGCCGACCTTCTCCCAATCCTCGATGTCGAGCTTCACGCCGACATGGCGGGCAATGGCGTTGACGTGAATCGGAGCGTTGGTTGAACCGCCGATCGCCGAGTTGACGACGATCGCGTTCTCGAAGGCTTCACGGGTCAGAACGTCGGAGGGCTTCAGATCCTCCCACACCATCTCGACCGCGCGCTTGCCGGTTTCATAGGCGATCTGACCGCGCTCGCGATAAGGCGCGGGAATTGCCGCGCAGCCGGGCAGGCTCATGCCGAGCGCCTCGGCGATCGAGTTCATTGTCGAGGCCGTGCCCATGGTGTTGCAGTGCCCGACCGACGGCGCCGAGGAGGCCACGACCTCGATGAACTCGTCGTAATTGATCTCGCCGGCGGCAAGGCGCTCGCGCGCCTTCCAGACCACCGTGCCGGAGCCGGTTCGTTCGCCGTGCCACCAGCCGTTCAGCATCGGGCCGCCCGACAGCACGATCGCCGGGAGGTTGACCGTGGCCGCCGCCATGATGCATGCGGGCGTGGTCTTGTCGCAGCCCGTGGTGAGAACGACGCCGTCGAGCGGGTAGCCGTAAAGCACCTCGACGAGGCCGAGATAGGCGAGGTTGCGGTCGAGCGCCGCGGTCGGCCGCTTGCCCGTCTCCTGGATCGGATGGACGGGGAACTCCATGGCCAGGCCACCCGCCGCCGTGATGCCGTCGCGAACCCGTTTCGCAAGCTCGAGGTGGTGGCGGTTGCAGGGCGAAAGATCCGAGCCGGTCTGAGCGATGCCAATGATCGGCTTACCGGACTGGAGTTCCTCCCGGGTCAGTCCAAAATTGAGGTAGCGCTCGAGGTAGAGCGCCGTCATGCCGGGATTTTCGGGGTTGTCGAACCACTGTTTCGAGCGCAGCGGCACTTTCTTCTTGTCCATTGATCCAGTCCTTGGGCTAAGCGCGTCCGCGGGACGCGCCTGATGGCGTGGAAGGCTAGCATTCCCCTCTGCATTGGTCGATGTTCGGAGGTCGTCAAACCCTCCACGCAAATGTACGATGAATCAGGAACCATCGTCTCTCAATGATGGCGGTAGGGACCATGGTCAACCGAATAGGGATGTTGATTCTGCTGTCGGCCCAACGCCGAACCGGGATGATCTGGGTCTGGAAAGGGGCTCGCGAAAAGTAGTATGATAGAGCGACGGGAACAAGAGGCGGACGATATTCGCGAGAGCCAGACCAAGGGCAGCCGCGGACACGGCAGTCTAGCGGAGCTTGTGGCCGGGACGATCGGGCGACGAATCGTTTCCGGGCAGTACAAGCCCGGCGAGACCCTGCCGACGGAGCCCCGCATTCAGGAGGAATTCGGCGTTTCGCGGACGGCGGTGCGCGAGGCGATCCGGCTGCTGTCTGCCAAGGGCCTGACTTCTTCGCGACCCAAGATCGGCACGCGCGTCAGGGCGACCGTCGACTGGAACATGCTCGACTCCGACGTCCTGCGCTGGCAGGTCGACCAGAAGCCCAGCGAGGACTTCATTCACGCGCTCTTCGAGATGCGGGAGATCATCGAGCCCGCCGCGGCTTCGCGCGCCGCCGAGCGCGCCACCGACGATGAAATCAGGGCGCTCGGTCTCGCCATGGAGGGTATCCAGAACGAGGCGCGGGGCAGTCCGTCGCAGATTCAGGCCGATATCG
>DASSPO010000211.1:0-4176 GCA_035699585.1 Bauldia sp.
GTCCCGGTGTCGATCCTCTACCGCAGGGACACGCCGACCGACGGGTCGGCGCCGCTTCTCCTCTACGGCTACGGGGCATACGGGATCACCATTCCGGCCTCGTTCTCGACCAACCGGCTGTCGTTGGTCGACCGCGGCTTCGTCTATGGCATCGCCCATATCCGCGGCGGCAAGGACAAGGGTTTCCACTGGTACGCCCAGGGGCGACGGGAGAAGAAGGTGAACACCTTCCGCGACTTCATCGCCGTGGCGCGGTTCCTGGCCCGCGAGGGTTACACCTCGGAGGGACGGATCGTCGGCTGGGGCGGTTCGGCCGGCGGACTGCTCATCGGCGCGGTCGCCAACATGGCTCCCGAACTCTTCGCGGGGCTCATCGCCGAGGTGCCCTTCGTCGACGTGCTCGACACGATGCTCGACGATTCCCTCCCCCTCACTCCGCCGGAATGGCCCGAATGGGGAAACCCGATCGCGAGCGAGGCCGACTTCCGCACCATCCTTTCCTATTCGCCATACGACAACGTCGCGGCGCGCCGCTACCCGGCGATACTCGCCATGGCGGGCCTGACCGACCCGCGGGTCACCTACTGGGAACCGGCGAAGTGGGTGGCGAAGCTCCGCGCCCACGCGATCGGCAGCCCGCTCATCCTGCTCCGTACCAACATGGACGCGGGCCACGGCGGCGCCGCCGGCCGATTCGACCGGCTGCAGGAGGCGGCCTTCGCCACCGCCTTCGCGCTCAAGGTGGCGGGGAAGGCGTAGCCTTCAGGTTCCGATCGGCACCTTGAGCACCTGGCCGACGAAGATCTTGTTGGGGTCGGATATGACCAGCGGGTTGGCGCGAACGATGCGGTTGAAGTGGCTCGAACTGCCGTAGTTCTCGTTCGCGATCTTCGACAGCGTGTCGCCGACCTTCACGACGTGGAGCCGGTAACCGATGTAGCCGGGAACGATCCGCGGCCCGTAGATCACCGGCACGACCACCTTGTTGATCTCCGATCCGTCCTTGGCGCTTTCCTCGAAGACCTCGACGAAGAGGCGATCGAGCTGGAACGCGGCCCCGGTCAGATCGACGCTCAGCGAGAACTGGCCGTGCTCGCCGGTGCCGCCGCCGACATTGAAGAAGCCGGTCCGTTCGTCGTGCCCGTCGTGAATGCGGTAGTTGAGCGTCGCCTCGAAGCCCTGGCCAATGCCGCCGACAAGCACGGGATTGCCGACGAGGTCGTAGGGTTTGGGCTGCTGGATTTCATTTGCCATCGGTCGCCTCCTCGCAAGCCCCAGCCCGCCACCGGGACGGGAAGCCTATGGCGGATCGCGATTTCTGGCAAAGGACGTGCGGAAGCGCTCGCGGCGGGCTAGAAGAGAGCGACGCGCCGCGATGCCTGAGCCTGGGCGGAGCGACCAATGGCGTTGTGGGACGAACCCGTGATGACAAGACTGGCGGCGGCCGCGATGCTTGCCGGTTTGGCGATCCTGCCGGCGGCGCCCCCCGCCGACGCGGCCAATCCGCCGCGGGTCCAGGGCGAAAGCTGCAGCAAACTCAAGGCCATGCTCGGCCGAGCCAATGTCTGGCAGACCTCATTCGTCGGCCAGAGGAAGGGTCCGTTCGACCAGATCCTGTCCTATCACGCGGCGCCGTGCTTCCGGACCCAGGCCAATTGCAAGGCCTGGCTCTACTGGGCACAGACCGACTGGGATTATTACCAGTACTTCAACCCGTGCCGGAAAGGCATCCGCTGAGCCAAGTCCCGAGGCGGAAAAGGCGCGGCGGTTGGACGCCGCGCCGTCTCAAGGCTGTCGGTCCCCGCGACGCAGGCGCGGGTTGAGCCGCCTAGCGGCCGCCCATCGCCTTCTCGTAGAGCTCCAGCGCGTAGTCCCAATTGATCAGGCTGTCGACCCAGGCGTTGAGATAGTCTGGACGGCGGTTGCGGTAGTCGATGTAGTAGGAGTGCTCCCACACGTCGCAGCCGAGGATCGGCACGCCGCCATGGACCAGCGGGTTCTCGCCGTTCGGCGTCTTGGTGATGGCGAGCTTGCCGTTCTGGAACGACAACCAGCACCAGCCCGAGCCGAACTGCGAGACGCCGGCCTGGACGAAATCGGCCTTGAACTTGTCGTAGCCGCCGAGGTCGGACTCGATCGCCTTCGACAAGGCCCCCGGGATCTTGGTGCCCCCGCCGTTCGGCTTCATCCACTTCCAGAAATGGATGTGGTTGTAGTGCTGGCCGGCATTGTTGAAGAGGCCGGTGTTCTTCGAATAGCTCTGCTTGACGATTTCCTCGAGGCTCTTGCCTTCGAGCCCGGAGCCTTCAAGCAGCTTGTTGCCGTTGGTGACGTAGGCCTGATGGTGCTTGTCGTGGTGATACTCCAGCGTCTCTTTCGACATGTACGGCTGGAGAGCATCGTAGGCGTAGGGAAGCGGCGGCAATTCGAAGGCCATTTGAGCAAGCTCCTTTTGTCGGGATGTCGCCCCGCGGCGCAGCGGAAACCGCCGTGCCGCGACGGGGACGCGGAAAAACCGTTGGACGGGGAGGAACATAGGCTCCCTCCCCCGTTCCGACAACAGCTAAGCCGACGGTTCCGTTCCCGTTGGAAGCGAAAGGAATCCACGCCCGGCTTCGGTTGCGGATTCCTTTGCTACGGCCGACGCGCTACTGCGCCGCCTCGACACCGAGGAGTGCGCCGAACTCTTCCTTGAAGGTCGGCAGATCGACCTGCATGCCGTTGAGCATGGTGCTCCAGTAGCGCCCGGTCGCGGCCACGGCGACCGCCTCGCGGATCTCCTCCTCGCTGGCGCCGGCGGCCCTCGCCGCGGCCGTGTCGGCCCAGATGCAGTACTCGCAAGGGATCTGGGCGACCACGGCAAGCTCGATCAGAGCCTTGACCTTCGGCGACAGCGCCGTGTCCTGACTGAACTCCAGATCCTTGAGCTGCTGCCAGGCACCGGCGAACCCGGCCTTCGGCATCTGCGTGAAGAAGGTGGGAACGCTGCCCAGCGTCGCCTCGATGTCCTTGAGCGCCGCCTGATAGCTGGCGTCGTCGGCACCGGCCGCGAAAGCAGAGGCGGCGAGCGCAAACGCGGCGGCGGGAAGCATCCTTGCGAAATTAGTCATGGTGGGGTCCTCCTTTGACCAGGGCCGGCCCGGGACGTGTATGCTGTCGGGCGGGCGTTGCGACGCGACGCTCATGCTTTTTCTTCGCCGGCGAAATACGCCGACCGGCGTATGAGGGCACAAAAGCATGGAAGGCCTGGCGTCGGAGGACTACCGCAAGGTCTTGGCGGCAATCGAGATTCTCGGCCGCGATGTCGACCAGGCGACGTTCCCCGAGAGGGCGCTCGACGCGATCGCCGCGGCAATCGACGTCGACATGGTGAGCTACAACGAGATCGACCTTTCGACCGGCGGAAACCGCTTCCTGCTCAAGCCGAATATCGCGGAGCTCGGCCCAGACGATCCCCGCTACCCCCGCTTCGTCCGCCGGTTCGGCAACCACCCCATCCTTGCGCACCAGCTAAGCCGCCAACCACGGATGCGGCCGGATCTCGGCCAGTTCCTCGAACGCATTCGGATGCTGGGCATGGTCGGGAACTGCTGTGGCGATGCCGAGCTCCGGCTGAATCTCGGCCTCACGGTCGAGGATGCCGCCACCCGCAGAATCGGGATCTCACTCAACCGCGGTGTCCGCGATTTCGACCCGAACGATGCGGCGAGGCTCGAGGTGCTCAGGCCGCACATCGTCGCAGCCTACAGGAATGCGCTGACAGTCGCGGCGCGAACACGCGTCACCGCCGCATCGGCAAGCGCGATTCGGGTCGATGGCCTGCCGCTCACCCGGCGCGAGAACGAGGTGCTCTATTGGGTGTCGATGGGCAAGACAAACGAGGAGGTGAGCGCGATCATCGGCGCAAAGCCGATGACGGTGAAGAAGCACCTCGAGCACATCTACGACAAGCTCGGCGTTCCCAACCGCACCGCCGCGGCGCGGCTCAGGGTCTCGCCTCCGGACTGAAGACAGGATGTCGGGCGCCCGCCGGCGCTGCCCCGGCCTGAGCGACGGCCATGCTCGGCTTGCGATCGGGGCGCGCTATCGCGACAGGAGTCCGCCAAGCACGCTGCGCAGGATCCGCCCACCGCTCGGCCCGGCGATGGCCCGGCCGAGTTCGCCGGCGGCGGTGCG
>DASSPO010000212.1:0-7670 GCA_035699585.1 Bauldia sp.
GTCCGATCCTTGCACTTCACCGCGAAATGAACCGGCTGTTCGATGACGCGTTCCGCGGGTTCGACCTCATGCCGTTCGGGACCGAGCGCTGGCTCGACCGCGGCATGGGCTGGCCGACCATCGAAGTGAGCGAAACCGACAAGGATGTGAAGGTGACCGCCGAATTGCCCGGCCTGGACGAGAAGCAGGTGCAGGTCGAGCTGGTCAACGGCGTTCTTTCGATCAAGGGGGAGAAGAAGACCGAGACGGAAGACAAGGAGCGACTGTTCAGCGAGCGCTATTACGGCCGCTTCGAGCGGCGCATCCCCATCGAGGATGTCGATGAGGAGAAGATCCATGCAACGTTCAAGAACGGCGTCCTGACCGTGACCCTGCCGAAGCTGCCGGAGGTGCAGCAGAAGGTAAAGCGGATCGCCATCAACGGCCAGTAATGGAGCGGGCGGGACGGATCGCTCCCGCCCGTCCATGGTTCTATCGCGGCCAAGGGGTCTCCGGCACCGGGGTGAGCGGCCTGCCGGCTTCGAACCAGCTCACGAGATTATCCACCATGAGCTGCCCCATGGCGTTTCGCGTGAAGACCGACGCGGAGCCGACGTGGGGGAGAAGGACGGCGTTGTCCAAGGCGATCAGCGCCTCCGGAACGTTCGGCTCGTCCACGAAGACATCCAGCCCAGCGGCACGGATGACGCCTGTGCGGAGCGCCTCGATCAGCGCCGGCTCATCCACCACCGAACCGCGCCCGATATTGATCAGGATGCCGTTCGGACCGAGGGCGCGGAGCACGCGGGCGTCGACAAGGCCTTTTGTCTCAGCCGTGCCGGGAAGGACGATGATGAGCGTGTCAACGGCCTCGGCCATGGCGTGCAGGTCGGCGTAATAGCGGTAGGGCAGGTCCGTGCGCTGGCGCCGCGCATGATAAACGACCGGGACTTTCATCGCGTCGAGCCGGCGGGCGATAGCGAGACCTATTCGTCCAAGGCCCGCGATGCCGGCGGTCCGGTCGCGAAGCGTCGCAGGGGTAAGGCGGTAATTGCCCTCGCGTGCCCATTTTCCGGCGCGGAGGTGGCGCTCGGCCGCGGAAAGCTCCCGCACAGTCATGAGGAGAAGGCCGAGGGCGGTGTCGGCGACTTCCTCGGTGAGCACATCGGGGGTGTTGGTGACGGTGATATTGCGCTCGGCGCAGCGAGCGAGATCGATGCCGTCATAGCCGACGCCAAAATTGGCGATGATCTCAAGGCTCGGCAGGCGATCGACGAGACTTCGATCGACGTTGAAATGACCACCGCGCGCAACGCCGCGGATGCGGTTGCCGGCCACGGCCACGATCGCCTGAACTTCGTCGTCACTGTGAGCGCGGTGGCAGGCGAATCTTGCCTCCAAAGCCTCCGCCGATTTCGCGGGTAGATCGCCCGCCGCAAGAATCTCGATCTTCGACATTATGTTCCCCGTTTCGCCCGACGGCGGAGAATATCCACGCTCCAAGGCTCTGTCCCATCACCGATCATGATGCACGCGCTCGCGGTAGAGGATGTAGAGGCCGCTCGCGACGATGATCGCCGCGCCGATCAGCGTGTTCCGGGTCGGGACATCGCTGAAGACGAGAAACCCGAAGACCGGCATCCACAGAATCTGAGTGTACTGGAACGGTGCAAGCAGCGATGCCGGGGCCCGGCGGTGGGCGACGATCAGGAACCAATGCCCGAGGCCGCCGGCCGCCCCGGTGAGAAGCATGAGGGCGCCGACAAGCCAGTCCGGCGGCAGCGTGCCGACGAAAGGTAGCGGCGGGGTAAGCAGCGCCGTTGCCAGCGCCGCCGGGTAGATCAGCATCCCCGCCGGCGACTCGGTGGTTGCGAGAAGGCGGGTGGTGAGATTGTAGCCGGCGTAGCAGCAGGCGGCGCCCAGCGAGAGCAGCGCCGCCGGCTGGAAGGTGTCGGGGCCCGGCTGCACGACGATGATCACCCCGACGAACCCGATAACCGCCGCCGCCCAGCGGCGCGGACCGGCCCATTCGCCGAGCACGGGACCGGCCAGGCCGACGATGAAGAAAGGAGCCGCAAAAGCGATGGCGGCGGTTTCCGCGAGCTGGAGGTAACGCAGGGCAAGGAAGTTGAGGATCGTGGAGCCGAGGAGGAAGAGCCCGCGCAGCGCCTGGATGAACGGCCGTCGTACCGTATAGTCGGCGAGATTGGCCCATGGTCTGAGTACCGCCACGGCGAAGGCCAGGCTCACCGCGTAGCGCGCCCACACGACCTCCAGAGACGGCATGTACTGACTGACGTATTTCGCGGCGGTATCGAGGACCGAGAAAAGAAGCATGGCGAGGCACATCAGCGCGATGCCGCGAAGCCGGGCCGCCGATTCCGCTGGCGACCGCGCTGGCCTGGTCAACGAGCGTGGGCCTCAGTACGTGGCGCGGCCGCCGGAGATATCGAAGGTGAATCCGGTGGTGAAGGAGCACTCCTCCGACACCATGAAGGCGATGGTGTTGGCGATCTCCTCGACCAGCACCAGGCGTCCGCGAGGGATCTTGGACAGCATGTAGTCAATGTGCTCCTGCGTGACGGTGTCGAGGATCGCCGTCTTCGCAACCGCAGGGGTGATGGCATTGACCGAGATGTCGTAGGTGGCGAGCTCCTTGCCCAGAGACTTGGTGAGGCCGATGACGCCGGCCTTGGAGGCCGAATAGGCCGAGGCGTTGGGATTGCCTTCCTTGCCGGCGATCGAGGCGATGTTGGCGATCCGCCCGTAGTTCCGCTCGATCATCCCGGGAACCAGCGCCTTGCAGCAGTGGTACGGTCCGGTGAGGTTGACGCGGATCACCTTGTCCCAGGCCTCGGGCGTGTGCTCCCAGGTCTTGGCGATGGGGCCGGCAATGCCGGCGCTGTTGACGAGAATGTCGACCTTGCCAAGGGCTGCAACGGTCTCATCGCGAGCCCGTTCGACGGCAGCGTAATCGCCGACGTCGACGCCCACGGCGACCACCTTGCCGCGCTCGGACAATTCGCCTGCAGTCCGCTCGGCAAGCGCCTTGTCGCGGTCCCAGATCGCGACGCTCGCCCCGCCACCCAGAAGCTTTTCGACCACCGCGCGGCCGATCCCCTGTGCGCCGCCGGTCACCACGGCCGCGCGACCGACGAAATTGAACGTGATGGACATGCACCTCTCCTCGCCCAGGCGGGCGATCCCATGTTCTTCCCGACGGGGCAACCGCTTATAGGACGCCGGCCGCGGCGTCGAGACGGAAGATCGGCCCCGACGCGGTCGGCTTTGGCTTCCTATTCGGCCGGCTGAGTCTCCTCGTCGTCGACGGCGAACTCATGGTCGTCGCCGTTGGCACGGGCGCCGAGGTTGCGCTCGATCTGGCGCAGCAGCTTGCGGAGCTTCTTGCGGTCCTTGTCGTCGATGCCGGACACAGCATCCTTCTCGACCCGCTTCCAGACCTTGTCGATGCCTTCAATCGCCCGCCGACCCCGGTCGGTCAGGAAGACCAGGGCCTGGCGGCCGTCCCCCTTCGAGGCCCGGCGCTCGACATAGTCCTGGGCCGCAAGCCGGCCGATCATCTTGGTGACGGTTGGCGGCTGCACGCCAAGGGTGGCGGCAAGGTCGCTCATCGACTGACCGTCGTTCTCTTCAAGCGCCTTCAAGAGCGATTCCTGGCCGGAATGGAGCTCGATCCGAGCGAGGCGGCTCCCGGCCCGGACGCGATAGGCGTGGGCGGCCTGGGCGAGGCGAAAGGTCACGGTGCGGCGATGATCGAACCCCATCGCTTATGCGTCTAAGCAGGAAACATGTCGGGCAAATGACAGTTGGCTCGCCCTCAGAACGATCGCATGGCCTGCCGCACCCGCTGCAAGAAGCGCTCCCGGCTTTCCGGCGTCGAGCGGTTCATGTCGTAGTGCGCGTAGTAGCGCAGGGGCGCGCCGGGCCTGATGGTGATCCGCATGTGGCGCTTGGCCATTTTCCTGGGCGGATCGCCCATCAGCCAGGCGCGAAACCGCGTGCCGCCATAGGTGCAGACGAAGGCGCACTTCCGGATGTTGAACAGCGAAGGCCGGGCCTTGCGGTTGACGAGGACGAAGGAGACGCCGGGCAGGAACACGCGGTCGAGAAAACCCTTGAGGATCGCGGGGTAGCCGAAGTTCCAGACCGGGTGGACGATCACCAGCGCCTCCGCGGCCAGGAGCCGCCTGACATAAGGTTCGACGTGGGCGCGGTTGGCACCGACCTCCTGGTAGTCGATCCGCTCCTCGCGCGACATCACGGCGGTGAAGTTCTCGGCATAAAGGTCGCAATCATCGACCTCGTGGCCGGCGGCGGCGAGCTCCTCGACCACCGCCTTGTGCAGGGCGGCGCAGTAGCTGGTTTCAACCGGATGGGCGAAGAGGACCAGGACGTGCATGAGCCCGCCTATTCCGCCGCGGCTTGCTGGAGGCCGGGGAACAGGTAGACCTTGTCGGTTTTCCAATCGAAGTCGGGGTTCTCCCAGGCTATCATCTTGCCCGGGTTGAGCAGGCCCTTGGGATCGGCTTCGCGCTTGAAGGCAAGCTGCACCTCGTCGGTCTGCTTCATGCCACCCTCCTCGAGCGTATAGCGGTGCGGATTGAAGATGGGGCAGCCGTTGTCCTCGTGGATCTTCATGATCTCGTCGAGCCGCGCGTCGCTGGTGTAGCGGACGATCGGCAGCCCGGTGCAGCAGACATTGCCGTCGAAGCGGATGAATTCGAGATGACCCGGCACTTCGTCGCCGAATATCTCCGTCATCTTCCGGACGCTCGCGACATGATCGGGAAAGCGGTAGAGGACCTGCAGATACGTGATGGTCGGATCGACCCTTAGCCCGCGAAGCGTCGTGTGGTTCCAAGTGAGTTCGAAGACCGGAGGCAGGCCCTTCTTCTCCGCTTCGGTCGCCGTGTCGGAACGGTAGACGACCTCGGCCTTCTCCCGGGAAAGCAGTGCCATCAGCGGATCGATCGCCTGCGGTGCCACCATGAGCAGGACGACCGACTGGTCGCGGCGCAGGAATTTTTGATGCCGGAGGAAATAGTCGTAGGGAACCGGCGCGGCGACGGTGGCGATCTCCTTGAAGAGGAGGCCGTCCCGGTTGGCGAGATGATCGGCGAGGGCGACGGCGCGCAGATAGTCGTCGGTGCCGACGATCACGTCGACCCAGTCGTAGGCGGCATCGAGTGGAATCTCGACCTCAGTGATGATGCCGTTGGTGCCGTAGGCGTGCATCACCTTGTGAAGCTCCCAACCGGTCAGCTCCAGCACCCGCGGCTTTTCCTCCATGGTGACGACGCGCAGCCGGATCACGTTGCCGATGTCGCGAAGGCCGCCCCAGTTGATCGAGCCAATGCCGCCCGAGCCGCCAGCGATGAACCCGGCGATCGACGCGGTCGCCCAGGTCGACGGGTGGAGGCGGAGCTCCTGGTCGCCCTTCCGCGTCTCCTTGTCGATATTGGCGAGAATCGCGCCCGGCTCGGCCACCGCCCGGCCGCGTGAGACCGATTTCAGCGCATTGAAATCGGCAAGGCTCAGCACGACCCCCCGCGAGAGCGGCATCGCCTGGCCGTAGTTTCCGGTACCCGCGCCGCGCGGCGTCACCGGCACGCCGTGCGCATAGCACGCCTTGAGGACGCGGATGACCTCGGCTTCGTCTTTCGGGGAAGCGACGATGTCGGCGGTAACGTGGTCCAGCTCGCGCTTGAGGACCGGCGAGTACCAGAAGAAGTCCCGGCTCTTCTGCTTCACGATCGCGGGGTTGTCCTCGATCTTGATCCCATCGAGGTCGGACTTGAGGCGGGCAATGTCGGTCATGACGGGACGCTTTCAGTGGAGGAAGGACGAAACGCCGTCGAGAAGCCGGCGCCATGCTCCGGGGATTTGCTTCACCCCACGCCTACCAGGTCGTCGAGCTCCCGGTAATCGGGAAGGGTTCGGTCGATGGCGCGGCCGGCACGGATCACGGTGCGATCCGACTGTGGGCGGGCAAGAAGCTCGGTCCAGCTCCGCGCCCGGAAGAGGACGAGATTCGAGATGCGCCCCTCGCCGATCAAGCCATGGTCGGCGGCGGCGCCAACGATTGCTGCCGGAGAGCGCGCGACGAGACTCGCCCAGGAGGATATCGGATGGTCGAGATGGATGATGCGTACCGCCTCGCGGAGAACCTCGAGCATGTCTAGATCGCCGTACGCGTAGAATGGGTCGCGCGTGTTGTCGGACGCGACCGCAACCGGGACATCGTGGGCCATCAGTTCATGGATCAGGGTGACGCCACGCCACCGCGGTGTGCGTCCGGCATTTCGGTCCTGGAGGTACATATTGCACATCGGCAGCGACACGACGGCGATGCCGGCTTCGGCGACGCGTTCCATGGTCGCCTCGGCCTCGTCCCGCGGCTGCACCGCGAGGGAACAGCAATGGCCGGCGACGATACGGCCCGGAAAATCCGTGCGAAGTGCCGTGTCCGCGATGAGCCGAAGCGAATGCGCTGCCGGATCGCCGGTTTCGTCGACATGAAAGTCGAGGTCGAGGCCGCGGTTCGCGGCGCGGAGCATCATCATCTCGATGAGGCGCTCGAGGTCGGGGACCATGTAAGTGACGGCGCCGAGGATACCGCCGTGCTCGGCCACCGTGGCGATCAGGTCCTCGGCATAAGCCTGGTTGCGAAGTTCGTCGATGCCGACAATCGATACCGCCTGAAGCTCGATGCGGCCGGCCCAGCGCTCGCGCATCTCGGCGAAGACCGGCCAGGAGATGCGGTGCTGCGGCGCAACGGAATCGAGGTGCGTACGAAGAAGCGCGGTGCCGTGGGCGTAAGCCGTCCGCAGGCTGAAGTCCATGCGCCGGCGGACATCCTCGGCTGACCAGTTGGCGGCACGGTCGGCGGCCACCGCGTCCAGCGCTCCCATGAAAGTGCCGTCAGGGTTGGGGCGGCGAGGCCAGATATGGCCCTTGTCGATGTGGGTGTGCATATCGACGAAGGCAGGCCACACCATGCCGCCGCCAAGGTCGAGCCGGGGAGCATCGGCAACCGAGTCCGCAGCCGTCAGGCGCTCGACGCGGCCGCCGGCGACGACGAGGTCGAGGGCGCAGAGGCCCTCCGCATCCGGCTCGACAGGCGAATCCTCAAGCAGGACGCCCGGGATCGTGGCGTTGGCGATGACGTAACGCGGGGCGTCGGGAACCGCGGCAAACCCGGTCTCCGCCACCTCAATTCTCCCGTCGCACGGCGCTCTCGTGCCATTTGCGGAGAAGGAGATGCGAAATCAGGCTGGTCGCGGCGTAGATCAGCACGCCCGTGAGCGAGAGGAGCACCAGTGCGGCGAAGAGACGAGGAATGTTGAGCCGGAAATGCGATTCGAGGAGACGGAAGGCGAGGCCGGAATTGCCGCCGGCGGTGCCGGCGGCAAACTCGGCGACCACCGCCGCGATCAGCGCCAGGCCGCCGGCGATGCGGAGGCCGGCAAGGAAGAAAGGAAGCGCATTCGGGATCTTGAGGTAGAGGAGCGTTTGCCTGCGGCTCGCGCCATAGAGCTCGAAGAGGTTGAGGAGGTTGTGGTCGGTGGACTTCAGCCCCTGCGTCGTATTGGCAAGGACGGGGAAGAAGGCGACGAGAAAGGCGCAGATGAGAAGCGCCTGCTGCGTCGTCTCGGTGTAGATCAGGATCA
>DASSPO010000213.1:0-2030 GCA_035699585.1 Bauldia sp.
GGTCTTGCCCGTGCCGGCGCCGGCAAGCACCAGCACCGGTCCTTCGGTCGTCAGCACCGCCTGGCGCTGCGGCGGATTCAGCCCCTCAAGATAAGGCGGATCGGACAGTGGCGCAGGCGATTCAGGCACTTGGCCGAGGTAGGCCGGAGAGAACGGATCGGCAACAGGCGCGGATGCCGTTTCACGCGATCACAAAAGGTTCCCGCCTTTTGCCCGATATCCCCGTTATCCACAGGCTTGCACCCAAATATTTCGCTTGGCGCGACTCGGAAATGCGAGTCAGGGTCCAGGGGTGATCGGGACGGCGGTCCCTCGCCTCGCCAGGCGGCCGGCAACGGCAGGACGGTGCGGCAGGTGTCCAAAGGTCCGATCTCCGCGGCAGGCAGTGGAAGGTTCCTTCGGGAGCTTTTCGGGGCCAGCCGGGAAGAGGCGCCGGAAGAGATGATCTTTCGAACGCGCGACGCGGCAGAAGGCGATCTTCGGGTCGTCCGGAGGCAAAGCGGGACGCGGTCAGGGTCATCCCAAGAAGGGCCGCGGAACATCGGTCGGCTTTGACCTTCGGGTCAGGCCGGGCGGCGCGAAACAGAAGCGAGGCTTCGGCTGGCGCACTGGAGTAGAGGCCGTTTCGGCTCCTCTCTGAGGGAGCGGATTGATGGGAAGCGACGCCTGAGCTGGTGAGTTGAAGTTCGGAACATGGGTTCCCCTGGGACCCGGTTGCGAGGTTCGACGGATCCTTCGCTCGGCGCAGTGGGGGCTGGCAGCGATGCCGGCCCCCATTTCTTTGGCGCGCCAGGGCCGCCACCTTGCCCTCATCCCCCTACTCGCATATAGGCGCGCACCGTCCGGCGGGCGCTCACTTCAGCGGCCGCGGCAGCCCGTCATTTGGCGAGCGCGTGCGGTGGACCGGCCGATCCGGCACCGATGGCGCGCTCCTTTGCCATGCGAAAGGCTGTGAAGGGCGCCGTGCCGGCATGGGGCCGTCGCGGCAGTGCATTTGACCAGGTCCGCATGTGAAGGCCCGCCATGGTGGCGGCCACGCGGCAGGCCCGTTTGAAGTTGAAAGAGACAGCGATTTTATGGCCACCACGGCATTTCCGTCCCGCGACGATTTCGCGGCCCTCCTGAACGAGAGCCTTGGAGGCGAGAACGAGACCTTCGAGGGTAAGGTCGTCAAGGGCATCGTGACCGCCATCGAGAACGACTTGGCCGTGATCGACGTCGGGCTGAAATCGGAAGGCCGAGTGCCGCTGCGCGAGTTCGCAGCCCCGGGCCAGAAGGCCGAGCTCAAGGTCGGCGACGAGGTCGAGGTGTTCGTCGACCGGGTCGAAAACTCAGCCGGCGAAGCGATGCTGTCGCGCGACCGCGCGCGCCGCGAAGCCGCCTGGGACAAGCTCGAGAAGGAATATGAGGCCGGCAACCGGGTCGAGGGCGTGATCTTCGGCCGCGTCAAGGGCGGCTTCACCGTCGACCTCGGCGGCGCCGTCGCCTTCCTCCCCGGGAGCCAGGTCGATATCCGCCCGGTCCGCGATGTCGGACCGCTGATGGACATGCCGCAGCCGTTCCAGATCCTGAAGATGGACCGCCGCCGCGGCAATATCGTCGTTTCGCGCCGGGCAATCCTCGAGGAGACCCGCGCCGAGCAGAGGAGCGGCCTCATCCAGAGCCTCGCCGAAGGCCAGGTGGTCGACGGGGTCGTCAAGAACATCACAGATTATGGCGCGTTCGTCGACTTGGGCGGAATCGACGGGCTGCTCCACGTCACCGACATTTCCTACAAGCGCGTCAATCACCCGTCAGAGGTCCTGAACATCGGCGACACGGTGAAGGTGCAGATCGTCCGCATCAACCGCGAGACCCAGCGCATCAGCCTCGGAATGAAGCAGCTCGAGGCGGACCCGTGGGAGGGCGCGGCCGCCAAATATTCGGTCGACGGCGTGTTCCGCGGCCGGGTCACCAACATCACCGAATATGGCGCCTTCGTCGAGCTTGAGCCCGGCATCGAGGGACTGGTCCACGTCTCCGAGATGAGC
>DASSPO010000214.1:0-3083 GCA_035699585.1 Bauldia sp.
CGGGATGGCGTTCGAAGGCGGCGAGCAACTCGTCCTTCCCGACCCTGCGACCGCGGAAGCGCACATCGATGTACCAGGTCTGGTGATTGATGCCCGCGCAGACGAACTCGAGTTCGCCCCTCTCCTTGGCGCCGAGCACCTCGGCGATCTGTTCTCCGCCATGCTGGACGCCGTGACAAAGCCCGATCGTGTCGACCTTGCCGTATTCGATCGCGGCCCACGTGTTCATCGCCATCGGGTTGGCGTAGTTGAGGAAACGCGCACCTGGGGCCGCGACCTCGCGGATATCGCGGCAGAAGTCCAGAATGACGGGGATGTTGCGTTGCCCGTAAAGGATGCCGCCGGCGCAGATCGTGTCGCCGACGCACTGGTCGATCCCGTACTTCAGAGGGATGCGGATGTCGTCGGCATAGGCTTCGAGCCCGCCAACCCGAACGCAGCTGATGACGTAGTTGGCCCCCTCGAGCGCGCGCCGCCGATCGGTGGTGGCAGCGATCTTGGTGGGCAGCCGGTTGGCCTCGACCATGCGATCGAGGACTTGCCGGATCATCGAAAGGTTGTGTTCGCTGATGTCGGTCAGCGCGAACTCGGCGTCGCTCAGTTCGGGCACGGATACGATGTCGGAGAACAACCGCTTGGTGAAGCCGATGCTGCCGGCCCCGATGATCGCGATCTTCGGCATTGGGTGACTGACACTCCTCCTTGCCATTTGACCGGCGTCCGCCGGAGCGCCCGGGCGGAAACCATGGTCTGCCTGCCGTCCGGGGACAGGCATGGGTTTCCGCCCGGGCCCCGGGAGAACCGGGGAGAGTTTGCGTTTCCGTGTGAGGCGGGTGAAATTCGCTCCGTAACGGCCGGAAACGTCGATTGCTTGAGCTACGATTAGATCGAAGCCCGGCCACGGCAGTAGAGAAGATTTGTGCTTCGATGGGTAATTCTGTGCTCGAACGGCTTGCGGCCCATGCGCCGGTCATGAAGACGGTGTCGCTACCCCGGGGCCGGCATCGGCTCCACGCGATGCCGACGAGCGCGGGCTACGAGATCCGCGACCATCCGAGCTATGACTGGAACGGCCGCAAGCGCGGCAAAACACCGTTCACCGTGCTTCAGCACACCGTTGCCGGTGCCGGCAACCTGCTCTACGAGCGCCGCCGCTATCGGCTGAGGCCGGGCGACACCATGCTGGTGATCATTCCGCACAATCATCGCTACTGGCTTGAGGAGGGCGGCCGGTGGGAGTTCTTCTGGATCTCGATGAGCGGGCAGGAGGCGGTTCGCATTCACCGGACGGTGCAGGCCGCCTCGGGCCCGGTCCTCAGGCTTAGAGCCGACACCCTGGAGCACATCGCCGACTGCTGCCTCCGTCTGGTCGAGGGCAGGGGCGAGACCCCGGGCGCCGCCTCGGCCATCGCCTACGAGGCGGCCTGCGCGCTCTTCGACGACGTGTTCGGTTCCCAGAGCGCCTTGTCGCAAGCCGATGACGACAACCCCGTGCGACGCGTCGTCGATCATATCCGGAGCAACCTCGACAAGCCGCTGACCGTTCCGGATCTCGCCGAGCTGTCGGGGTTCAGCCGCGCCCATTTCTCGCGGGTATTCACCCAGAGCGAAGGGATTCCCCCGGCGGAGTTCGTTCTCCATGAACGGATGCGCCACGCGGCGCGGCTCCTTTCGGGCCACGCCCGGCTGTCGGTCAAGGAAATCGCCATCCTGACCGGGTTCGACGACCCGAACTATTTCGCCAAGGTCTTCCGCCGCTACTTCGGCACCAGCCCCACCGAATTTCGGACCACGGGCATGTATTCGACCGCAACCATCGCGGGCCCCGAAAATCGCGCGGCAGCGATCCGTGACTGATTCCCGCTCGTCCGCGGTCCACAGTCTACGCGAGCAGCAGGCCCGGTTCGAAGTTCCCACTCCCGCCGCTGGTGTGGTTTCCGCTCGCGTCGCGGACGATCTCGATTGAACCGCCAAGGAAGATCGCCTCAAGTTCTTCGGCGGTGAAGGTCAGTTCTGGCGCGCTGATCGTATCCTCGCCCGGCCCGCCGAAGACTTGAAGCGCGGCAGCGACGCTGTCGACCGTGAAGACAGTGCCGTCGGCATGACTGCTGGCGATCTTGATGTCCGAGACCGACATCCCGCTGAGGTCGAGCGTCGCCTCTCCCGTGATCATCCTGGCGGTGGCGGCGCCGCCGAGCTGGCTCAGTCCTGCGAGGCTGGCTTGGCTCATGAGGAGGACGCCGTCGGCGCAGTAGAACGACAGCCGATCAATGTTCATGAGCACGATTCCGGCCGTGAGATCGAAGGTGCTGCCGTCGGGCAGGGTGATCTCGACCGCGTCGTCCGTCCCTTCTCCTCCGTCAAGCATATCGTCCGCTGCGAGGTCACCGACACCTTCTACCCTGAACCGGTCCGTGCCTGACCCGCCGGTTATCGTCTCACGACCGGTGCCGAGATAGAAGGATCCCGACGATCCGGTCGCGGTGATTGTCGTGGTCGCGTTATCGCCGATCACGAACTCGTTGTGGCGGCCGGTGGCAGTAATCGTGAGGGTCGAATTGTCGCCGAGCACGAACGTGTTTGTGTCGCCAGCGGTGGCGACGATCGTGGCGGACGAGCCGCTGCCCAGTGAGAATTGCGCCATGAATGCGTCGGAAGTGATCGACCCGCTATAGCCGTCGCCCACGACGACCTCGACGCCGTCGCCGGTCAGCGCCAGGTCGATGGCGCAATCCTCCGGCAACCACAGGCTGGCCGATCCCGAAACGAGGTTGACCAGTTGCAGCGCATCGAAGCCGGTGAATGCGGTCAGCTGATCGAGGCGGAACACGCCACCGCCGAACAGCGCCAACACGTCGCGGCCGTTGCCGCCGGCGAGCGTGTCGGCGGGATTCAACGTCGACGAGTCGCCAAGGATCAGACCGCCGCCTTCGCCGAGGTCGACGGAGTCGGCCTCCTCGGTAAGCCGAACGGCGCCGGCAAAAGGGTGGGTGTGCGTCCCTTCGCTGTCGACGATGGTTTCGACCGAGCCGAAGAAGAAGATCGTACCGCGTTGAGCCTCGGTGAGAGCCAGCGTGGGGGCG
>DASSPO010000215.1:0-17059 GCA_035699585.1 Bauldia sp.
ACCGCGATGCCGGACACCTACCCGCTCCCGAAGCCCGGCTCGCGACGCTCGCCGGCCTCTGATGTGCGCCTGCTTTCAGCCAGGCGGGGTCGAGCCCAGACAAGGCCCACCCTCAACCTCCCCCTTGAGGGGAGGTCGAAATTCGCGAAGCGAAATTTCGGGAGGGGGTCGAGTGCATCAGACCGAAAGACGTCGTCCGGCGCGCCGGGGGACGGCATCAGGTCTCCGCCCTTTTCGGCGGCACGCGCCTCCGGCGCTTCCCCGCCTCCCGTTTCGGCGCCGTCCGCTTTGCCCTTCCCTTCTCCGACTGGCGCCGCGCGGCGCCGCGGCCATCGCGCGCCGGGGTCCGTATCCTCGCCCCGGGGTGCGCGAGCCCGAGGAGTGCCTCGGTGAGCGCCGTGAGCCGGGCAAGCTCGGCCTCGAGTTCCGTTGTCTTCACCTCGCGCGCGACGAGGAAGCTCGCCGCCTCGTCGCCGCTTGGCGCGGCAAGGAAGGTCCGGCCGTTCTCGTGCGTGTACCACAGGCCGTGAAGCAGGGAGCGCCACTTCCGCCGCGCCGCGGCGTAGTCCGAGACGGCCGCGTCGATCGCCCTCCGCCTTCCCCCTGCCCCCGCGCCGTCGAGGAGCGCGCGGAGCACCTTGAGCCGCGTCGCCTCCCCGGCGAGGCCGCGGAAGATCGTGCGCCCGGGCAGCGCGGGCTCGCCGAGAAGCTGCGCGGCAAGGTCGGTCGCGAGCTCCTCCACCTGCGGCATTGCCGCGGCGATCTTGCCGAGGAGCGCCGCGTGGTGGTCGTTCCAGAGACCCGCCTGCCAGGCGCCGGAAACGTTCCGCTCCTGCTTCGGCCGGTCCGACCGCGGCTGGGCCGCATCCGGCCGCTTCTTCCTGAGCGTCTTCATCGCGTGTCGACTCCGGTTCAAAGCCGACCCCCGGCGCGATCCTGCCTCCGCGGTCGTTACCGGGAGGGAAATGCCGCCACGCTGTCGAGATCGCGGCCTATTCCGCTCCCGGCGATCTCGGCCCGTAGACGTCCCAGTGGTCGACGATTTCGTTGACCACCGCGCTCCCCACGACGTAGGCGGCTTCGAGCGCTGGCCGGAAGGCCGAATAATTCTGGCCCTCGCCGGCGAGACTCTCGGCGGCGGTGATGCCCTCGTGCTGGATGGTGAAGTTGCTGGTCGTCCTCAGGATCAGCACCCGGTCGAGATCGACGCGGCCGGCGCGGGCGAGCGCGGTGAGCGCCTGCATCGTCCCGGTGTCCTCCATCGCCGAGGTCGCGAACCGGCCCTTCCCCTCCGTCCAGTAGTCGACCCAGGCGCTCGCCCATTCGTTGAGCAGCTTCCCGTGCCAGAAGGTCATCGCCGAAACCGTGTCGCCCTTCATCACCGTCGGCGGACGCCCCGCCGCCTCGTATCCCGAATACTTCGCCCGCCAGTCGGCAAGGCCCTCGGGGTCGGGCAGCGCGATTCCCCTCGTCAGTTCGAACGCCCAGTCGACGGTTTTCGGGTTGAGCCGGTAGACCGCCCCGCCCGCGTCATCCGGTCGCGGCAGGGCGAAGGGGTGCGGCTTGAACAAGGGCATGTAGCCGGTCGTCCATTCCGGCGGAATTTCGCGTGCGTCGATCTCGTGGGCGAGGTCGCCATCGACGATCCACTCGGCCCAAACCGCCGAGCCGAGCGGCGCCACATCGGGATTGGCGCCGGCAATGCCGGCGACCAGCCAGTAGGATCTACTTAGATCAAACCTTGGATCGAGCCCCAGCGCGGTGACCGAGCTCGCCGACCGGCCCGTGCCGATTCCTGTCATTAAAACAAGTACTTGTCTCTCGGAATTATAGCGAAGATGACGATGCCCGACATCGAACGGCAGAATATCCGGAAGCGGGTAGCGCTCGACCCAGCCTTGTAACTCTCCCGGCTCGTCTCCGGTGTCTTCTCCGATCTCGAACATCGTCACGACAACGACTTTTACCGGGAATTGCTTGAGCTCGTCTGCCGGCGCCGGCAGGATCGCCAGCGCCGACACCACGATCATCGGCACAAGTACTTTCAGATTCAAACTCACGATCGCTCCGGGTCGGATCAATGCCCGGACGAATCTGCGCGACGACTGGTCTCGAACAAAAACCACAGGCGCCGTTCCGCGTCGTCGATCCACTGCTCGATCAGGCTGGTCGAGGCGACGTCGTTGTGTTCGGCGCATACTTCGTGCGCGGCGCGGAGACGTGCAACCAGATCCTTGTTGTCGTCGCGAAGTTCGGCGACCATGTCGGACGGTTCCACGTAGTCCTTCTCGTTTTCCAGGACGCGGGTTGTTCTCGCGATTTCGGCAATCGAATGAAGCGTCGTGCCGCCGATCTTGCGAACACGCTCGGCAATCGCGTCGGTGATCGAGAAAAGCTGGTCAGCCTGCTCGTCGAACAGAAGATGATAGTCGCGGAAATGCGGCCCGCTGACATGCCAGTGGAAGTTCTTGGTCTTCATGTACAGGGCGAAGACATCGGCAAGGAGAAGGTTGAGCGCCGCCGAAATGTCGCCGACCGCATTCGCCCCGAGATCGGTCGGCGGATCGAGTCTTGCGTCGCGCTTTTTCGTCTTCGTCACCGCTTTGGCCATCGTCCTGCTCCTTGTTTCTTCGCGGCTCGTCCGCGCTGGCTCAATTCGATTTTCCTCGCGGGGTCCTCGCCGGGCCAGTCGACGACATAGTCTTCGAATTGGTCCGTAGGAATACCTTCCTCACTGCGGGTCCTGTGCCTTGCCGAGATCCCGGCGAGGTGAACCGTGTCCGGATCCCCTGAAACCAGCGGATGCCACCAGTAGAGATCCCGGCCTTCGGCGACTAACCTGTAGGCACAGGTCGGAGGCAACCAGGTCAGACTGCGCACCTTTTCGGGAGTAAGCGTCTCGCAGTCCGGAATTCTTTGCGAGCGATTGGGATAATCGGTGCAGCGGCAGGTCGTGTCGTCGAACAACCTGCAGGCAATGTCGGTCCACGAGATTTCCCCGCTGTCCCAATCCTCGAGCTTGTTGAGACAGCAGCGGCCGCAGCCGTCACACAGCGACTCCCACTCTTCCGAAGACATTTCTTCGAGCGAAAGCCGCCGCCAGAAGGGAACGTCTTCGCTGTTACGCGCCTTTTGCTTCACCGGCGGTCCGTTTCCTGTCGGAATGTCCAAGACTTCTTCCGGGCGCGATCATGTCCCGAACGAGTTGCTTCAGTTCCGCGATTTCCACGTGGCGGCCGGCCTGTTTCCGCGACCAAACCGTTGTCCCGTCTACAGAAATTCTGAAAACCCCGCCGGTTCCGGGCTTCAGAGTGACGGCCCCGATCTCATCCTCGAACGTGGTGAGAAGCTCCTGCGCCGTCCACGCCGCGCGGAGCAGCCAGCGGCACTGGCGGCAGTACTCGATCTCGACGGTGGGAAGCGACAATGGTCCGGTTCCGTGTACTTCGTCAAAGGTCCTGTGGGCCCATATACTCCCGCGTTTCGGTGAGCACCATCGCAAGAAAGGGTGAGGCTCGGCCATGAACGAGCACGCGCGCCACGTCGTCTGTCCGCACTGCGACAGCGTGAACCGCATCCCCGCGACGAAGGACGCCCGCACCGCAAAATGCGGGAAGTGCCACAAACCGCTGTTTACCGGCGCGCCCGTCCCCGTCACCACGCCCGCGTTCCTGAAGCAGATCGAGCGGAGCGACATCCCGGTGGTCGCCGACTTCTGGGCGGACTGGTGTGGGCCCTGTCATGCGATGGCGCCGGCCTATGCCAGGGTGGCCGGAGAGCTGGAGCCCCGCATGCGTTTCCTCAAGGTCGACACCGAGGCCGAGCCCGCACTCACGGCGAAGTACCAGATCCGGAGCATCCCGACGCTGATCGTCTACCGACACGGAAAGATCATGGGGCAACGTGCCGGCGCCATGGACGCCGCCACGCTGAAAGCTTGGCTCGGCCAGTACATGTGACGCGCGCCCGCTCAGGCGTGCCTGATGAAGGTGCCGTTCCGCAGCTCCGCTACCGCCTGCCGGAGCTCGTCCTCCGTGTTCATCACGATCGGGCCGTACCACGCAACAGGCTCGGCAATCGGCTTGCCGGAGATGAGCAGGAAACGAATGCCCTCATCGCCCGCCTGCACGGTTACCTCGTCGCCCGAATCGAACAGGACCAGCGACCGGTTACCGGTGGTTTCGCGGACAACGAACTCCCCCTCCGGACCGCCCTTCTCCGTAAGCACGCCGAAGGGCTTGGAGGCATCGCGGAATCTGCCCGATCCTTCGAAGATGTAGGCGAAGGCATGGCGATTGTTTTCGACCTTGAAGGTTTTCCGCCGGCCGGCCGGCACGAAGATGTCGAGGTAGCGAGGATCGGCGGCGACCCCTTCGACCGGACCGCGCTTCCCCCAGAAGTCGCCGGTGATGACGCGAACGATGGTGCCATCATCGTCGATCACCTCCGGAATTTCCGCGGCCTTTATGTCCTGATAGCGCGGCGCCGTCATCTTGTGGGTTGAGGGCAGATTGGCCCAAAGCTGAAAGCCGTGCATCCGCCCTTTGTCATCGCCCTGGGGCATTTCCTGATGAAGGATGCCGCTTCCCGCCGTCATCCACTGCACATCGCCGGCGCCAAGCTTGCCGCGATTACCAAGGCTGTCGCCGTGCTCCACGGTACCGCGAAGGACATATGTGATGGTCTCGATGCCGCGGTGGGGGTGCCAGGGAAAACCGGCGAGATAGTCCTGTGGGCGGTCGTTGCGGAAATCGTCGAAGAGTAGGAAGGGATCGAACGCCTCGGTTTCACCGAAGCCGAACGCGCGATGGAGCTTGACGCCGGCGCCTTCGATATGGGGTTGGGCCTGGATGATCCTGCTGACGGGTCTTAAGGACATCTCTCACTGTTTCCCTGATGGACAGTATCAGTTTCATTGATACTTGCTGATTTATTTGGTCGGCGAAATAGATAGATGTCCGACCATCAAATACAAGCCGGGCGCACTTGCGATCTCAGTAGTAACCGTAAGGCGCACCACCTGCGGTCCCTGTCCATCTACCCCTCGCCCACCCCATGGTCGGCTGAGCAAGGACCTCGTGACGCCCAGGGAGAGCGACTCATGCCGGCACTCAAGGGAACCGACGCCAGCGAACCCATCATGTCGTTTTCCGGAACACATGACGCGATCTACGCGGGCGACGGGAATGACCGGCTTGGCCTTTCGTTTCCCGGAGTGGTGACGATCGAGGGCGGACGTGGCGACGAGCAGATATTCATCAGCTTCGTCTTCGATACGACCGCCATCATATATGGAGGCGATGGCAACGATGCCGCATTTGCGGCGCGAAATGACGACCGGTTGTACGGCGGCGAGGGCAACGACCTGCTCACCGGACACGCTGCTCTCTCGGCTTCCCAAAATGGCTTGGTCACGCCGGCGCTCAAGGAAGCCACCGGAAACGATCTCCTTGAAGGAGGCGGTGGAAGCGATGCCCTGTATGGCTTCAACGGCAATGACCGGATCTACGGTGGAGACGGGGACGATCGCGGTGAAATCTCGGTCCCGGGTGATGGATTCTCCGGCAATCCAACGCCGGCTAATACCGTGACGCCCACCGCCGGCCTCTATGGCGGCGAAGGCGACGACATCCTCGACGGCGGCACCGGCAACGACTTGATTGATGGCGGCCCCGGCCGGGATGTCATGTTCGGTGGCAGCGAGTCGGACGTTTTTGATGTCAATGCGACATCCGATAGTGCCAAGGGCAAGCTCCGCGACGTGATCCGCGATTTCAGTCGGAAGGACGGCGACACGATCGACATCTCCGGCATAGACGCGAACGCCAAGAAGGATGGTATTCAGGGCTTCAAGTTCATCGGCGGACAAGCCTTTCACGACAGGCCCGGAGAAGTCCGGTTTGCCAATAGCAAGCTTGCCGCTGACACCACTGGCGATGGGAAGGCAGATTTCGAGATCGGGGTGACCGGCATCAAGAGGCTGTCGGCCGACGATCTGGAGATCTAGCCGGACGCCGAGTGTTGCAGTCCTATCGCCGGTGCGCCAAGCTCAAGGTTCTTGCAGGGAGCCCTTCAATGGTTGACCCCCCCAGACGCCGCACGATCCGCGATCCCCGCGAGGCTGCCGAAGCGGCATTTCGGGCGGTGAAGGCACCCCCGCCGCTTCCGACGGAACGGCGGAACGTACTTCCCGGCGTGAAGGAACAGGTGACGCTTCGTATCGAGCGCGAGGTGCTCGAGTTCTTTCAGAAGGACGGTCCGGGATGGCAGGAGCGGATCGAAGAGGCCCTCCGCCAGGCGGCCGGCATGGGAGGATCGGGTGCCGCGATCGAGGTCGACAAGCTCAATGCATCTAACGATGAGTAAGGCCTCTCCGCGTCCGACTCTTCCTTAACTTCGCCCACATGCCTATTCTTTACTTGACGGCATCAGACTCGATGATGCCTTTCGTCCATAGTCCGGCGGACCCCCGAATCCCGTGCGCGATCCCTTCGAGAACCAGAATCGCCGACGCCGCACCGTTCGTCTGATCGACATCGACGCCTGGGTCGATTCGAGCCTGTTTCGCCTCGGCCGATTCATCTCGGGCCGGGCCGAGGCCTTCTCGCTGTTCATGCGCCGCTTTCGAGTCACGGGTGTCAAGCGCGGCGCCTCGGAAGTGGCCGGCGATCTCCTCACGCTCGGCACGGGCGGCCTGATTCTTCTCATGATGCTGGCCTTGCCGGCATGGGAGGCGACCCGCGGCGACTGGCGCGCGGTGGGCGAATACTCGGTCACCTTCCTCGATCGCTACGGCAACGAGATCGGCAAGCGCGGCATCAAGCGGAACGAGACCGTCCCGCTCGACGAAATGCCCGACCACCTGATCAAGGCGGTGCTCGCGACAGAGGACCGGCGATTCTACGAGCATTTCGGTATCGACGTCCTTGGGACCCTGCGCGCCCTTGGCGAGAACGTGCGCGCCAATTCCGTGGTGCAGGGAGGGTCGTCGATCTCGCAACAGCTCGCCAAGAACCTTTTCCTGTCGAACGAACGGACCATCGAACGCAAGATCAAGGAAGCCTTCCTTGCCCTCTGGCTGGAGGCAAACCTGTCGAAGGACGAGATCCTGAAGCTCTATCTCGACCGCGCCTACATGGGCGGTGGAAATTTCGGGGTGGAGGCCGCGTCCGAGTTCTATTTCGGCAAGTCGGTCAAGGACGTGAACCTTGCCGAAGCCGCGTTGCTTGCGGGCCTCTTCAAGGCCCCGGCCCGCTATGCGCCGCATGTCAATCTTCCCGCCGCCCGCGCCCGTGCCAACGAGGTCCTGTCCAACATGGTGCAGGCCGGTTTCGTCACCGAAGGCCAGGTGATCGGGGCGCGACGGAAGCCGGCGGACGTGATCGAACAGGCGGCCGGCGCCGGATCGCCGGACTATTTCATGGACTGGGCGTACGAAGAGGTGAAGGACCTGCGCCTGTCCGGCGACCGCAACCTGATCGTCAAGAGCACCATCGACCTTGCGATGCAGAAATCGGCCGAGGAAGCGATCGAGATGGTGATGCGCGAACAGGCCGACGCTTTCCGGGTCAAGCAGGCGGCCCTGGTCGCGATGGACACCGACGGTGCGGTGCGGGTGATGGTCGGCGGACGTGACTACGGCGAAAGCCAGTTCAATCGCGCGACCGACGCCCTCCGGCAACCGGGCTCGTCTTTCAAGCCGTTCGTCTATGCCACGGCGATGATGAACGGCTACACGCCGGAGAGCGTGGTTCGCGACGCGCCGATCTGCATCGGCAACTGGTGTCCCCGGAACTACTCCGGCGGCTACTCGGGGGCGATGTCGCTGACCACTGCCCTGGTCAAGTCGATCAACACGATTCCGGTGCGTCTCGCCCAGGCGATCGGCCGGGACAAGATCGTCGAGGTCGCCCGCGCTATGGGGCTGCGCACCGAGCTTCGCATCACGCGCTCGCTTCCGCTTGGCGCTTCGGAGGTCACTGTCCTCGACATGGCGTCGGCCTATTCGGTGTTCGCCAATGGCGGGTACAAGGCGACGCCCTATGCCTTCACCCAGATCATGTCGAGCACCGGCGAGATCCTTTACGACCGGCGGAAGGATGCAGCGCCGGCCGAGCGCGTCCTCGACGACACCACGGTTGCGGCAATGAACACGATCCTCTCCCAGGTCCCTGAATGGGGCACCGGTCGCCGGGCGAAACTCGAGGGCATCCGTACGGCCGGCAAGACCGGCACCACCTCGGCCTACCGCGACGCCTGGTTCGTCGGATACACCGGAAATTATACGGCCGCCGTTTGGATGGGTAACGACGGCTATGCCCCGACCCGACGTCTCACCGGAGGCGTGTTGCCCGCCATGGTCTGGAACAAGCTGATGACCTTCGCCCATACCGGCATCGACATCAAACCAATCCCGTTTGTCGAACCCGAGGCGCCGGTGGTTCCCGAGGAGGAGGTGGTGGCGGAGGCGCCGGAAACCGAGGAGCCCGATCCGGCCGGCGCGCGCCCGACGAGCGTCCTTTCCGCGCTCACCACGACCCGGCTGCTGCAGATCGAGAAGCTTCTCCGTTCCTCGTCGAAACTCGAGCCGGTAGCCGATCTCGGCCCGCCTTCGCCGCTTGCCGTGGCCGCGACGCCGGCCGCCAATTCTCCCGCCGTTCAAATCGAGGCCCGGTAGCGGGCTTGCGTCCGCCCACGGCCCGTCGTAGCCCCATGCGCTCACGAAGCGGCATCGGGACAAACGGTCGTTGCGCCTCCTGATCGACATTGCGATCGCCGTCGCGATCGCCGCCGTGATCGGCTTCGCCAGCGCCTGGTACGCGGTCGATCGCGGCTTTCTCTTCGGCGGGATATCGGTCGGGCCATGGGAAGCGTGGCCGGGAGCCGGCAGTCCTGATGCCGACCCGTACTCGATCGCCCGGCTGGCCCGGACCGGGGAGGTGCCTCTCGGCGCTGGCGAGGGTCTCGCCTTCACGGCCGTGGCCGACCAGGAAGGTTTGCCCCTTTCCGGCCGATGCATTTATCGAATCGACGGGCAGACGCCGGCGGCGCGGCTGTGGACGCTGACCGCCTATGACGAAAACGGCCGTCTCATGGCCAATGCCGCGCGGCGAAGCGGCTTCCACTCGCGCGAGATACTTCGCCGGATCGACGGCAGTTTCGTCATCAGCGTGTCGAGCGAGGTTCAACCCGGCAATTGGCTGCCGATCTCGACCGACGGGCCGTTCAGCCTGATCTTTCGCCTCTACGACACACCGCTGACCACCGGGGCCTCCGCATCGGATACGGTGATGCCGAGCATCATTCGCGAGGCCTGCCGATGAGACGCACCCTCCTCTTCGTCGCGGGCGGATTGATGCTGGCCGGCATCATTCACATCGCCACGGTGCTCATGGTCCCGCTCTTTGCCACAAACGACGCATGGGCCGAAATGCGCCGCTTCGGACGTGCCGGCGCTTTCCATATCGTCCCCCAGGCTGAGCCGGGCGCGGAGCCGCTCGCCTCGCTCGATCCGCGCCTGCTTTACTCGGTGTGCCGTTTCTCGCTCGAGGATGGGCCGGTGCGGATCCGCGCATCGCTGCTCGACGACTACTGGTCGATAGCCATCTTCGACCGCCGCGGACGCAACGCCTATAGCCTGAACGACCGCTCCGCCGACCGGGCGCAGCTCGACCTCACCGTGATCACGCCCGTGCAGATGGCCCAGCTCCGGCAGGATCCCCCCGAGGCACTCGAAACGTCGATCGTGATAGAGCTGCCCATCGAGGAGGGCCTGGCCCTGATCCGCGTCTTCGTCGCCGACGAGACGATGCTGCCCCAGGTCCGCGCCGCGCTGGAGACTGCCGACTGCGCCGGAACGTTTTGACGCCGATGCGATCAGACAACGTCCAGAAACGACCGTCCGCGCCGATCTTCCACAGCGACCACCCAGATGTCCGGATCGAAACGCTCCTCGCGCTCGATGGCGCGACGGATGGCCTCGGCGTCCTCCCCTTCGATCACGCGCTGGAACAGCCGGTCGGCGGTGGTCGATTCGGTGAACTCGGTCTGCGGCGCCGGGGCATAGAGGTCATGACGGCCGTCGAGCCAATCGACGACCACGAAAATTGCGCCGGCTTCCTCCGCGCCCTTGCGCATGACCACGGCGGGCGCATCGTCGCCATAGCAGCGCCGAACGAATGCCGCCACCCATAGGGCCGAGGTAACACGCATCGCCGCCTCAGGCGGCGTCCATCGCCCCGATCGCCACCAGCCGATCGATCACCGTATCGCCGGCGGCACCAGTAATCGGCAGGCCATGGTCGAGTTCGAAGCGGCGTATTGCGCCCGTCGTGGCTTCGCCCGCGATGCCGTCCTCCGGCACGGGGCCATAGCCGATAAGATTGAGCGCGCGCTGGACCGAGAGGGTGCGCTGGGAACCGATGTCTTGCAGCGATGCTTGCGGAGGGTTGGCGGTGGCGGTGGCGGTCGCCGTCGGCGCCTGCGGCTCGACCACGGCAGGTGATGGCGCCACAGGCCCGGCGGAACTTGGGGGGTAACTCAACAACTCTTCGACGGCCGGAGGGGATTCGTTCGGCGCCGGCAACGCGGCCGCCACGGGTTTCGCCGCCGGCGGCATTTCAAGCGCCGCCGAGGGGGTGGCGGCGGGTGCGGCGGCTACCGTCACCGGTTGGGGCGTGTTCCCGGCCGTCGCCGGCTTCGCCGCAACCAGGGAAGCGGTGGTGATGTGATCCAGGACCGCATCGCTTGGCTGGCCGGTGACGGGAAGGCCCTCGGCCTTCTCGTAGGCGGTGATCGCCGCGCGGGTTCGCGAGCCCGATATTCCGTCGATCTTGCCGCGATAGTATCCGCGCTCGCTCAGGGCTCGCTGGAGATCGGCGATCAGCGTGGGCGCAGGACTGGGGGCCGCCGGTTTCGGCGCGGCGGCGGGCTGGACGCGCGGCTCCGGCGGCATGACTCTTGGCCCGGCCCGGGGACGCGGATCGGGCACGACCACATCGGATGCGCCGGGCGCCGTGGCCACCGGCGCCGGACGGGTCATGAACCACGGCTCCGGATGGAGGGCGCGCTGTAGGAAGACCGCGTTCGACACGACCGCGGCCGCGGTGAGCGCCATGACCATCAAACCGCCGGACATGGCCGGATTGTCGACAATGCGCTCGACGATCCGCGCCATCAGTCCATCCGCAACCAGCTCGCCATCCGAGTCATCCTCCCCGGATTGCCTGCGATGCCCGTCGATTCTTGCGGTCACGGTCGAAACTCGTTGGCCATCTTCGCGGGAAATGTGGCAAATTACGCTTAAGGAATCCTGAATTCACGCCGAGCGGGCGGTTCGCCGCGGTCCCGGCAATCGATAAAAATTGAACCAAATGCTGAACCGGCCCTTCAGACCGCGCGTCTATCATGACCGATAACGGCCACGCGAGCTGGCCGAAGAGCAATGTTTCGAAAAAGGGACGGCGAAATGTTTCTCCTCAGGTCAGCCTTCTGGCTTTCCGTCGTGATCCTTCTCATCCCCGCCGACCCGGAAACGGGAGAGGCGCCGCGGGTTTCGGTGGTCAACGCGTTCATGGCGGTACGCGCCACGGTCGCCGACCTGTCGGGCTTTTGCGATCGCAATCCCGACGTCTGCGTCACCGGCGGCGCCGCTATCGACATCTTCGCGGAGAAGGCCGGCAACGGCGTCGAGATGATCTACCGCTACATCGACGGTGACGGCAGCGAAGCCGCCGACCCGACCGATAGCGAGGGCAGGCGCGGGACCCTCACCACCGAGGATCTCGCCCTCCCGTGGCAGGGCGAAACCGCCAGCGACGATTCCGTGTAGCCATCGCCCGACGGGCGCGTTTGCAGCGGCGCGCCTCCTCCGCTTATATGACGGGTATGAACAGCCTCGCTGCGGAACCGCTGTCGGTCGATCAGGTCGTCGCGGACTTCGATCTCCTCGATGATTGGGAGGACCGCTACCGCTACGTGATCGAACTCGGCCGCGGGCTCGTCCCGCTCCCCGAGTCCGAGCGTACGGAGGCGAACAAGGTGCGCGGCTGCGCAAGCCAGGTTTGGCTTTCGACGCGAAAGACAATGGAAAACGGCCGCCCTCGGTTGACTTTCCGCGGCGACAGCGACGCACTTATCGTCAAAGGCCTCGTGGCCATCGTCATCGCCCTCTTTGACGGCAAGTCCCCGGAGGAGATCAAGGCGACCGATGCGGAGGCGCTGTTCGCGCGTCTCGACCTCAGATCGCACCTCACGACCCAGCGATCGAACGGGCTCCGGGCGCTCGTCGACAGGATAAAGGCCGATGCGGAAGCGGCAATTGCATCATCGCAGGCCTGAACGCACGCCAGTTGCAGTCGACCCGGCGGCGCCCAAAAATGTCATCGTTGCGAGGCTGGGAAATTTGTAAGACAATTCCGCCGTCGCACAGAGGGACTTCCCACAAAAGACGCGACCATTCCGGAGGCGAGCATGACAATACGGAAGGAACAGGAACACCTTTTGCAGCAGGCGTCACTCCGCCAGCTGAGAAGCGGGGCCATCGACCGGCGTGAGTTCCTCACGCGGAGCCTGGTGACCGGCCTCAGCCTCGCCGGTGTGGGCGCCATCGCCAAGACCGGGATCGGTTCGGCCTTCGCGCAGGACCGGCCCCTTACTCCCACCTTCTACCAGTGGATCGAGGATCTCCATCCGGGCATCCCGACGGTGAACGGCCAGTTCCCGGGCATCAACTACCAGATCGCGCCGGTGGAAGGGTTCGGCATCGAGCGCTTCGTCGCCGAGGCAAAAGACAAGAAAAGCACTTGGGACGTCTATGTTGGCCAGACCCCGTTCGTCGAAATGTCGGCAATGGTGGCCGCCGACGTCATCGAGCCGTGGGACAACTACATCCCGAAGGACGTCCTCGACGACATCATCCCGTCGATCCGTGAAGAGAACATGATCGACGGCAAGATGTACGGCTGGCCGTTCCTGCTCGACGTGATCGGCACCGGCTGGCATTCGGGCCTGACAACCCAGGCCGGCCTCCCCGACGAAGCTCCGGCGACCTGGGACGATCTCCTCACCCGCGCGAAGACGATCGTGGACTCGGGCGCGGCTCCCTTCGGCGCCACGTTCGATTCGCACGGCTGGCGTTCGCTCGCGCCGATGACCCATTCGATGAGCCCGGACGTCTATACATCGGAAGGCCTGTTCGACTTCACCAGCGACGCGGCCGTCGAGGCGCTGATGCTCATGAAGAAGATCATGGCGCTCGCGAACCCCGACATCCTGCTCGAGGGAGCGACCGACGGAGGCGTCAACGGCACGCCGGACGAAGTGGCCTTCGCCGCGCAGCGCGTCGGCTACTACAACAAGTACTTCAACGCGCCGCTTCGCATGGCGCAGAACTGGGACGACCCGACGCAGCTTCACCTCGGCCCGCTGCCGAAGTTTGCCAACGGCGCCGGGTCGACGGTGTTCTGGACCACCGGCGTGGCGCTCTTCAAGTACGGGCAGAACAAGGAGAAGGCGGCGGAGTATATCCGTGCCCTCACCTACGACCAGCAGATCTGGAAGGACTCGATCGTCGGCACGCCGAGCGGCCATCCCGGTCAGCTGCCGCCCTACAAGTCGATCTACGCCGAGTGGGACGCGAACCCGCCCGACTGGATGCCGCCCTTCGTAGGGCTCGTCCGTAACCAGCTCGACAACGCCCGAGCCATCAAGAACCACATTTTCGGCCTGCAGCAATTCGTCATCGGCAAGCCCATCTGGGAAACATACCTCAAGGGCGAAGAGTCCGACCCGAAGGCGGCGCTGCAGAAGGTGGTCGAGGCGGTTCAGGCCGAGATCGCCCGCGGGAAGTAGTCGACATCTCGAAACGAGCCGGCGGGAAGCGGTTCCCGCCGGCCTTCGATTTTTGAGGTGAGAAGCCGCTTTTCGGGGTAGCCGCCGGGCCTCGTGCTGGCCTACCTCTTGCTTGATGGTTGGGCTAGGTTGGGGAATATCCCGATGCCCACAGGATGGAGCGATATGCCTCTCGTGTCGCGGCGGTCGGAATAGAAATGGCGCAGGCGGTAGCGGTCGGCCGAACCGATTCTTTCCGCCAGGGCGTCAGCCCCTGGATCTTCCTCCTCCCGGCTGTCGTCTTTTTCGTCGGCTATCAGGTCTATCCGATCTTCCGGGTGATCTGGATCAGCTTTACCGACTTCGAGTTCCTGTCGGACGAGCCGGCCGTTTGGGTGGGTCTTCGCAACTACATCGAGGCCTTCAATGACCCGCTGATGTGGAAGAGCCTGTGGCGGGCGGCGCTCTTCACGATCATGTTCCTGCCGGGGACGATCGTGCTCCCACTCCTGCTCGCGGTGCTCATCGACCGGGTGACCCAACCCCGGCTCGCGACCTTCTACCGCGTGGTCCTGCTCATCCCTGCAGTCATTCCGAGCACGCTGGTCTTCGTGCTCTGGAAGTGGATGTACAATTATCAAGTCGGGCCGATTAACCACTTCCTGGTCGAGACGCTCGGCCTCTTCACCGTCTACGATGCGCCGCAGTGGCTCGGCGGTACGCCCCTGACGCTACCGGCGATCGCCATCATGGAGGTGTGGTGGGGCCTCGGCTACCACACGATCTTCTTCCTGGCCGGCCTCGCCGCGATACCCAAGGACCTCCCCGAGGCGGCGCGGATCGACGGCGCCAACGAATGGCAGGTGTTCTGGCACGTCATCCTGCCGCGCCTCGCGCCGATCATGATGATTCTGGTCGTGCTCCGCTTCGGCACGGCGATGGCGGTGATCGATGAGTATCTGATCTTCGGCGGGTTCAATCGCGACTCGCCGACCTATACCTGGACGATCTTCATGTACGACCAGGCCTTCAAGCTCGGTTTGTGGCGGCAAGGCTTTGCGGCGGCGATCGGCATGATCGGTGCCGTCGCCATGATGGTCGTGATGGTCATCCTTCTTCGCATCTTCCGTTCAAGGGACTGACGCCATGACCGTCGAGGCCGTCGATCGCGGCACGTTCCCCTCGGGTACGGCAGATGTCTCGGCCGACACGCGCGGCTGGTTCAACCGGAACCGCAGCGAGATCATCCGTCATGTCGTGATCAACTTCTTCATGATCATCATCCTCCTGCCCCTCGCCTGGGTACTGATGATGTCGATCAAGTCGCGGCCCGATTCGATGCGCGGCGACTTCTGGCCCCGGAAATTCGACTTCACCCATTACGCGTATGTCTTCGAGAAGATCGATACGCTGCCGATCAACCTCTTCAACAGCATCTACGTCACCACCGCGACGGTTCTCCTCACGACGACCTGCGCTGTGCTTGCCGGCTACGCGCTCGTACACCTCCGTCCTCGCGGCGGTGGGCTGATCGTCGCGGTGCTTCTCGTTTCGCTCTACCTGCCGGTCCGCGTCGTCTCGATCATCAGCATCTACGAGATCCAAAGCTTTCTCGACCTGATCAACGTCACCAGCGGCCTGATCCTGCCCTACGTCACGCTGAACCTTGCGATCAGCGTCCTCATCATGCGGAGCATGTTCCAGTTGGTCCCGCACCAGATGATCGAAGCCGCGCGGATGGACGGCGCCGGCCACTGGAGGACGCTCTGGTCGATCGGCCTTCCAATGGTGCGCAACGGACTCGTGGTCATCTTCATCGTCAACTTCGTTACCGCCTGGGGTGAGTTCCTGCTCTGCACGACGCTCACCAACGACCAGGAGGTGCGGACCATGCCCGTCGTCCTCGCGGGAGCCCAGGGCGGACTCGGCCAGTGGACCTGGCCCGCGCTCGCCGCGGTCTATGTTCTCGTCGTCACGCCGGGGATCCTCGCCTTTGCCTTCGCCCAGCGGCTGTTCTTCAAAGGACTGATGGAAGGGGTCATGAAGGGATAGGCCGTTCCGACGGCCTACTCCGGTTTGATCTCGGGGCGATAGTCGTCAGCGCCCCAGTGCACCGTTCGACCGCCGCTCGGCGCTCCTTGCGCCATCTCGCCGAGACCGTAGTGCCGGGCGAGGCTCGCAAGAGCGAGGCGAAGCACGAGCTTTGCCGAGCGAGCCGGCCACGACCGTTCGCGTTCGATGTCTTCGATCCCTTTGAGGAAGCAGCAGAAGTCGAGGAGAAGCCCGGCGAACTCCGGACCGACGGCGGCAAGGGCACGATCGACCCGCTGTCGCGCCGCCACGACGGCATCGGTCAGCTCGGCCATGCCGCCGCTTCCTCCGTCGCGGCGGCGTGCGGCCACGGAAGCCGACCAGTTGGCGGTGACGCGCGGCATGAGGTGGGCTCGGGTGAAATCACTTCGCAGTCGCTCGCCGGCCGCAAACTCGGCATCGCCGAGCAGCGGCCTGCCGTCGCGTCCCTTCGTGCGGCGCAACCTGGCAAGGGGACTCTCGTCATCGTTCACCACAACGGCGATGTGACCCAGCTTGTCGTCGCTGATTGCCGCGTGCGCTCGCGACTGGTGCTGTGCCGCGAATCCGTCCACTCCGGCGAGATGTCGGCGGAGGGCCGCGATGCCCAAGGCCGTCGGAGTCAGCCGACCGCCCTCCCATGCCGCGAGCCCGCGGCGCACGAGCCGATGCACTGCTGCCTCGTCGGCGTCGGGGTCCGCGCTCGTCGGACTCGCCAGCCGACGCAGAAGCCGCATGTCCCGCCGTTCCTCATCGTGCATGATCGCCCACACCGCTGCGGAGACGTGACATGTCGACCGACAGGTCGAGCGCGCGCTCAAGACAGTCGAGGAGCGAGTCGACCCGCGGGTCCTCGCGTCGGTCCTCGACCTTTCGGCAGGCGTGGCGCGCCGTGGTGCGGTCACGACCGAAGAGGCGCCCCGCGCTGGTGTAAGGAAGGCCGAGCCTCGTATGGGCGAGGTACATGGCCACTTGTCTCGCAAACGAGACCTCGGCCGTCCCGCGCCTGACCGAACGTACGGCGCTGACATCATGCCCGAATGCTGCGGCAACCATCGATCCGATGGCCTGTCCCAGCCGATCCGGATCTGGGACCGCCGGCCCCCGGAGCCCTGCTTCTTCAACTACCTCCTGAGACGACACTGTCATCGGCCACCTC
>DASSPO010000216.1:0-3528 GCA_035699585.1 Bauldia sp.
GGGCTTTGAGGCGGTGTCGGCGGGATCGCTGATGGCCGTGCCGTCGGGGAGGAGCAGGAAGAACTCGCACTCGACGCCGTGCTTCATGGCATAGCCCTGCTTCGCGGCTTTTGCCTTCATGCGCTTGAGCACGTTCCGCGGCGCGTGCGCCACCGGCTTGCCGTTCATCCACGGGTCGGCGGCGAGCCAGCCGACCTCCTTCTTCCACGGCAGCTGGATGAGGCTGCCGGGGTCGGGGATGGCGAAGACGTCCGGGTCGGCCGGGGTCATGTCGAGCCAGCTCGCGAAGCCGGCGAAGCCCGCACCGGACTTCGCCATGCCGTCGATCGCCGTCGCCGGCACCAGCTTCGCCCGCAGCGTGCCGAACAGGTCGACATAGGAAATCAGGAAATACTTGATCCCGCGCTCGCGGGCGATTTCGGACAATTCAGCCATCTGCTACCCCCGGTGTGTCGTCTACCAACGCTGTCGTCCCGGCTCGCGCTCGCTTGGCCGGGATGACATCAGAGTGAGCCCTTCCCCGGCACCCAGCTGGTGCCGGCGAGCGGCACCTGGGCCATGGCCGCGGCCTCGACCGTGAGCGCGACAAGGTCTTCGGGCTCGAGGTTGTGGACGTGGCTCTTGCCGCAGGCGCGGGCGATGGTCTGGGTCTCGAGGGTCAATACCGCCAGGTAATTGGCGAGGCGGCGGCCGCCGAGCACCGGGTCGAGGCGCCTGGCGAGCTCCGGATTCTGGGTGGTGATGCCCGCCGGGTCGCGGCCCTCGTGCCAGTCGTCATAGGCGCCGGCGGTGGTATCGAGCTTGCGATACTCCTCCTCGAGGGCGGGATCGTTGTCGCCGATCGCGACCAGGGCCGCGGTGCCGATCGACACGGCATCGGCGCCAAGGGCCAAGGCCTTCGCCACGTCGGCGCCGGACCGGATGCCGCCGGAGACGATGAGCTGCACCTTCCGGTGCATGCCGAGGTCCTGGAGCGCCTGCACGGCGGGGCGGATGGCGGCGAGGATGGGCAGCCCGACATTCTCGATGAATACTTCCTGGGTTGCCGCGGTGCCGCCCTGCATGCCGTCGAGCACGATCACGTCGGCGCCGGCCTTCACCGACAGCGCCGTGTCGTAATAGGGGCGGGCGGCGCCGACCTTGACGTAGATCGGCTTCTGCCAGTCCGTGATCTCCCGCATCTCCTCGATCTTGATCTCGAGGTCGTCGGGGCCGGTCCAGTCCGGATGGCGGCATGCGGAACGCTGGTCGATGCCGGCGGGCAGGGTGCGCATCTCCGCGACGCGCTCGGAGATCTTCTGGCCCAGGAGCATGCCGCCGCCGCCGGGCTTGGCGCCCTGGCCGATGACGATCTCGATCGCGTCGGCGCGGCGGAGGTCGTCGGGGTTCATGCCGTAGCGCGAGGGAAGCACCTGGTAGACCAGCGTCGCCGAGTGGCCGCGCTCCTCCTCGGTCATGCCGCCGTCGCCGGTGGTGGTCGAGGTGCCGGCAATGGTCGCCCCGCGTCCGAGGGCTTCCTTGGCCTGAGCCGACAACGAGCCGAAGCTCATGCCGGCGATGGTGATCGGTATCCGGAGGTGGATCGGCTTCTCCGCGTGGCGGGTGCCGAGCCACACGTCGGTGCCGCATTTCTCGCGGTAGCCCTCGAGCGGGTAGCGGCTGATCGAGGCGCCGAGGAAGAGAAGGTCGTCGAAATGCGGCAGCTTCCGCTTCGCGCCGCCGCCGCGGATGTCGTAGATGCCGGTCGCCGCGGCGCGCCTGATCTCGGACAGCGTGTAGGGATCGAAGGTGGCCGAATGGCGCGGAATCGTGGGCGGCGTGCGGTCCATCAGTAGGCCCCGGCGTGGTCGACGTGGAAATTGTAGAGTTTTCGGGCCGAGCCGAAGCGCTTGAACTCGCCGGGGTCGACCTGTCCGTCGAGGCCGGCAAGCCTGAACAGCGCATGGAGCGCGGTCTTGTGCTCGTCGCGGAGCGGCTTCTCGATGCAGTCGGCGCCGAGGCTCGCCACCTTGCCGCGGACGAAGAGCCGGGCCTCGTAGATCGAGTCGCCCAGCGCATCGCCGGCGTCGCCGAAGATGACCAGGTTCCCGGCCTGCGCCATGAAGGCGCTCATGTGGCCGACCGAGCCGCGGACGACGATGTCGATCCCCTTCATCGAAATGCCGCAGCGGGAGGAGGCGTTGCCGTCGATCCTGAGCAGCCCGCCGCGGCCGCTGGCGCCGGCCGACTGGCTCGCGTCGCCTTCCACGTGGACGAAGCCGGACATCATGTTCTCCGCAACCCCGGTGCCCGCGCTGCCGTGGACGATGACGGTGGCCTGCTTGTTCATGCCGGCGCAGTAGTAGCCGACCGAGCCATTGATCTCGACGGTGATCGGCACGTCGAGACCGGCGGCGACCGAATGGCGGCCGGCGGGGTTGTGGACCACCCAGTGGCGTTCGTTGGTGTCGGGCCTGAGCCTGTGAAGAGCGGCGTTCAGCTCGCGGAGCGGCGTCGCGCCGAGATCGACCTCGGGCATCAGCGTTCCCAGAAATAGACGGTCGACGGCTCGGGCTCCCAGACCTTCGCCTTTTCAATGCCGGGGAGGACGGCGAGCGCCCGGTATTCCGAGCCGAAGGCGACATACCGGTCGGTCTCCGCCATCACCGCGGGCTTGCAGGCGATGCCGTCGCGGAGCACGCCGAAGCCGTTCTCGGTGCCGACGACGAAGGTGTAGAAGCCGTCGATGTCGGCGAGGCTGCCCTTCAGGGCTTCGCCGAGCGACATGCCCTCGCGCATCTTCCAGGACAGGTAGGCGGCGGCGACCTCGGTGTCGTTCTCGGTCTCGAAGGAGAAGCCTTCCCGGACCAGGATGCGGCGGAGATTGTTGTGGTTGGACAGCGAGCCGTTGTGGACAAGGCACTGGTCGGGGCCGGTCGAGTAGGGATGCGCGCCGTCGGTGGTCACCGCCGATTCGGTCGCCATGCGGGTATGGCCGATGGCGTGGGTGCCGCTCATCCCGGCGAGGCCGAAGCGGGCCGCGACCTTGGCCGGCGCGCCGACCTCCTTGTAGAGCTCCATGCGGTGGCCGCGACCGACAAGATCGATCTCAGGCGCCTCGCGGGCGAGCCAGGCGGCGAGGCGGTCGGCGTCATCGGCCGGCACCGTCACCACGACATGGGTGTCGTGGTGGGCGGCGGTCGCCTCGGCGAAGGCGTCGCGAAGGCGACCGACGACAGCGGCAACCGCGGCCGGATGCTTCCCGCGGAGCGTGAACTTGGCGCCGCCGTTCCGACCCGGGCCGTAGACCGCGAAGCCGGCGCTGTCCGGGCCGCGGTCGGACAGGGTGGCGAGCATCGCCGCGGTCAGGCGGCCGAGTTCGGGCTCGAGTTTCGGGTCTTTCAGGAACAGGCCGACGATGCCGCACATGGGCGGGTGACTCCCTCGGGACAGGTATCCCGCATCATGTACGGGCTCGCATGGCGGCCGTCAACGAGGGGAAACTGGGTTTCCTGTAGGGAAACAGCAAAGGATGTCGGACGGGTGGAC
>DASSPO010000217.1:0-9570 GCA_035699585.1 Bauldia sp.
CGAGGGCAAGATGATCGCCGAGACCACCCACGGTTTCGCCGACTGGGGCTGGTTCGGCACTGCCTTCGCCGTGCAGCTCGCCTGCGGCGAGACCCCGGCCGCGACCTTCGACATCCGGCCGCGCATCGCCTACCAGGCCAATGCCCGGCAGTTCTATCCCGATCCGGTCCTGCCGGAGATCAACTGGCAGGAGATCAGGACCAACTGCAAGAAGGCCAGCTAGCCTGGCCGGCCGTCCGCCGGACTTCCTCCCGGCGGACGGCTTCCATGCGCTCGGTTCCAATATGCGCTTCACCGACAAGGTCGCGATCGTCACCGGCGGATCGCTTGGCATAGGCGAGGCGGCCGCTCGCGCCTTCGCCGCCCAGGGCGGACGTGTGGTCATCGCGAGCCGCGACCCTTCGCGCGGCCAGGATGCGGTCGAGCGCATCGAGGAAGCCGGCGGTATCGCAGTCCATGTAGCCACCGATGTCGCCGATGAACGAGGCGTCGAACGCCTTATGGAGACGACCCTCTCGCGCTTCGGCCGCCTGGACATCCTCGTCAACAACGCCGCGGTCTATGTCCAGGGCGACGTCGCCGCCACCTCGGCCACCGATTGGGACCGTGTTATCGCCGTCAATCTCACCGGCGCCTTCCTCGGGACAAAGCATGCGGTTGATGCACTCGCCGCTACCCGCGGCGTGGTGATCAATGTCTCGTCCGAGGCCGGCCTTGTCGGCATCGCCGGCCAGGTTGCCTATAACGTCTCGAAGGCAGGCATGATCGCGTTGACCAAGAGCTGTGCCGTCGATCTCGCGCCGCGCGGCATCCGGGTCAACTGCGTCTGTCCCGGAACCACCGCGACACCACTGGTCGATGCCGCCGTTGCCCGTGCGTCCGACCCGGCCGCTGCCCGCCGCCGCCTTGAGACGATCCGCCCGCTTGGGCGGCTCGGTACATCCGAAGAGATCGCCTCGGCAATTCTCTACCTCGCCAGCCCTGAAGCGGCCTATGCTACCGGCGCCGTCCTGTCGATCGACGGCGGCTACACCGCGCAGTAGCGATGATGACCGAGCCGGCGCCCCTTCTTCGCCTCGAAGGCATCGACAAGCGCTTCCCCGGCGTTCATGCGCTGAACGACATCTCGCTCGATCTCCGTGCCGGCGAAGTCCATGTCCTCCTCGGCGAGAACGGCGCGGGCAAGTCGACGCTCATGAAGATCCTCTCCGGCGAATACACGCCGGACGGTGGGCGCATCTTCGTGCGCGGCGAGGAGGTATCGGCGCTCGCTCCGGACCGTGCCGAACGCCTCGGCATCGGCCTCGTGCACCAGGAGCTGAGCCTGGTGCCGACCCTGTCGGTCGCCGAAAACATCTTTCTCGGCCACATGCCCCGCGGGCGATTTGGCCGCATCGACTGGGCCGCGGCCGCCGAGAATGCCGAGCGTGCGCTTTCGGCGCTGGGCGTTGCCATCGACCCGAAGACCGAAGTGCGCCGGCTGGAAGTCGCCGAACAACAGCTCGTCGAGATCGCCCGCGTGCTTGAGCGCCGACCGGAGATCCTGCTCCTGGATGAGCCGACCTCGGCGCTGTCCGATGTCGAGCGATCGCGCCTTTTCGAGGTGGTGCGGCGCCTCAGGGACCGCGGCGTCGGTATCATCTACATTTCGCATCACCTCGCCGAGGTGCCGCTGATTGGCGACCGGGTCACCGTGCTTCGCGACGGCAAGGTCGTGGGTACCCTCCCCGTCGCCGAAGCCGACGAGGCCACCGTTATCGCCATGATGGTTGGCAGGCGGGTGGGCGAGCAGTTCCCGAAGGTCGAATCGGGGCGCGGTGAGCCGGTTCTCGAAGTCGAGGACCTTACTGCCGGGCGCACTCTTCGCGGGGTCTCGTTCACCCTCCATCGCGGCGAGATTCTCGGAATCTTCGGGCTGATGGGAGCCGGGCAGGCGGACCTTGCTCTGGCGATCTTCGGCCTCAAGCCGAGTGTTGGCGGCCGCATCAAGGTCGAGGGCAAGGAGCACAGATTCGCTTCGCCTGCCGACGCAATCGCTGCCGGGCTTGGCCTGCTCTCGCGCGACCGTCGTCAGAGCCTTGTGCCGATGCTCGCCACGCCGCAGAACGTGTCGCTGCCTTGGCTAGCGCACCGGGCCGCGTTCTCGCGGCTGGAGATTGCTCGCGAGCGCGACGAAGCCGGCCGCTACGTGCGCGAACTCAACATTCAGCCGCCGTCGCTGAGCCGTGACGTTCTCCACTTCAGCGGCGGCAACCAGCAAAAGGTGATCATCGCTCGCTGGCTGTCGAGCGGCGCTCGCATACTCATATTCGACGAGCCGACCCGCGGCATCGACGTCGGCGCCAAGGCGGAGGTCTTTGCCCTCATGAGCCGGCTCGTCGGCGCCGGAGCTTCGATCCTGATGATTTCATCCGAGATGCCCGAGCTGATCGGCATGGCCGATCGCGTGCTCGTCATGCGTGGGGGAAAGATCGTCGGCGAGCTGTCCCGCGCCGACTTGAGCCAGGAAGAACTGCTTCGCAAGGCGAGCTAGGGATGGAACGCGGCCGATGATCGAGAAGACCATGAGAAACGTTGAAGCCGTCCCCGCGAGCACCGGCCGGCGGGAGACTAGCGATCGCACCGATATCCGCCAGCTCCTCTTCCGTGGCGGGCCGCTGATCGCGCTCCTGGCTCTGGTTGCCGTTCTCGGCTTTGCTTCCGAACACTTCTTTTCGATCGACAACTTCCTCAACATTGCTCGGCAATCATCGTTCACCGCCATCCTCGCCGTCGGCCAGACGGTGGTGATCATCACTGGCGGCATAGATCTGTCCGTCGCCGCGATAGCCGCCCTCTCCGCCTCCGTTGCCGCGGTGCTCCTCACTCAGGCGGTCGAGATCGCCGGCGTGGCCATCGGCCCTATGCATCCCGCGTTCGCCATCCCGATCGGTATTCTCGTCGGGCTGCTCGCGGGGCTGGCCAATGGATGGACCATCGCCCGGTTCAAGATTCCCGACTTCGTCGCGACGCTCGGGACGATGACCATCTTTCGCGGCATCGCCCTCCTCGTCACGGACGGGCTGCCGGTGCCATCCTTCAACACCGCCGCCGAGCTGCCGCGGGCGCTCCTCTGGCTCGGCGGCGGCGACATCGCCGGGGTTCCGGCGAGCGCTGCTGTCGCCATCCTCACCGGACTCCTCGGCTGGTACGTGCTCCGCTACACGGCGTTCGGCCGCAGTGTTTATGCCGTGGGTGGCAATCGCCAGGCGGCGCTCGTCTCCGGCATATCGATCGAGAGGACCAAGATCATCGCCTACGGATTCTCCGGCCTGATGGCAGCCATCGCGGGGCTGGTGATGATGGGCCGGCTCAACTCGGCCAACGCGCTCATGGCCGAGGGCGAGGAGCTCCGCTCCATCGCGTCCGTGGTGATCGGCGGCACCAACCTTTTCGGCGGCGAAGGCGGCGTGATCGGCTCGCTCCTCGGGGCGATCATCATCGGCGTTCTCGGCAACGGCCTCAATCTCCTGAACGTCAGTCCGTTCTGGCAAAGGATCGCGCAGGGACTGGTCATCGTCCTCGTGGTCATCTTCGATCAGTGGCGGCGGCGCCGCATCCACCGCGGCTGAGGGGCATGCCAAAGACCCTTCTCATCGGTGTCGATCTTGGCACCAGTGCCACCAAGGCGGGACTCTACGAGCCGGACGGGAGGCTGATCGCCGAGGCAAGCGTCGACGTCCCGATCCTCTACCCGGCACCGGGCGTCGTCGAGCAGGACCACGACGACTTCGTCCGCACGGCGGCCGAAGCGGTTCGCGCGGTTCTCCATGCGGGTGCGGCAGCTCCAGGGGATGTCGCAGCGATCGGCTTCGACAGCCAGATGGCCGGGATCGGCTCGATCGACGATGACTTCGCGCCGGCGGCGCGCTTCGATTCCTGGCTCGACATGCGCTGCCAACCATACATCGAACGCATGGCGGACCACGGGGACCTCGTCACTCGTGTCGCCGGTTGCCCGCCGACCTGCGCCCACGGGGCGAAGATGCTCTGGTGGCGGCACGAGCGGCCCGAGGAGTTCCGTCGGATCGCAAAGTTCGTCACCCCCGCCGGCTACGTGGCGGGACGCTTGGCCGGGTTGAAAGCGAAAGACGCCTTCATCGACCACACTTTCCTCCATTTCACCGGTGCGGCGGCTACGGAGACAGGCGAATGGTCGGATGAACTCTGCGCGACGCTCGGCCTCGCCCAGGACAAGCTGCCCCGGATCGTTCCTCCCTGGGAGGTTGTCGGGGTGGCGCGCGGCGCGCTTGCCGAAGCATTTGGTCTCCGGCCGGGAACGCCGGTTGTGGCCGGCGCCGGCGACACCGCGGCGAGCGCCCTAGGCGCCGGAATCGTCCGGCCCGGCATGATGCTTGACGTTGCCGGAACCGCGTCGGTCCTTGCCGGCTGCACCGACCGTTTTGCGCCCGATGTCAACAATCGGGTGCTCTTGGTCATGCGGTCGATCGTTCCCGGCCTCTGGCATCCCCTCGCCTACGTTGGTGGCGGCGGTCTCGCTTTGACCTGGTTCCGCGACCGGTTTGGTGCCGGCTCGAGCGTCGAGGAGCTGGCCAAAGAGGCGGCTGCGATTGCCCCCGGCTCCGAGGGCCTTCTCTTCTCGCCGCATCTGGGCGGGCGCATCTGCCCGGCCGACCCGGAGCAGCGGGGGCGTTTTCACGGATTTTCCTGGGGCCACGGACGGGCCCATTTCTTCCGTGCGATTCTCGAAAGCATCGCCTTCGAATATGCAGGCTACCTCGGCATCATCGAGACCCTCACCCCACATATCGGCCGGCTCGAGGCGCGGGTGGTCGGCGGCGGCGCTCGAAGCGGCGTTTGGAACCGCATCAAGGCCGACGTGCTCGGCGTTCCCTACCGGCCGCTCGCCCGGGCCGACCTTGCCACCTGGGGAACCGCCATCGTCGCCGGCCATGGCATAGGGCTCATCCCCGACATGGCCTCAGCGGCAGCGCGCTCGTCCGAAGATGCCGGCGACCCCGTGATGCCTGATCCCGTCGCCCACGACGTCTACCGTCCCCTTGTCCGCACCTATATCGACTGGCAACGGAGCCAAGACCACCCATGACCGTTGGGGATACCCCGATCCGAATTTGCCTGATCGGTGCAGGACGCGCCGGTCGGGTTCACGCCAATTCCATTTCGCGCCACATCGCCACGGCGCGCCTTGCCGCTGTCGTCGAAAGCGTCGGGGAGACCTGCGACAAGGCGGTCGCCGATTTCGGCATCGGCCGCGCGTTTGCCGACGCAGAGGCCGCGCTCGACTGGGGGCAGTTCGATGCGGTTGTGATCACCACGCCCACCTTCACCCATCGCGATTTGGCGGTCGCTGCCGCTCGCGCCGGAAAGCATGTCTTCGTAGAGAAACCGATGGCGCTGAGTCTTGCTGAGTGCGACGACATGATCGCCGCCGCTGAGAAGGCAGGCGTCGCCCTGCAGATCGGCTTCATGCGACGCTTCGATCCCGAATTCAGCGCGGCGAAGGCACGGATCGACGCCGGTGAGATCGGCCGGCCGATGCTGATCAAATCGCTAACCCACGGTCCCGGACTTCCGCCGCCCTGGGCCCGCGACCCGAAGCTGTCGAACGGCATGCTCGCCGAAGTGAACAGCCACGACTGGGATGCCGTCCGCTGGCTGATGGGCTCCGACCCGGCCCGCGTGATGGCCGAAACCGCCAACTTCAAGGGGAGAGACCGCGGCGTGGACGATGCCGCCTTTTACGATACCGCGCTGGTCTCAATCCGTTTCGAGGACGGCGGCCTCGGCAGCATCACCGGTGTGTGCCCTTGCGACTATGGATACGATGCCCGGGTCGAGATCGTCGGCGAAAAGGGCCTCATGCAGATCGGCCATATCAAGGGCCAGTCGGTCACGGTCGTCACCGATCGCGATGCCGGACTGAGGGAGCCCGTCTACCGCACCTGGCCCGAGCGCTTTGCCTGGGGCTATATCCGAGAGATGGAGCACTTCGTCGACTGCATACGGAGCGGGGTGAGACCCTCGGTGACCGGCCTCGACGGGCGCTGGGCGGTCGCTTCCGTGCTGGCAGCGACGCGCTCGTTCCAGGAGGAGCGCCCGGTGAAGCTCGCCGAAGTCATGGCCTGATGCGAGCCGCCGTCTATCACGGACCGAACGACCTTCGGGTCGAGGAACGTCCACGCCCCCGGATCGGCGCGGACGAGGCGCTGCTTCGGGTGATGGCCTGCGGCATCTGCGGCACCGACCAGCGTATCGTCGCGGGTCACCATCGCTACTTTCCACCCGGAGTCGACCGAATTCCCGGTCATGAGCTGGTGGGTGAAATCGTCGAGGTCGGTGCGGCCGTGGCCTCGCCGCTCCCGGACGGGCAAGTCTTCGTTGCCCCCAACATGGGTTGCGGCCATTGCCGTCAATGCCTCTCGGGCAACAACAACCTGTGCGCCGAGTTTCAGGCGCTTGGCATCACCATGGACGGCGGCTTTGCCGAGTATGTCCGCATCCCCGCCCCTGCGATCGCGCAAGGCAACGTGATTGCGCTCGGCGGGAATATCGATCCGGAAACCGCGACGCTGATCGAGCCGCTCGCGTGTGTCATCCGCGGGCAGGACCCGCTCGACATTGCGAGCGGTGAGACTGTGCTCATCATCGGCAGCGGGCCGATCGGCATCCTTCACGCCATGCTTGCCCGCGCCAAGGGCGCGGGCAAGATCATCATCGCGGACCGCTGGCCGGAACGTCTCGCGATGGCTCGGCGCATGGGTGCCGACGTCGTCATCAATGCTCGCGACGAGGACGCACGCGCAGTCGTGGCCCGGGAAACCGGGAAGTTGGGCGCCGATGTCGTCATCGTCGCCGCGCCATCGCCCGATGCCATGGCCGCGGCCCTCGACCAGGCCGCCCTCCGGGGTCGGATCGCGTGGTTCGCCGGGCTTCCCAGGGACGGCTCGATACTGTCGGTCGATGCCAACACCGTACACTACCGCGAGCTCCGAGTGACCGGCACCACCGCCTGCTCCACTCTCGATTGCCGCCGCGCCGCCGATCTCATGCGCGAGGGCCGCCTCGACCTTTCGCCGCTTGTTTCCCGCCGCATCGCGCTTTCGGATTTGCCGCTCGATTTCGTCCCACCGATCGACAAGGCAAGGATCAAGACGGTGATGGTCGCCGGGCCCTCGAAGGATTAGGTTGGGGTAGCTGGGGGAATGAACCGCGTAGTCGTCTCAGCGTGTTGCCGGTCGGCTGTCATCGGACCGCCGGCTCGCCCTTTAGCTTGACCACCGCCTCGCGCACGTTCGGGTCGAGACCTGTGCCGCCGGCCTCGAGGTAGGCGACGATCTCGCGCCGCATGCGCGGGTCCCAGAATTTCTTGAGGTGATCGAGCGTACCGGCGACGGCTTCGTCGGGCCCTTGGCTCGCGAAAAACCTGCCGATCTGGTTCGCCATGTAGACGAGCTTCTCAGGCGACATGGGCAACCGCTTCCGTGGCAATGCGATGCGGATGGGCGAAAACCTCGAAGCCGTCGCGACGCGCGACCGCAGCCAGCGTGATGCCAGCCATCTCGGCGGTTCGGACGGCAAGAGCCGTGGGTGCTGAAACAGCGACCAGCGTTGGCATACCGGCCACCGCCGCCTTCTGCACCATCTCCACAGAGACACGGCTGGTCAGGAGCAGGAGGCCGTCGCGGCTTGCGACTCCTGCCCGCGCCATCGCGCCGATCAGCTTGTCGAGGGAATTGTGGCGGCCGATATCCTCGCGAACGATCGCGATCCCGGCTTCCCGCGTCCAAAAGGCAGCGGCGTGAACCGCGTGAGTCTCGCGGTTGAGCGCCTGGAATGCGACGAGTCCTTCCATGGCGCGCACGATCTCGGCCGGCGTAACCGTCGGGCCGCCCGTGACTTGCGGCACTGGCCGGACAGCCTCGGCGAGGCTCTCGATTCCGCAGAGCCCGCAGCCGGTTGGTCCCGCCAGATGACGCCGGCGGTCTCGGAGTACGCCGCCGCGTGCCTCGTTCAGCCACATGCGGAGCTCTATGCCGGCGGGATCCTCCACTACCTGAAGGTCGCGGATATCGCCCGGCATGTCGACAATGCCCTCGGTGAGGCTGAAACCGACAGCGAGATCCTCGAGGTCCTGCGGCGTCGCCATCATCACCGCGTGCGTGCCACCGTCATACGTGAAGGCAACCGGCGTCTCCTCGGGAATGGTCCGCTCCCCGGCGCTTGCCCCCTGGCGACGGAAAGCAAGGCTGCGAACACGGGCCACCGGCTCCCGCACTGGGCCTACTCCGCAGCCTCGATGAGGGCTTCGACGCGCCGGTTCCGACGGACCAGCTCCTCGTATTCCTCCTGCCACTCGCTCGGGCCGTTGGAAGGCGAAACCTGCACGGCCGTGACCTTGTACTCGGGGCAATTGGTCGCCCAGTCGGAGTACTCGGTGGTAACGACGTTGGTTTGCGTTCCGGGATTGTGGAACGTGGTGTAGACGACACCGGGCGCCACCCGCTCGGTGACCTCCGCGCGGAGCGTCGTCTCGCCGACGCGGCTCGCGAGCTTCACCCAGTCGCCGTCACGAATGCCGCGCTGCTCGGCATCGTGCGGGTGGATCTCGAGGACGTCCTCCTTGTGCCAGACGACGTTTGCGGTCCGCCGGGTCTGGGCCCCGACATTGTACTGGCTGAGCACGCGGCCCGTGGTGAGGAGCAGCGGGAAGCGCGGCCCGGTCTTCTCGTCGGTCGGAATGTACTCGGTGATGACGAATTTGCCCTTGCCGCGGACGAAGCCGTTCATATGCATCACCGGCGTTCCTTCCGGCGCCTTCTCGTTGCATGGCCACTGGATCGAGCCGAGTTCGTCGAGCTTCCGATAGGAGACGCCGGCGAAGGTCGGGGTCAGTCGCGCGATCTCATCCATGATCTCCGAGGGATGGTCGTAGTGCCAGTCGGCGCCCATCGCCTTGGCGAGCATCATGGTGATTTCCCAGTCGCCAAAGCCGTTTCTAGGCTCCATGACTTTCCGCACGGGCTGGATTCGCCGCTCGGCATTGGTGAAGGTGCCGTCCTTCTCCAGGAAGGTCGAACCAGGCAAGAACACGTGGGCGTAGTTGGCGGTTTCGTTGAGGAAGAGGTCGTGGACGACGACGCACTCCATCGCCGCGAGCCCCTTGGCGACATGATGGGTGTTGGGATCGGACTGAAGGATGTCCTCCCCCTGGATGTAAATTCCCTTGAATGAGCCGTCGCAGGCAGCGTCGAGCATATTGGGGATGCGGAGACCCGGCTCGTCGTCGAGATGCGTCCCCCAGAGCGCCTCGAACATTGCGCGCGTCGCCTCGTCGGAGATGTGACGGTAGCCGGCCAATTCGTGCGGGAAGGAGCCCATGTCGCACGAGCCCTGCACATTGTTCTGGCCGCGGAGCGGGTTAACCCCGACGCCCGGACGGCCGATATTGCCGGTCGCCATGGCAAGATTGGCAATCGCCATGACCGTGGTCGAGCCTTGGCTGTGCTCTGTGACGCCAAGGCCGTAGTAGATCGCGGCATTTCCACCGGT
>DASSPO010000218.1:0-2507 GCA_035699585.1 Bauldia sp.
AGCGTCCCGAAAAGCACGCCGTTCTTGATCAGAAAAAGGACCCAGCCGTAGAGCCGGACGTTCTCGGACACAAACAGAGGGATGACGAAGAGCAGCGTGACCAGCGTAGACCACCTGCCGAATACGCGGACAAGGCCGTAGGCCACGGGATACGAGATCGCGATCAGAATCAGCACGGTCGCAAGAGCGAGGCCGAGCGACCAGAGAAGCGAGATGTAACTCGTGCTGTCGAAGATCGTCGCGTAGTTCTCAAGCGTTGGAGCGTGAATCAGGCCGAACGTGCGCGGCGGCATGAACGAAAAGCCGATGACCGCGAGGAGTGGCGCCGCGAACCCTACGAGCAGGAAGATGAGGACGGGTAGCGCGGCTCTTACCCCTGCCGGCAACCGAAAGCGGGCGGTGTCCGGCCCCCGCCGAGGCGCCGTGACGGTGGCCGATACCTCCTCCGTTCGGACCGTCATTTGTCCGGCACCACGATGGAATCGGCGGCGTTCCAGCCGATGATCACTTCCTGGTCTAGCCGGCCGGCGAACGCCTCATGCCGGAGCTTCTCCAGGACAAACACGAGCTCGCCGACCCGTACCTGATACTGGATGCGTGAGCCCAGGGCGTATTCGTTATAGAGACGGCCGACCATATGGTTGTCGGCGTCGCTCGGCCGGTCGAGAAAGCGCAGAAACTCGGGACGGACGACGAGATATCCCGCTTCATCGCCGCCGTTCATCGTCTTGGGCGGGACGATCTCGCCCGGCACCTGCTCCGCCCTGAGCTTTCCGGAGGGGAGCAGCCTGACCGGGAGCACGTTTACGTCGCCGATAAACTCGGAGACGAACTTGCAGTTCGGCGCGGTGTAGATCTCCTGAGGCGTCCCGATCTGAACGAGCTTGCCGTCCCGCATGACGCCGATCCGGTCGCTCATCACCATCGCCTCCTCGAGGCTGTGGGTGATGTAGACGAAAGTCTTCCTGGTCTCGCGGTGGATGTCTTTCAGTTCCTTCTCGAGCGTCTTCCTGAGCTTGTAATCGAGTGCCGAGAGCGGCTCGTCGAAGAACAGGATCTCGGGGTCGAAGGCGAGCGCACGGGCGAGCGCCACGCGCTGCCGCTCGCCGCCGGAGATGCGATTGACGGCCCGCCCGTAATAGTGTTCCGGGAGGCGGAGGAGCCGCATCAGCTCCAGCGCCCGAGCCTTGCGCGCGTCCTTGGCCACGCCCCTGATCTTGAGCGAGAACTCGATATTGTCGCCGACGTTCTTGTGGGGAAACAGCGCCAGCGACTGGAACACCATACAGGTCGGGCGCTTGTTGGCCGGGATGTCGTTGATGCGCTCGCCGCGGAGAATGATATCGCCCGACGTGGGCGTTTCCATGCCGGCGAGCATGCGCAGCAGAGTCGTCTTCCCGCTGCCCGATGGGCCTACGATCGTGAACATCTCTCCCTCGCGGATTTCGAGGTCGATGGTGTCCACCGCCCGGTGACCGGCGAAGGTTTTTGTCAGACCCCGCAGCAAGAGGATCACGCCGTTATCCCCGGCCATCGGCACCCGGATCCCTTTCGTCAAAAAAGTCTACGGCGCCCGCACAGAGCGCGGACGCCGTTGCTTCGCGGTGGATCAGCCGCCCGACGCCTCGCGCTTGGCGGCGGTCATGAGGTCGAGAAGCTTGTCGTAGTCGGGAACGATATCGTACTCGACCGACCCTGCCATCTCCTCGTCGAGGCTGTCCCATTGGATCGCATCGAGCTCCTCCTTGGTGAACAGCTCGAAGCACTTCGCATTGCCCATCTGGGTTACCGGGTTGAAGGTGCCTTCGGCAAAGGCGACCGTGTGGGCCGTTTCCGGATCCTGGACATACTGGAGGAACTTGGTCGCAAGCGGCGAAAGCTCGGGATTGTTGACCGTCGACGTCACCTCGATCCAGGCGATGCCACCCTTGCCGCCTGCCATCGGCCCCTTCTTCGGCGTAATGCCGCGGATGTTGAGATACCCGTCGGCGCGGGCCGGGGAGGCACTGTAGGTTCCCCCGGTCATATGGAAGTCGATCTCGCCTGCGACGAGGGCTTGGTTCATGGTGGCGATATCGCCGACCAGCTTCGCCGCGCCGAACACTTTCTTCGCCGTCTCCGAGAATTTCGTCACCTCTTCCTCCGTGTGTTCGCGGAAGGGGTCGAATCCCGCGATCACGCAGATATTGAAGACGTTCCAGTCGTCGCTTTCGAGAATGCCGTACTTGCCGGCGTTGGCGGGATCGTTGAACAGGTCCCAGCCTACGTCCTCCGCTGTCTCGCGACTGATCTTGTCGGTGTTGACGACGTAGCTGTACGGTCCGAAGCGCTGGATCATGCCGAGCAGTTCGTTACCGTCCTCGCTCATGCACCACCGGTAGGGCCACTCGAAGCCCGGCAACATGTTCGCGAAGTACGGTTCGAAGGTCGCCTTGTCGAGCGGCTTGATCAGCCCTTCCGGGTACATGACCTTGCGCGCCCACGGATTGTTGACGTTGATCAGATCC
>DASSPO010000219.1:0-6017 GCA_035699585.1 Bauldia sp.
AGCCAGGTGCCCCACGACCTCAGGTGGATCCGATCGCCGTTCCTCGACGACGAGAGAGACCATGGCAGCGTTGTCGTCCATGGTCACACGATCAGCGAGGTCATCGATTTTAAAACCAATCGCATCGGACTCGACACCGGCGCTTATCGCACCGGAATACTGTCGGCGTTGGGAATAGAAGAGAGCGAAACGTGGGTACTGCAAACGCGTGGAGGCGTGACGGAGATGCATGATCGGCGCTCCGTTGCGAATTATTCAGCGGCTTACTAAAGGTGGCTGGTCGCCGTGGGAGACCTGTTTAATGAGCGTACCAGAAGGTTTACGTGCGCAGACTGGCCGTCATTTTGCCCGGTTTGCCGGGCTGAGTGTCGCTGCGGTGGTGCTTGCCGGCTGCGCCTCGAGCCGAGGCGGGCCGATCCCTTACGACACGGCGGGCACTTTCCGCGCGCCGGACCCGCCTTCAGCCGTGTCGCTGGAGAGCGATTATCGGATCGCCCCGATGGACACTGTGTCAGTCAAGGTGTTCCGGATGCCCGACCTCAGCGGCGATTATCAGGTTGACCTGACCGGGAAAATCTCTTTGCCGCTGGTGGGCGAAGTGCGGGCCGTCGACATGACAACGACCCAGCTCGACCAGACCCTCACCGCGAAGTTCGGCGAGAAATATCTCGAGAACCCCGACATCAGCGTCGGGGTCAAGGAATCCGCTCGACGGAGCATCACGGTCGATGGAGCAGTGAAGCAGGCGGGCTCGTTCCCGACCACTGGCCCGGTAACGCTGATGCAGGCGGTCGCACAGGCGGGCGGAGTTTCCGAAGATGCCAATCCCCGCCGCATTGCCGTCTTTCGAACAATCGGCGGTCAGCGCCAGGCGGCGGCATTCGACCTGGTCAGCATCCGCCGTGGCCAGGAGCAGGATCCTGCAATTTATCCGGGTGACGTGGTCGTGGTCGACGGTTCCTCCCTCAAGGCAGCCTACAAACAGATCCTCGGCAGCTGGCCGCTGCTATCCATCTTCCGTCCCTTCTAGGGGGTGAAAGGCATCAAGGTCATGTTTCGTTTTAAACCGTGGGTAGCGCTTTGAATCGGGATCTTGCTCTGAAGGACTCCCGCTCGTGGGAGCTCGGCCCGCTTGTCGGTCAGGCTGAACTTCAAAGTGACGGCCCGCATGGGACTGCACCGTTCGACGCGGCGAGGCTCCTGCAGATACTGCGGGACTGGAAAGGGCTAATCGCGGCGGTCACCGCGTTGGGCGTGGTGCTCGGCATTCTGGCGGCGTTGCTTACGACACCCGTCTATCGCGCGAAGGTTACGTTGGAGGTCAATCCGCCGCGCGTCGAGATCATGAAAGAGCAGCAGGAAGCGGCGCAAGAAGTTGGCGCTTGGGATTTCATTGCCACGCAGGTCGGATTGCTCGAAAGCCGCAGCCTCGCCGAGCGCGTGGTTGAGGACCTCAACCTCGCCAACGAGCCGAGCTTCGTCGATCAGTCGCTGAGTCCGGCGCAGCGTCTCAAGGCAGCGACGGGGATAGTCGTAAGCAATATTAAGGTCTACCCGCCAGCCGAGGGCCAGCTAATCCAGTTTGATTATTCGTCAGAGTCCCCCGAACTCGCGGCAAAAATCGCGAACGCCTACGCCGATGCTTTCATCAACTCGAGCCTACAGCGCCGGTACGAGGCGTCCGCTTACGCCCGGAATTTCCTCCAGCGGCAGATTGCGAACACGCGTACTGCCCTCGAGCGCTCGGAGAGGCAGCTCGTCGCTTATGCGCAGGCGGAAGGTATCATTAACACCGGTGACGGCGGCGCTAACAGAGGCGGCGACGGCAGTTCGCTGCAAGGTCAATCGCTCGTTTCGCTGAACCAGGCGCTCGCCGAAGCCACCGCAAGGCGAATGGCGGCCGAAGGCGCATACCGGCACTCGCTTGCCAGCGGACCGACTTCGGATGTGACTAACAGTACCCAGGCGCTGCGTCAGTCTCGGGCAGCGCTCGAAGCCGAATACCAGGAAAAGCGGACGTCGATGAAGCCGCAGCACCCGGAGATGGTAAGTCTTCAATCGCGAATCCAGGAACTGGACCGGCAGATCGCCCGCGAGACATCGAGCGTTGCAAGCAGCCGCTCGAACACTTTCCTAGCAGAGTACCGCGCGGCCCTCGCGGCTGAGCGCGCGCTTCAGGCCCGGGTGTCGAGTCTTAAGGGCGCAGTTCTCGATCTGCGCGGCAGGAGCATTCGATATGCGATCCTGCAGCGCGAGGTGGACACCAACCGCGCGCTTTACGATGCGTTGCTGCAGCGATACAAGGAAATTGGCGTGGCAGGTGGAGTGGGATCGGCGCCCGTCTCGATCGTCGACCCGGCGATCGTTCCCGCGGCACCATATAAGCCCAACCCGATAATGAACGTGCTGCTCGGATTGGCGCTCGGCCTGACGGTCGGCATATTGGCGGCGATTGCCCTTGACGTGCTTAACGACACGATCGTGACCAGAAGCGATGTGCGCAACAAGCTTCGACTTGCTTGTCTAGGGGCCATTCCTAAACGACTCCGCAAAACGTCCTTGCTGGACGAGCTCGACGATCCGGCGTCTCCCACCTCGGAAGCTTATTCGAGCCTTGCGACCTCGCTGCGTTTTACGACGGAGGAGGGGGTTCCGAAGGCTCTACTGGTCACAAGCGCGCGGGCAAGTGAAGGAAAATCCTCGACCATCTTCGCGCTCGCCCACAATTTCGCGAGACTTGGGTCAAAGGTGCTTCTGGTCGATGCCGACCTTCGCAAGCCTTCGTTCCGGACGGCGAACGAGGACCGTGGGCTTTCGAGGCTGCTGACTTCGGACGAGCCGCTCGAGGCACACATTAGTCCCACCCAGTTCGACAATCTCTCGCTCCTGAGTTGCGGGCCAGTGCCGCCCAACCCGGCCGATCTGCTTTCTACCGGCCGTTTCGAGGCAATCTTGCGCGAAGCTGCGGCCCGATTCGACATCGTCCTGATTGATGGGCCGCCGGTCCTCGGCTTGGCCGATTCGCCGTTGCTTGCCTCGGTTTGCTCGAACGTGCTGCTAGTCATCGAAAGCGGCAAGACGCGGACTTCTTCAGCACTCGAAGCGATTGCGCGCATGCGGGCGGTCGACGCTCACTTGATCGGCGCAACGCTTACCAAGGCTGTCGAAGAGCGATCGCGCTACGGCTATTCCTATGGCCATTACAAATACGGCTCGATCGACAACAGCAAGAGCGAGATCGTCCTGCTGCCACGCCAGTCAGGCACCTGACCTTAAGAGCGAGGGGGCGTTTCTGTTCAATCCGCTACGCGTTCTCATCGTCGGCCTGTTCGCCCTTGCTGCGGTGGCCCAAGTGCTCCGATTCGCCTTAGTCGGCGCTGGTGGCGGCAATTCGTCGATGCCCGATCGCTTGTGGCCCTCACATCCGAACGTGCTGAGACAGCAGATCATGTCCGATGTCGCGCACGCTGCCGTTCGCGGAAGCGGGTACGCGCAGGCCACGGACGCGCTCATACACCGGCTGGCGATCCAGGAGCCTTTGGCTGCTGAACCGTTTCTCGTGTACGGGTCGATTGCTCTTCGGGAAGGTGACTACGGGCGCGCCGAACAGTTGTTGCGCTTGGCCACCGTGCGGGCTCCGCGCTCAGTTGCCGCACATTATCTTCTTAGCGACCTTTACCTGCGCAGCGGTCGCATAGCGGACGCCGTCGCTGAAATGGGCGTACTAAACCGGCTGTTGCCTGGCGCGATGGTGCAGCTAGCACCCGCACTGGCAGCCTATGCCCGCGCGCCCGGGGCTTTCAAGCGGCTCGGACCGGTTCTCGACCGTTATCCGGAGATGAAGCCGCGATTGCTTCTAGCGCTGGCTGCCGACACCCGCCAAACCGAACTGGTCCTGGCGCTAGCACGCTCGGGCAACGCGGACGAGGCGGGAGTTTTTTGGCGCGAGCAGCTCGTCGGCAATCTGGTCAAGGAAGGTTCGCACGAAAAGGCATACCGGGTGTGGGCCAAGCTAAGCAACGTGAAGCAGCCGCCGGGTTCGTTGTTCAACCCAACTTTTGACGCCAGTCGCGCTCCGGCGCCCTTCAACTGGGAATTGGCCCGCGGTTCCGGAGGCGTTGCCGAGGCGCGAAACGGCGGACTTCAGGTCCTCTACTACGGTCGTGAAACCATGGCTCTGGCTGCTCAAACGCTGATGCTCATGCCCGGCTCCTACCAGTTCGCGATGACCGTCAGTGGGACCGCGCCCGCGCCCGGCGCGATCAGCTGGCAAATGACCTGCCTCGGCTCGGGGGCTCAAATCCTGCTTTTGCCGATCACCGGCAAGTCGGCATCGAAAAGGGTTCACGCGGAGATTCGGGTCCCGGCGAATGGATGCGGCGCGCAAAAGCTCGAGTTGCGCGCCGAGGAGCGAGAGTTTCCGCAACGCGCGGACTTTCACATGAGTCGGTTGCAATTGGCGCGGTCGGGCTGATGGAGCGGCTGTGGAAGCTGGTGGTGCCCGCCTACATCTTTTTGTGCCTCCTGCTCGGGGGCAGCGCAGCGCAAGGAACCTGGGCCAATGCGGTGCTTCAGTTGTTCGCCGTGTTGCTGATCGCATCTGCGGCCCTGTGTCATAAGGCAGCTGCACAGTCTGGGGCAGGGCGCCAGCTGCTGCTACTGGCAGCATTCACGGTTGGCGTAATACTCCTGCATATGCTGCCGCTGCCCCCGGGGGTCTGGACCCTAATGCCTGGCTCCGACTGGCTCGAATCCGGCTATGCTGCGCTTGGCTACGCACAGCCGTGGCGCCCCCTTTCAGTAACGCCCCACCAGACACTACAAGCCGCATATACCTTGCTTTCACCACTAGCGGTGATCGCTGCGATTCTCAGACTGGGTACGACCAACGAGCGAATGATCGCAGGTGCGATTGTGCTCGGGGCGCTGGCGAACATATGTCTTGCGGTTCTCCAGCTCGGCGGTGGGGGCCGGTTGGAGTGGACCTATCTTTATTCGATTACCAACACGGGCGCCGTCGGCTTCTTCGCCAACCGCAATCACATGGCAAGCTTGCTCGTGGCCGCTATACCGTTCTCGGCTGCGCTGTTCGTTTCTCGGGCTGCGGCCGTCAGCGCTGCCAGCAAATCATTAGGCATTGCGGGGGTGGGCGGTGGCGCTTTCGCGCTGCTACTTATCGGACTGCTCCTGAATTCGTCGATGGCCGCCATTGCATTGAGCATTCCGACGATTGCCTTCAGCGCGTTTCTTTTGCCGGTAAGAACGAGGTGGCGAAATTTCCTGGTCCCAGCAGCTGCGCTCGCCGCCGCGATCTCGGTCGTGATGCTTGCCAGCCCGGTGCGATCGGAGCTGCTGAAGTCGGACGCAGCTATCCACTCCAGGGCCGAGATTTGGGACGCCACAACGAGCCTGATCGCTCGGACTGTCCCGGTTGGCACCGGGATCGGCTCTTTCCCGCAAGTCTATGCCAGCGGAGAAAATCCGAGGATGGTGGATCGAACTTACGTCAACCATGCGCACAACGACTATCTGGAACTGGTGCTTGAGCTCGGGCTTCCGGGACTCTTGCTCCTGTTGGCATTCCTTGTCTGGTGGACAAGACAGGTGATCCGGGTTTGGCGGACCCGCTCGAGCAGCCAGTTCGCAAAGGCCGCAACCATAGCTTCAGCGGCGATTTTGGCGCACAGCCTTGTTGATTATCCGCTGCGTATGACTGCTATTGCGGCCCTGTTTGGAGCTTGTCTCGCGCTGTTGCTTCCGAGCGGACAGCGCAGAAGTCGTGATCAGGCCCATCACGTGATCATCGGCTGAGGCGCCCAAAGCCTGCTCGTGCTTACGGGTTCGGATCCGTGCGATCATCCCTAGCGGAACCAATGAACTCCGGCATGGTGGCGGAGCCCTCCGCCGCGATTCCGTGGCGCCTGAACACGGAAAGCGCACTCAAGACGAGGATCCGCAAGTCCAGCACGAAGTTCCAATGGTCGACGTACCAGATGTCATGGGCGAATTTCTCGTCC